>CAZXRA010000238.1:0-10310 GCA_964643485.1 uncultured Iamiaceae bacterium | reverse complement strand
CGCCGGAGCCGAGCAGTACCCACCCACCGGCGACAAGCCCACGCCGTCCACCCCGGTGGAGGAGACGTCGTCGGACCGGGGGGCGGCTCCCCTGCCCGACACCGGCACCGACACCGCCCCCCTGGTCGGGGTGGCTGTGGTCCTGGTGGCCGGGGGAGCGGTGGCCCTCGTGGCCCGGCGCCGTCACACCCTGCGGGCCTGAACCTGCCCCAGTCCCGACGGTCGGGACCCGTCCCGTCATCGGGGCGTCACCGGTCCGTCCGCCCGAGGCATTGAGCAGACAAGTCTGAGACATCTACTCTCGGGCGCCATGGTCAAGATCAAGGTGGAGAACCCGGTCGTCGAGCTCGACGGCGACGAGATGACCCGGATCATCTGGGCCTTCATCAAGGACCAGCTCATCCTGCCCTACCTCGACGTCGAGCTCGAGTACTACGACCTGGGCATCGAGCACCGTGACGCCACCGACGACCAAGTGACGATCGACGCGGCCGAGGCCATCAAGCGCCACGGGGTCGGGGTCAAGTGCGCCACCATCACCCCCGACGAGGCTCGGGTCGAGGAGTTCGGCCTGAAGAAGATGTGGGTGTCGCCCAACGGCACCATCCGCAACATTCTCGGCGGCGTCGTCTTCCGCGAGCCCATCATCATCAGCAACATCCCCCGCCTGGTGCCGAGCTGGACGAAGCCGATCATCATCGGGCGCCACGCCCACGGCGACCAGTACAAGGCCACCAACTTCAAGGTGCCCGGCCCCGGCACCCTCACCATCACCTACACGCCCGACGACGGCTCCGAGCCGATCGAGCACGTGGTCGCCACCTACCCGGAGGGCGGCGGGGTGGCCATGGGCATGTACAACTTCACGAGGTCGATCGAGGACTTCGCCCGGGCTTCCTTCTCCTACGGCCTGGCCCGGAAGTACCCGGTGTACCTGTCGACGAAGAACACGATCCTCAAGGCCTACGACGGGGCCTTCAAGGACATCTTCCAGGCCATCTTCGACGCCGAGTACAAGGCCGACTTCGACGCTGCCGGCCTCACCTACGAGCACCGCCTCATCGACGACATGGTGGCGGCGGCCATGAAGTGGGAGGGCGGCTACGTGTGGGCCTGCAAGAACTACGACGGCGACGTGCAGTCCGACACCGTGGCCCAGGGCTTCGGGTCGCTGGGCCTGATGACGTCGGTGCTGTCCACCCCGGACGGTCGCACGGTGGAGGCCGAGGCCGCCCACGGCACCGTCACCCGCCACTTCCGGGCCCACCAGCGGGGCGAGAAGACCTCCACCAACCCCATCGCCTCGATCTTCGCCTGGACCCGGGGCCTCGCCCATCGGGGCAAGCTCGACGGCACGCCGGAGGTGACGGCCTTCGCCGCGGCCCTGGAGCAGGTCTGCATCGAGACCGTCGAGGCCGGGAAGATGACCAAGGACCTGGCCCTGCTCGTCGGACCCGACGCCCAGTGGCTCACCACCGAGGACTTCCTCGCCGCCCTCGACGAGGGCCTCCAGCAGAAGATGGCCTGACCGGGGGCCGGTCTGGTCAGGCCTCGGCCGCGGCCTTGATGCGCCGAAGGGTCTGGACCATGCCGTCGCGCTGGCGGTCGCCCCGCCCGGGGACGATGCGGAAGAAGGCGCGGGCGGTGAGCGGCTTGTCGCCGTCGGCCCGGGTCTCCACCAGGTGGGTGCCACCGTCGGGCATCGCCGTGAGCCGGTAGGTCCACGTCGCCGCTGAGGCCTTGGTGACGAAGGAGAACACCTCGCCCCGCTCCGACTCGAGAACCGTGCTGGTGGTGGCCCAGCGCAGCGGGCCCTGGCGGTTCCACCCCCGGAACCGGGCCCCGACGGCGGGCCCGGTGGCGCCGCCCATCCAGGAGCAGCGGAAGCACTCGGGGCTCCAGTCGCCCATCCGCGTCACGTCGGACACCAGGTCCCACACCTGCTCCGGAGGAGCGGCGATGTCGATCTCGGCCACGTCGTCGGTCGGTGTCGTGCTGGTCATGGGAGGAGCCTCCCACGCCGCCCCAGTCCGGGCGATGCCGGGCGCGGACAGGCTCCTGACGATCCCGGACACCGCCGAGCGTTCCCTCCGTACCGCCGCTACCGTCGACAGGGCCGCTCAGGACAGGAGCTGATCATGCGTGCCTACGACTCCCTCTACATCGACGGCCAGTGGGTGCCCTCCACCGGGAGCGGCACCATCGACGTCGTCAACGCCTCCACCGAGGAGGTGATGGGCTCGATCCCCGAGGGCACGTCCGAGGACGTCGACCGGGCCGTCGCCGCGGCCAAGGCCGCCTTCCCCGCCTGGTCGCAGACCGACCCCTCCGAGCGGGCCAAGGCCCTCCAGGCCCTGTCCGACGGGTTGGGCGCCCGCAACCAGGAGATCGCCGAGACGATCACCGGGGAGGTGGGCATGCCCATGTTCCTCTCCCAGCTCATCCAGGCCGGGCTGCCCACCGCCGTGGCCGGCAGCTACGTCCAGCTCCTCGACGAGGTGCAGTGGGAGGAGCAGCTCGGCAACAGCCTGGTGGTGAAGGAGCCGGTCGGCGTGGTCGGCGCCATCACGCCGTGGAACTACCCGCTCCACCAGATCATCGCCAAGGTGGCCCCGGCTCTCGCCGCTGGCTGCACCATCGTGCTGAAGCCCAGCGAGGTGGCCCCCCTCAACGCCTTCATCCTGGCCGAGATCATCGACGGCATCGGCCTTCCCGCCGGCGTGTTCAACCTCGTCTCAGGCACGGGCCCGGTGGTGGGCGAGGCCATCGCCGCCCACCCCGACGTCGACATGGTGAGCTTCACCGGCTCCACTCGGGCCGGCACCCGGGTGGCCGAGGTGGCGGCCCCGACGGTGAAGCGGGTGGCCCTGGAGCTGGGTGGCAAGTCGGCCAACGTGATCCTCGACGACCTCGAGGGGGCTGATCTCGACACCGCCGTCCGCAAGGGCGTGCAGTCGTGCTACCTCAACTCCGGCCAGACCTGCACCGCCTTCACCCGCATGCTCGTGCCCCGCGACCGGCACGACGAGATTGTCGACATCGTCCGCGACGAGGTGGAGTCGGTGTACACGGTGGGTGATCCGGTCACCGGTGCCGGCCGCCTGGGTCCGGTCATCTCCGACGTCCAGCGCGACCGGGTGCGGGGCTACATCCAGAAGGGGATCGACGAGGGGGCCACGCTGGTCACCGGCGGCCCCGAGGCGCCCGAGGGCTTGGACACCGGCTACTACGTGCGCCCCACCGTGTTCGCCGGGGTGGACAACTCCATGACCATCGCCCAGGAGGAGATCTTCGGGCCGGTGCTGTCGGTGATCCCCTACGAGGACGTCGACGATGCCGTGCGCATCGCCAACGACACCCCGTACGGGCTGTCGGGCGGCGTGTGGGGGGCCGACAAGGAGCGGGCCCAGGCCGTGGCTCGGCGCATCCGCACCGGCCAGGTCGAGGTCAACGGGGGCAACTTCAACCCCCTCGCCCCCTTCGGCGGCTACAAGAGCTCCGGCAACGGCCGGGAGCTGGGCAAGTACGGGCTGGAGGAGTTCCTCCAGACCAAGTCGCTCCAGCTGTAGCCCGAGGGGCCGTCAGGCCTCGTTGGCGTCGGTCCACTCGGCGATGCGGGTGAGGGCGTCGGGCGGCGAGGCTAGCTCGTAGGCCACGACGGGCTCGCCGCCCAGGAGGGCGACATCGACCCGGCGGAAGAGGCCGGTGTCCACCCCCTCCACCTCGTCCAGGTGGGCGAGGACGACGTCGGCCACCTCGGGCCTGAGGTCGACGGCCCACCCCCGCACCAGGTCGTCGCCGGGGACGAAGACGGCGGCCGGCCACCCCTGCCCCGAGTCGTAGAGGTGGCCCTCGACGGCGGCGGGGCGCCACCCCACGGCATGGGGCTCGATCACGCCCCAGCGCAGGTGGCCGGGCATGAGGGTGCCGTACACGAACAGCGGCCGGGCCATGGCCCGATGGTGGCACGCTGGATGGCGAGGGGGCACAGGGGCGTCGGTAACCTCCGATCCGGATCCTCCCGACATCTCCAGGAGCCTGAAGCATGACCACCTCGCCCGTCCGCGTCGCCGTCACCGGAGCTGCCGGCCAGATCGGCTACAGCCTGTTGTTCCGCGTCGCCGGTGGCGACCTGCTCGGGCCGGACACGCCGATCGCCCTCCAGCTCCTGGAGATCACCCCGGCCCTGGGCGCCCTGGAGGGCGTGGCCATGGAGCTGGACGACTGCGCCTTCCCGCTCCTCACCGAGATCGTCCGCAGCGACGACGCCGAGGTGGCCTTCGGCGACGCCGACATCGTGTTCTTCGTGGGGGCCATGCCCCGCAAGGCCGGGATGGAGCGCTCCGACCTGCTGGGGGCCAACGGGGGGATCTTCGGGCCGCAGGGCCAGGCCCTGGCCAAGGCGGCCAAGCCCGACGTGAAGGCCCTCGTGGTCGGCAACCCGGCCAACACCAACGCCCTGATCGCCCTGGGCAATGCCGCGGGCCTCGATCCCCGGCGGGTCACGGCCATGACCCGCCTCGACCACAATCGGGCCAAGGCCCAGCTCGCCGCCCGCCTCGGCGTCACCGTCAACGACATCACCAAGATGACGATCTGGGGCAACCACTCCACCACCCAGTACCCCGACCTGGTGCACGCCGAGGTGAACGGGAAGAGCGCCTTCGACGCCGTGGGCGACGAGGCGTGGGTCGCCGATGAGTACATCCCCACCGTGGCCAAGCGGGGCGCGGCCATCATCGAGGCCCGGGGCGCGTCCTCGGCCGCCTCGGCGGCCAACGCCGCCATCGACCACGTGCGCGACTGGGTGAACGGCACCCCGGAGGGCGACTGGGTGTCGATGGCCGTGGTGTCCGACGGCAGCTACGGCGTGCCCGAGGGCCTGGTGTCGTCGTTCCCGTGCACCACGAAGGACGGCGAGTGGTCGATCGTCCAAGGCCTCGACATCGACGCCTTCTCCCGCCCCCGCATCGACGCCTCCGTGGCCGAGCTGGCCGAGGAGCGCGACGCGGTCAAGGAGCTCGGCCTCATCTGATGACACGTCGACCGGTCGATCCTCGTGCCGTCACCGCCACCGTGCGGGCGGCTCGGGCCGAGGCGGATCGCCAGGCCTACGTCCAACGTCCGGAGCGGGCCGATCCCTCCTGGGATGACGCCGAGGCGTGGGGCGAGCCGTGACTTCGAGGTGTCAGGCCCGCGCCAGCATCTCTGCGTGAGACTCCAGGCTGCCCGGGAGGATCTCCAGCTCGATGTTGCCGTCGGCGTCGATGGCAACGATCCGGGCGGCCTTGGAGTCCGCATCGTCGTCTCCGACGACCACGTGACGACCGACCGACAGGTCCAGCCCGGGGCGGGCGTCGGCGGGGAGGGCCCACAGGCGCCGGTCTCGTGACATGTCCATGAAGTCCACGGCGATGTCGTAGTCCGCAGCCCCAGGGGAGTGCCCGTCCATCCCGTCAGGTTACCCCTCAGGTGGTCGTCCCCGAGTTGGGTCAGGTGCGGGTGTGGGCGTGGTCGCCGAGGATCTCGGCCATCCACGTCGCCTCGTCGGCCATGGTCCGGTCGGAGGCTTGGGCGTGAGGCGACCAGTGGGCGAAGGACGCCAGGTGGGCCAGGGCCAGGGCCAGGCGGATGGCCTGGGCTGGTTCGAGAACGATCCGGCCGGTGACGGGGTCGAACTCGACTCGGAGGGGCGGACCGGCCGGATCGTCAGAGAGAGCGGCGGGGCAGGGGTGAGTAGCGTGACTCATGTCAGGACCTCCGTTGGGTTCTGGCCGGGCCCCGGGGTGGTGGTACACCGCCGGGGCCACTGCTTGATTGTGGTGCACGGACGGTCCCACGGGGTGGGGGCGGTGTCAACGACCGTCGAGGGATTTCTCGGGGCGGGCCGGCTGCTGTTCGGGGGCCGGCGGTGGCGGGCGTGGGCGCCGATGGTGGGACGGGCTGTGAGACACTGCGCGGGTGGGAGAGAGCGTCGAGACAGTCGAACCGGCCCAGAGCCCTCGGGCGGCTGGCCTTGCCGTGGCCCGAGAGGCGGTGGAGCCGCTGGCCGTCCTCTTGGTGGGGGCGGCGGTGGTCTCCGTCGCCCACCACCTCTTGGCGGCTTGGTCGGCCTACGACCAGTTGGGGGGCTTCGTCGGGGACGATCCCGGACGATGGGACATCGTCCTCCCGGCGGCGGCGCAGGGGGGGTCGCTGGTCAACGCCGTCGTGGTCGCCGTGGCCCTGGGCCTGGTGCTGGTGGCCCCCGGTCCGGTCGGGCGGTGGGGTCGGGTCGCCCTGACGGCCGTCTCGGTGGTGGGCGTGGTGGTCGCTGCCCTCGCCCTGCTGGGGATCGTCGAGGTGTTGCGACCGGACAACGAGATGGAGGGGATGTGGATGAACGCCGATGCCTTCGGTGGTGCGCCGCCCTCTCCGCCCGTCGTCGACCGGGTGGCCGAGGTTCTTCGCTGGATCCCCAGCATCCTCGTCGCCGGCCCGTCGGCGTGGTTCGCCTGGCGGTCTCTGGAGGCCAGGCCCACCGATCCCCTCCCGCCGGTGCCCGAGGATCCCCACGCCTTCCCCGAGATCGATCTGGGCCTCGACCGCTGAGGGGAGTGGGTCACCAGGGACTCGAACCCTGAACCAACGGGTTAAAAGCCCGGTGCTCTGCCAGTTGAGCTAGTGACCCGGGTCCGACCGATGACGTGGTCGGAATCCCTGGCGCCGGAGCTGGGCCCGACATCTGGTGATCGTAGATGTCGGCCGGACCACGGCCAGCGTGTCCAGCGGGGGCCGGGTTGGTGATCAGGGGTCGGGGGGTGGGCTACTGGGCTGCTGGCCGGTTACGGAGAGCCCGACGCACCATGAACTCGACCTCGGGGATCATGCGCGCAGGATCGACCGTCACGCCGGGATGCTGTGACGGCCACACCCGGAAGACCTCGTCGGCGAAGCCCTGACCGACGTGTTCGACACCGGTGAAATCGATGACGATCTCGGTGAAGCCTTCGAGGCCTCCCATGATTCGCTTGCCTTCGCTCCGGCTGACGAACTCGGTCCCCCGCTCGAACAGCTTCACGACCAGTCGAGTCTTGGAGAACCGGAGGTCGTCGTCGGTGTAGGCATCGAAGACGTCGGTGAGATTCCTGTTCGTGCGGAGGCTGAGCGTGAACGAAACGCGAGTGCCCGAAGTGATGTCCGAGCGGCCAGCAGCGACGTCCTCGCGGGCTGTATCTGTGGCGTAGGTGATGCCGTTCCCTTCGAGGGTGAACTGGTCGACGGCCTTCGAGGTGAAGAAGATCCCCTCACCCGAGTGCGTGTCGGGGGCGGTGGTCCGCTTCCCCTTCGACAGCTCTTCGAGAGCGGTCAAGTGGTCATCGAGCTCGAGATCGGAGCGGAGCCTTTCGAAGACACCGATGCCGTCGTCTCGGATCACCACGCCGGCGTTGCTGTCGTCGACGGTGACGGTGACGGCGGCCTCGGTCCCTCCGGAGTGGTCGATGGCGTTGTTCAGCATCTCGGTGAAGGCGTAGTGGAGGATCTTGGTCGCGCCATCAGATGCGCCATCGAAGTGGTGTGAGAGCTCTGCCCATGCAACTTCTTCTCGAGCGTCTTCGAGTGCGACCACCATGACCTCGGCGGGGGCCGGACCTGGGTGATGTGTGCTGGTGCCTGCCTGATGAGATCCATCTTCGGAGGGACCGGTGGCTCCACGGCGATGGGACCAGGCGTCGCAGACCCGATCGAGGTCGTAGCGGCGGTGGCCACCCGAGGTGCGGGACGATGGGAGCACCCCTTGATCGGTGAGCTTGCGGACGTAGGACACTGAGATGCCCAGCACCTTGGCCACCTCACCGATCGACACGTCGTGCATGCTCTCGTCCTGCTCATCAGCGATGAAATCTGTACGCAAATCTCCCCTGGTGGGGAGAGATAGCGAAGAGAATGGGAAGAAATCTACACTATTGGTGGAGATTGTGTCGGTTCTTCTCGCAAGAATCTTTTACTCAGCGTCGGAAATCTCTACTCGCTGAACGCAGGGGCCGGAAGCCCCATGATGCGGGGAGAGTATGGCGGTCAGGCGACCCCAGGGTCGATCCCTACGATCGGCGGGGCATGGCCCGCCCCCAGCCCCGCCGCCCCGTGTGCCCGGAGCTAGTGGCCCGCGGCTTGGCGGGTGACGAGGACGAGGCCCACGACCTGGTGGAGGAGGGGATCGTCACCCGCAACGGCGGGCCGGTGACGTCCACGACGACCCGGGTGGCGGCCACCGACGTGCTCGCCCTGGCCCGCCTGCCCCGGTTCGTCAGCCGGGCCGGCGAGAAGCTGGACCACGCCCTGGAGCAGTTCGGCCTCGACGTGGCCGGGCGCCGCGCCCTCGACGTCGGCTCCTCGACGGGTGGCTTCGTCGACTGCCTCCTCCAGCGGGGCGCGGCCCAAGTGGTCGCCGTCGACATCGGGCCCTCCACCCTCCACCCCCGCATGGCCGACGACCCCCGGGTCGACATGCGGGCCCGCACCGATGGCCGCACCCTCACCCCGGCGACGGTCGGCCCCTTCGGCCTGGCCAGCATCGACGCCTCCCTCACGTCCCTCGTCCCCCTCCTCGCCGCCGTGGCCCGCTGCCTCGACCCCGGCGCCGACGTCGTCACCCTGGTCAAGCCCCAGTACGAGGCCGACATCGACGAGGTGCGCCGCACGCGGGGGACCATCCGCGACCCCGCCATCTGGCGCTCCGTCCTCCGCGACGTCGCCGCCGCGGCGGCGGCGAGCGGGCTGACGGTGCGAGGCCTGGCGGTGTCCCCCATCAAGGGGCGCAAGGGGGGGAACGTGGAGTTCCTCCTCCACGCCCGGCTCGAGACCGAGAGCCCCGTCGGATGGGGCGATCAGGTCGATATCGAGGCCCTGATCGACGCGGCAGTGGTGGCCGCCGCCACCTGAGCGTCGGCCCTGGGCTAGTCGGCGTCAGGGACCGGGATGGCGTGAGCCCGCAGGTGCAACACCTGCTCCGTGCCCCGGTCGTCGAGTCGGCGGGTCCAGCTCGACGAGCCCACGTCGACCTTGCTGGCCGGCACCTGCTCGGCGTCGTCCAGCTCCCAACCCGAGGCCCGTAGCCGGTCGGCCAGGTCGCCCTCCACCCCGTCCGGCGTGAGCTCGGGCAGGCCGCGCAAGGCGACGGGCACCGGCTCCTTCCAGATGCTGACGCCCACGGTGACGTCGAGGCTCGCTCCCTCGCGGGCCAACGATCGCAGCCCCCCGCAGATGTCGGCCTCGCCCTGGACGAGGCCGGTGAGCAGACGGCCCCACGGCATGAGCACCAGCACCTCGTCGGCGATGTCGAGCAGCGGGCTGGGGAGGGACTCCACGGACGCTCGCACGAGCAGCAGATTGGCCGCCCCGCCCCGGTTGGCCGGGCGGATGGCCCGGCCGGAGGACGATGTCATGCGGGTCCACGCCGGGTCGATGCCCAGGGTCAGCCAGTCGGGGTTGTGGCGGGCCAGGCGGTAGGGCACCCGGCCGTCGCCCGTGCCGACGTCGGCGACCACATGGGTGGCCTGGGCCACCATCTCGGCCACCTCGGCGCCGCTCAGGTGCTCGATCTTCCGACCGCGGACGATGGGCACCATCACCTGATCGGTGGACACCGCGTCGCTCATGTCAGGGGCTCCCATGGTGGTCATCTTCGTCGGCCTCGCCCCGCTGGGCGAGGACCGTGCGGTAGGCGTCCCGGCGGGAGAGGCCGCTGGCGGCGGCCAGGGCATCTGCCAGGGTACGCGTGGGTACGGCATCCCCCAGCGCATGGAGGAGCCGGAGCACGGTGTCGTCCTCCACGGCGGTGGGCGTCTCGGCCTCGGCGGCGGGCCCGATCACCAGCGTGTACTCCCCCCGGGGCTCCACGTCACCCAGATCCGCCGCCGCCTCGTCGGTGGTGGTCCAGCGCAGCTCCTCGTGCACCTTCGTCAGCTCCCGCCCCACGCACAGCTCCCGGCCGGGAAGCACGGCCCCGAGGTCGGCGAGGGCGGCGACCAGGCGGTGCGGCGCCTCGAACACGACCAGCGTGCCGGGCCGGGACCCGAGCTCGGCCAGGAACGTGCGCCGGGCCGCCCCCCGGCGGGGCAGGAACCCGGCGAAGGTGACGATGTCGGCGGGGAGCCCGGCGGCGCTGAGGGCGACCACGGGGGCGCTGGGCCCGGGGACGGGGCGCACGGTGACGCCCGCCTCCCGCGCTCGGCGCACCAGCGGGTAGCCCGGGTCGCTCACCACCGGGGTGCCGGCGTCGCTCACCAGGGCCATGCGGGCCCCGCCGGCGAGGGCGTCCACGATCGGGT
>CAZXRA010000237.1:0-5917 GCA_964643485.1 uncultured Iamiaceae bacterium | reverse complement strand
TCGAAGGTGAGCGTCACCGGACCGTCGGGGGCGGTGAAGCCCGGGGTCGCGGTGGTGGCGCCGGTGAGGGTGACGGCGGTTCCGGCGGTCTGGACCCAGCTGTAGGTGAGGGTGTCATCCAGGTCGGGGTCGGTGGATCCGGTGCCGTTCAGGGTCACGCTGGTACCAGCGTTGACGGTGCGGTCGGTGCCGGCGTCGGCGGTGGGGGGGCCGTTGACGGTGATGGTGACGGTGTCGGTGTCGGTGCCGCCGCGGCCGTCGGCGACGGTGAGCTCGAAGGTGAGGGTGGCCGGCCCGGTGGGGGCGGTGAAGTTCGGGGTGGCGGTGGTGGCGCCGGTGAGGGTGACGGCGGGGCCCGCGGTCTGGACCCAGGCGTAGGAGAGGCTGTCCGGATCGGGATCGGTGGAACCCGTGCCGTCGAGGGTGACGGCGTCGCCGGCGTTCACGACGTCGTCGTTGCCGGCGTCGGCCGTGGGACGGCGGTTGACGTTGACGTCGATGGTGTCGGTATCGGTCCGGCCCCTCCCGTCGGACACGGTCAGCGAGAAGGTGAGCGTCTGGGTCGTGGAGGGGGCCGTGAAGGTCGGCTGAGCCGTGTCCGGGCTCACGAGGATGACGGTGGGCCCGGCGGTCTGGGTCCAGGCGTAGGTGAGGGTGTCACCCAGGTCGGGGTCGGTGGATCCGGTGCCGTCGAGGGTGACCAGCGAGCCGTCGTTCACAAGTTGGTCGGGACCGGCGTCGGCGATGGGGGGGCCGTTGACGGTGATGGTGACGGTGTCGGTGTCGGTGCCGCCGCGGCCGTCGGCGACGGTGAGCTCGAAGGTGAGGGTGGCCGGTCCGGCGGGGGCGGTGAAGCTCGGGGTGGCGGTGTTGGCGCCGGTGAGGGTGACGGCGGGGCCGGCGGTCTGGACCCAGGCATGGGTGAGGGGATCGTCGTCGGGGTCGTCGGAGTCGGTGCCGTCGAGGGTGACGGTGTCGCCGGTGTTGACGAGGCCGTCGTCACCCGCATCAGCCGTCGGGGGCTCGTTGACGGTGATGACCACGGTGTCGGTGTCGCTGCGCCCGTCCTGGTCGTCGACGGTGAGGGTGAAGGTGAGCGTGGTCGACTCGGATGGTGCGGTGAAGGTGGGCTCGGCGGTGTCGGCGTCGGTGAGGGTGACGGCGGGCCCGCCAGTCTGGGTCCAGACGTAGGTGAGCGTGGTGCCGACGTCGGGGTCGGTGGATCCGGTGCCGTCGAGGGTCACCGCACTGCCGGCCAGGACCGTCTCGTCAGCGCCGGCGTCGGCGGTCGGGGGCCCGTTGACGGTGATGGTCACGGTGTCGGTGTCGGGCCCGGCCTCGCCGTCGTCCACCGTCAGGGTGAAGGTGAGTTGGGCGGGACCGGCAGGGGCGGTGAAGTCCGGGGTGGCGGTGTCGGCGTCGGTGAGGGTGACGGTGGGCGCACCGCCGGTCTGGGTCCAGGCGTAGGTGAGGGGGTCGTCGTCAGCATCGGTGGATCCGGTGCCGTCGAGGGTGACGGCGTCACCCTCGTTGACGAGATCGTCATCGCCGGCATCGGCGACCGGCAGGGCGTTGGGCGGCGGGATCACCGTGATGGTGGTCGTGTAGCCGTTGAGGCCGCCGTCCTTGTCGAGGATCCGGCCGCGGACGACGTGGTCGCCCAGGGTGGACAGGGCCGAGGCGGGGACCGTGGCCGACGACGAGGTGGAGCTGCCGGCGTAGGTACCGTCGCCGACCTCCCAATCGCCGTCGTCGTCGAAGTCGTAGGAGTACCGGAACCCGGCGGTGGTGTCGGCGGAGGACGGGTCGACCTGGCTGCTGAACGACACTGAGCCGTCGGAACCGATCACCACGTCGCCCCCGTCGGTGAAGGTGGCGGTGGGCGCGACGTTGGTGATGGTCAGCGTGGTGGCGGTCGAGGTGATGACGGCCGAACCAGCTGTGGCCCGGACCCGCACGCTGGCGGAGTCGGGACCATCGCCCAGGCCGATGCTGGCGAGGGTGACGGCCGACACGGTGGGGTTCACCCCGGTGGCGTCGTCGTACTGCCCGTCGCCGTCGACGTCCCACTCGTAGGTGGCGCCGGGGACGTCGGGGGAGGTGGAACCGCTGAGCCCCACCGGTGAGCCCTCGGGCGCGCTGTAGGGACCCCCGGCGCTGGCCGTGGCCGTGGTGAGGGAGAGGCTCCAACCCCCACTGATCGAGCCGATGTCGCCCCCGGCGTCGTCGTAGACGTAGAGGCTCCACGTGCCGTTCGGGCTCGAGCCGTCGAGGGCGGCCATGGTCGTGCCCCAGGGGGCGGCGGGCGCCGGGCCGGGGAGGACGTCGGCGATCTCGTCGTCGAAGCGAGACGGCTTGTAGGTGCCGGCGACGAGCCCGGCCTGGCTGATGCCTCCCACGGCCTCGTCGCTGAAGGTCAGGTTGAGGCCGGAGACGGGGGTGTTGGGCCCCACGTCGCCCATGAGCAGGCTGGTGGCGCCGTTGGGGGCGACCAGCAGGATGTCGAGGTCGCGGATGTGGGTGTGCGACACGTTGGTCAGGGTCACGTCGACATCGGTGACCACGCCGCTGGCTCCGGCCACGACGACGTTCGACGGGTACGGGTCGGAGGCGCCGAGGGTGGGGCCGGTGGCCGGGATGGTGATCGGGAAGGCGTTGGCCCGGGCGTCGTCGTCCTGGATGCGGATCTGGCCCGTCGTCGGCGTGCCCAGCGTGGCTCCACCGGTGGGGGAGCTCAGGGTGATGGGGACGAGCTCGTCGATGCCCTCGCTGGAGGGGTCCTGGCTCACGGGGACGTCGACGGTGCGGCTGGTCTGGCCGTCGGCGAAGGAGACGGTGGTGCTCACCGGGGTGTAGTCGACGCCGGCAGTGGCGGTTCCCGTGCCGGTGGCGAAGGTGACGCCGACGACGCCGTCGTCGCCGTTGACCCGGTTGATCGTCACCGTGGCCACGCCCCCGCCCTCGGTGCCGCGGTACTCGACCGCGCTGAGCTGGAGCTGGCCGGGGAAGGTGGAGGCGCCCGTCTCCACGGTGAGCGTCCAGCCGCCGGCCAGGGTGCCGGAGTCCCCGTTGGAGTCGTCGGCCACGTAGAGGTTCCAGGTGCCGTTGGGGTTGGTGCCGTTGAAGGCGGCGAAGCTCGAGCCGTAGGGGCCGACTGGGGCCGGGGACGGCCACTCGTCACCGGTGAAGCCCGCAGCGTTGTTGGTGGGCTTGAAGGTGCCAGTGGTGATGCCGCTGGCGCCGCCGACGCCGGCCGGGACGGTGGTGGCGGCGGTGTCGTCGAAGGTCGGGGAGGCGTTGCTGACCGCAGCGTTGCTCCCGGCGTCGGACAACACCACGACCGACTGGCCGCCCGGGCCCACCAGGAGGACGTCGATGTCGGTGCCGAGGTTGTGGCTGAGGTTGTTGAGTCGCACCGTGACCTTGGTGGTGACGCCGGTCAGCCCGCTGATGGTGACAGGTGACGGGTACACGCTGCTGGGGCTGTGGTTGGCCGCGCCGTTCCCCCCGAGGGGGACGGCCATCGACGTGCTGTTGGTCGCCGTCTGGGTATCCGCTCCCGCGGGGGCGGGCGCGACGGTGGCGCCGAGGGTCGCGGCCAGGGCGATCAGGGCAGTCAGGGCGACGGTCCTCGGAGACCTCACTCGGCTCGGTCCCTGTCGAACGACGACGTCGAAGATGTGCATGTATCCGCCCTCCACAGACGTGCGTCGATCGCAGGCTGGCCGGGTGCAAGCTAGTAGAGGACTCCTTCCAGGGGTAGGGGCAACCGGCACGATTCCGCGGCATCTCATGCGCGGCACCCACCCGGTACCGTCGATGGGACCGGGTTTCCGGCAGAGAGGAGCCGGCGTGGTCGACGCCGTGGTGGTCGGCGCAGGACCCAACGGGCTGGCCGGGGCCGTCGCCCTGGCTCAGCACGGACTCGAGGTCGTCGTCCTGGAGGGCCGGGACACGATCGGTGGGGGCACCCGCACCGAGGAGCTGACCCTGCCCGGCCTCCTCCACGACGTGTGCTCGGCCGTGCACCCCCTGGCCGTGGCGTCCCCCTTCCTCACCACCCTCCCCCTCACCGATCACGGGCTGCGGTGGTGCTGGCCCGAGATCGACCTCGCCCACCCCCTCGACGGCGGCCGAGCTGCGGTGATGGTGCGCGACCTGGAGCGGACGGCGTCCGGCCTCGGGTCGGACGGGCGGGCCTGGCGGCGCACGTTCCGGCGTCCGGCCGAACGCTTCGCCGCCCTGGCCGAGGACGTCCTCCGGCCCGCCCTGCGCCTCCCGCGCCATCCCCTCGACCTGGCCTCCTTCGGGCGGCGGGCCCTCCTCCCGGCGACCACCCTGGCCCGGCGTTGGCAGGGTGACGAGGCCCGGGCGCTGTTCGCCGGGGTCGCGGCCCACTCCTTCCAACCCCTCGACCGGCCCACGACGGCATCGGTCGGCATGATGCTCGTGGCCGCCGGGCACCACGTGGGCTGGCCCGTGGCCGAGGGCGGCTCCCGTTCCGTCACCGACGCCCTGGCTTCCCTGCTGCGCCATCTCGGTGGCACCATCCACACCGGGGTGACCGTCCGCTCCCTGGCCGAGCTGCCCCCGCACCGGATCGCCCTGCTCGACGTGACCCCGGCCGCCGTCCTCGCCCTGGCGGGTGACGCCCTCCCGTCCCGGGTCCGTCGGGCCTACCGGCGCTATCGCCACGGTCCGGCCGCGTACAAGCTCGACCTCGCCGTCGAAGGCGGCGTGCCGTGGGGGTCCGATGCCGCCCGGCGGGCGGGCACGGTGCACCTGGGGGGCACGCTCGAGGAGATCGCCGCGGCCGAGGCAGCCGCCCACGCCGGGCGCATGCCGGAGCAGCCCTTCGTCCTGGTCGGCCAGCAGTACCTGGCCGACCCCACCCGCTCCCGGGGTGACATCCATCCCGTCTGGGCCTACGCCCACGTCCCCCACGGCTACGACGGCGATGCCCGCGAGGCCGTGCTGGGCCAGCTCGAGCGCTTTGCCCCGGGCGTGCGGGACCGGATCCTGGCCACCCACGCCGCCGGTCCGGCCGAGCTGGAGCGGGGCAACCCCAACTATGTCGGCGGGGACATCTCGACCGGGGCCAGCGATCCCCGCCAGATCGTCTTCCGGCCCCGCGTTGCCCTCGACCCCTACGCCACGGGCATCCCCGGCGTGTACCTGTGCTCAGCGGCGACCCCCCCCGGGGCCGGTGTCCACGGCCTGGGGGGCTTCCATGCTGCTCGCCGCGCCCTGCGCCACCTGCGTCGGGTCGAGGGAGGAGCGCCTCAGCCGTAGCCGATCGACGAGGTCATGTCGTCGAGGGTGGTCAGGTTGAAGAGGGCGTTGGCGGGCCCCTGGGTCTCCTCGTAGGTGCCGGAGAGGGTGGCGTTGGCGAAGTGCTTGATGGTGCCGCAGGCCCGGTGTCGGGTGGAGCTGATGACGTTGTTCCAGGGGTCGGCGCTGTCGAAGGCGATGGACTCCCCGCAATTGCCCGAGACGTTGAGGAACGACCCGCCAGCGCTGGCCCCGCTGTAGTGGGTAGCTAGGACGGTGGAGGAGAGGAGGCGGCCGGCGAATTCTCCGGGATCCACCCACTCGCAGGAGATCTCGACGGTGGCTCCCTCCTGCACGTCCTCGATGGGGAGCGTTTCGGCGGTGCAGCTCTCGACCAGGAGGGGATCGTCGGCCCCGGCCGGGGCCGGGGCTTGGACGACGATGATGGCGGGGACGGCGGCGGCGCAGGCCGCGGCCATGTGGGTGAGGGCAGGGCGGGGCATGGGTTCTCCTTGGTGAGGACGCCGTGGCGGCGCGCGGGTGAAGAGGGGGATGTTCAGGGAGAGATGGAGGAGGGCTCGGTGAGGTGAGGAGGAGGGCTGGGGTGGGAGGAGGATGTCAGATGGCGGGTCCGACGGTGGCGGAC
>CAZXRA010000236.1:0-7413 GCA_964643485.1 uncultured Iamiaceae bacterium | reverse complement strand
TCAGCCCCGACCCAGGGGGCGTGAAGTACGTCGAGTTCTCCGACCCGTGGGTGACCATCGCCTTCGTCCTGTGGTTCCTGATGCTGGGCATCTTGTTCCTGGCCCTCATCCCGGCCGAGCGCAAGGAGGCCCAGCAGGGGGCGACGGTCGAGGCCGAGTCCCGGGTGGCCATGTTCGGCGGCATGCTCCACCTGCTGTTCCTGCTCCAGCTCATCAACATGATCTGGCAGCCGGGGGCCTGAGCCGACACTCGTGCACCCCATCGAGCGGCTCCGGTACGTGGCCCGGGCCGACGGGGCCGATCCCGTCGATCTGGTGGCCGAGGCCGCTCACGCCCTCGCTGCCTTCGACGACGATCCGGCCGGGCTGGTGGCGGCGGCCCGGCGCCTGGTGGCCCGTCATCCCGGGGCCGGGGCCCTGTGGTGGCTGTGCAGCCGGGTGCTGGTGGCGGCCGACCCGGGAGCCGAGGGCCGCCGGGCCGCGGCCGAGGTGGCCGACGATCCCACCGACGCCGTGCTGGCCGCCGCCCTCCCGGACGGGGCCCGGGTGCTGGTCGTGGTCTGGCCGAGCACGATCGTGTCGGCCCTGGCCCGGCGGGGGGACCTGGAGGTCCTGGCCGTCGACGACGGCACCGGCGTGGACGTGGGCCGGGTGCTGGCCCGGGTCGACGTGGAGGTGATCGACGTGGCCCCCGAGGCCCTGGGCGCGGCGGCTGCTGCCGTCGACGTGGTGCTGGTCGAGGCGGCCGTCGCCGGACCCGAGGGGGCCCTGGCCGCTCCGGGCAGCCGAGCGGCGGCGGCGGTGGCCCGGGCCGCGGGCCGCACGGTGTGGCTGGTGACGCCGGTCGGCCGGGTCCTGCCGCCCGTCCTCCACCGGGCGTGCGTCGCCGCCGCCGGACTCGATGACGACGAGCCCTGGGAGGCGGGCCTCGATCTCGTGCCCCTGGACCTCGTCGACCGGGTCGTGGGCGCCGACGGCCTCCTCGCCCCGGGTGATGGTGTCGCCCATCCCACCGGCCCGGTCGCCCCGGAGCTGCTGCGTCCGGCCCGCACCCCGGGCTCGCACGGGCCCTGACCCGGCACGACGAGCCGCCGCCGGGCGGGAGACGGCTGACTGCGGCGCGACGTCGTGGGTAGGGTCGGCGTCATGGGTCAACACGTGGAGTTCCCCAACGGCGATGACACGGCGCAGGGCTACCTGGCCGTGCCCGAGCGGGGGGTGGGGCCGGGCCTGATCGTCATCCAGGAGTGGTGGGGCCTGGTCGACCACATCCGCGACGTCTGCGATCGCTTCGCCGCCGAGGGCTTCGTGGCCCTGGCGCCCGACCTCTACCACGGGGAGACGACGACCGAGCCCGACGAGGCCGGCAAGCTGATGATGGCGCTCAACCTGGACCAGGCCGTGGCCGACATGTCGGGCGCCATCAAGTACCTCCAGGAGAGCCCGTCGACCACGTCGGACACCCTAGGCGTCACCGGCTTCTGCATGGGCGGCGGCCTGGCCCTGGTGCTGGCGGCCGAGCGGCCGGCCGCCTTCGCGGCCTGCGTCCCCTGGTACGGGCTCATCCCGTGGGAGCACGCCGCGCCCGACTGGGCCAACATGCAGGCCAAGGTGCGGGGCAACTTCGCCGCCGAGGACGGCTTCTTCGGACCGGACAAGGCCCGGAAGCTGGAGGCCGACATGCGGACGGCCGGGGTGGATGGCGACATCACCATCTGGCCCGGTGTCGACCACGCCTTCTTCAACGACACCCGGCCCGAGGTGCACGACCCCGAGATCTCCCGTCAGGCGTGGGAGCAGACGGTGGCCTTCCTCCACGCCGAGTTGGACTGACTGTGAGGATCTGAGCAGCAGCCTGCCCGTCGTGGTGGGCTGTCGGCTGGTGATCTCGGGTGTGACCCATGGACTGACTGGCTTCGTGCCTTTGAGCCGACTTGTCCGCCCGGGGTCACCGGCCCCGGCCCTGTCCGGAGCGACTGGCCTGATCAGGAGCTTGACCACCAGGTAGCCGCCTGGTGTGTCCCATCACAGTCCTGCCGAACTCCGAACCGGACCGGAACCGCACGTCCGTTCCTGGCAAGGAGAAGAACGCAGTGACCATGCTCGCAGACCTCGTCGATGTCGTCATCGGCGTCGACACCCACAAGCACAGCCACACCGCCGCCGTCGTCACGGCCTCAACCGGGGCCGCCGTCGAAGACCTCACCATCGATACCGACCCCGATGGCTACGCCGAACTCGTCGCTTTCGCCGACCGCCACTCCGGTCTCCGGGCGTGGTCGATCGAGGGGACCGGAGGCTACGGCGCCGGGCTCGCACGGTTCCTCGCCGACCGCGGCGAGCTGGTCGTCGAGCTCGACCGTCCCAACCGGCCCGCTCGCCGCAACGGCGCCAAGTCCGACCCGCTCGACGCCGTGCGCGCCGGGCGCGAGGCCCTCGCCCGCGAGCACCTTGCCCAGCCCCGAGCAGCCGGTGAACGGGCCGCCCTGGCGGTCCGGCTCGCCGCCCGGCGCTCGGCCGTCGACGCCTCCTCGGTCGCCCAGCGCCAGATGCTGTCGCTGATCACGGCCGCGCCCGAAACCATCCGGGCCAGGTTCCGCGGGTGCTCCACGGTGATCGCCGTGGCCACCGCGGCCCGCCTGCGCATGTCGCCATCGTGGGACATCGAGACCCGCACCTACGCCGAGACCATCCGGGACCTCGCCCGGCGGGCCCTGGCCATGCAGACCGAAGCCGCCACCCACGAGAAGGCGATCCTCGCCGTCGTCAGGACATGGCGGCCCGACCTGCTCGACCAGCCCGGCGTCGGCCCCATCGTCGCCGCCACCGTGCTGTGCGCCTGGTCCCACCCCGGCCGTTGCCGCAACGACGCCGCGTTTGCCAGCCTCGCCGGCGTCGCCCCGATCCCCGCATCGTCAGGACTCACCACCCGCTACCGGCTCAACCGCTGCGGTGACCGCCAGCTCAACCGCGCCTTGCACGTCATCGCCCTCTCCCGGCTCCGCTACGACCACGCCACGCGCGCCTACGCCGAACGCCGCCGAGCCGAAGGCCGCACCGACCGAGAGATCCGCCGATGCCTCAAGCGCTACATCGCCCGCCAGCTCTACAAGCAGCTCGAGAACCCGCCCTCACCCACTTGACGATCCATAGGAGCGTCGGCTGGGGCCGGCCCGGGGCCGGCGTCGTAGGCTCCCGGCCCGTGCGGATCGGCCTCGTCTGTCCTTACAGCCTGACCGTCCCCGGCGGGGTGCAGGCCCAGGTGCTGGGCCTGGCCCGGGCCCTGCGGGACCACGGCCACCCCACCCGCGTCCTGGCCCCGTGCGACGGGCCGCCCCCCGATGCCTGGGTGACGCCCCTCGGCAACAGCGTGCCCATGGCGGCCAACGGCTCCATCGCCCCCCTCGCCCCCGACCTGCCGGCCCAGCTCCGCCTCATCCGGGCCGCCCGGGACGAGGGCTTCGACGTGCTCAACCTGCACGAGCCGCTCGGGCCCGGGGCGTGCATGACGGCGTGCGTGGTCAAGCCCGCCCCCCTGGTGGGGACGTTCCACGCCGCCGGCGTGTCGGGTGCCTACAAGGCCCTCGGACCCGTCGTGCGCCGCCTGGCCGGACGCCTCGACCTGCGCTGCGCCGTGTCGGCCGACGCCGTGGAGCTCGCCAGCACGTACCTGGGCGGCACCTACGAACCCGTCTTCAACGGCATCGAGATCCCCTTCTTCGCCGAGGCCGCGCCCACCCCGACCGACGGCCACCCCACGGTGCTGTTCCTGGGGCGACACGAGGAGCGCAAGGGCCTGGAGGTGCTGCTCGACGCCCTGGCCGAGCTGCCCCGTGACGTCCGGGTGTGGGTGGCCGGGGACGGGCCCGACACCGAGCGGCTGGTGCGTCGGACGTCGGGCGACCCGCGGGTCGAGTGGCTGGGCCGCATCTCCGACGCCGAGAAGGCGTCCCGCCTGCGGGGGGCCGACGTCTACTGCGCCCCCTCGCTGCGGGGCGAGTCCTTCGGTGTCGTCCTGCTCGAAGCCATGGCCGCGGGCACGCCCATCGTGGCCAGCGACCTGCCCGGCTACCGCAAGGTGGCTCGGCCCGACCGCGACGCCGTGCTGGTGGCCCCCGGCGACCCGTCGGCCCTCGCCGCCGAGCTCCGCCGTGCCCTCGGGGACCGGGCCGAGGCCGAGGCTCGGGCCGACTCGGGCCGGCAGCGGGCGGAGGAGTTCTCCATGGACCGCCTGGCCCGCCTGTACCTGGACCTCTACGAGCGCGTGGCGGGCTGATCGGAGCGGGCCGGTAGGCTCGCCCCGCCCGCCACCGGCGGGTGCTGCCCGTCGTCGCGGAGGACCACGTGGGACTCGTCATCGCCATCATCATCATCGTGTTGGTGGTCGTCGTCGGCCTGGTGGTGATGGTCAGCTACAACGGCCTGGTCAAGCTGAAGAACCGGGTCGAGGCGGCGTGGGCCCAGATCGAGGTGCAGCTCAACCGGCGTCACGACCTGATCCCCAACCTGGTGGAGACGGTCAAGGGTTACGCCGTCCACGAGCAGGCCACCCTGGAGCAGGTCATCGCCGCCCGCAACCGGGCCGTCGAGGCCTCGACCCCGGCCGAGCAGGCCTCGGCCGAGAAGGCGGTGTCGGGCGCCCTGGCCAACGTGTTCGCCCTGTCCGAGGCCTACCCCGACCTCAAGGCCAACCAGAACTTCCTGGCCCTCCAGGAGGAGCTGACCACCAGCGAGGACCGGATCGCCTACGCCCGGCAGTACTACAACGACGCCGTGAACCAGTACAACACCAAGATCGAGACCTTCCCCTCGATGTTCCTGGCCCGGATGGCCAACTTCGGGCCCCGCGAGTACTTCCAGGCCGAGGGCGATGCCCGCGGCCCGGTCTCCGTGAGCTTCTGACCGCCCGTGCCTGACCAGGTCGCCCAGAACAAGCGTCGCTCGCTGCTCCTCCTCGGGGCGGCCTTCCTCCTCGTCGCCGTCGTGGCGGGGGCCGTCACCTCCCTGTTCGGCTTGGGCTGGATAGGCATCGTCATCGCCTTCGGCCTGGCGGGCGGCGTGTCGGCGGCGTCGTGGTGGGGGTCCGAGAAGGTGGCCCTGGCCGTCAGTCGGGCCCAGCCGGCCGACCCCACCGAGCACGCCCGGCTCCACAACCTGGTGGAGGGGCTGTGCATCGCCAGTGGCCTCCCCAAGCCTCGCATCTACGTCATCGACGACCCCGCCCCCAACGCCCTTGCCATCGGCCGCTCGCCCCAGCACGCGGCCATCGCCGTCACCACCGGCCTGCTCGCCCTGATGAACCGGGTCGAGCTGGAGGCGGTGCTGGCTCACGAGCTCAGCCACATCAAGAACGACGACATCCTGGTGGCCACCCTGGCCGTCACCTCGCCGCTGCGGCGCCGGGTCGTGGACCGGGACTGCCACGCCCTGGCCGACGTCGCCGCCGTGCAGATGACCCGCTACCCGCCGGCCCTCATCTCGGCGCTGGAGAAGCTGCGGGACGACACCACCGTGGTCCAGGCCTCGTCCCGGGCCACCTCCCACCTGTGGATCGAGGCGCCCGTCGACCGCCACCCGCCCATCGACGAGCGGATCGCCGCTCTCCAGGAGATGTAGCCGTGGCCCGATTGGCCGGAGGGGGAGGGGACTGCGAGCATGGCGCCGTGTCCACCCTGCCCACCGCCAGTGCGGACGCGGCCCCGGCGCCCGTCGTCGCCCCCCTGGTGCGTCGGTCCCGGGCCGACGAGGCTGTGCGCCGGCTCCTGCGCATCTCCGACGCCCAGCCCCGCCTGGGCGAGGAGGCGCTGCGCAGCGCCTTCAGCCGGTCGATCCTCGTGTCGGCCGTCCGCTGCATCCTCACCTACCTGGTGATCCCGTTCCTGGCGCCGGTGCTGGGCCTGGCCACGGGGGTGGGGCCGCTGATCGGCATCCCGGTGGGCCTGCTGGCCATCGTCTTCAACGTCAAGAGCATCCGCCGCTTCTGGCGGGCCGACCACCGCTGGCGCTGGGCCTACACCGCCATCGGCGGCACCGTCATCGTCCTGCTCCTGGTCCTGATCGCCCGGGATCTGGTCGAGCTCCTGACCTAGTCATGTCGCTGCCGGTCGAGGGCGAGTCATTGGCCCGGAACCGTGTCAGCCGGGCGGCCTGGACCCTGCTCGGGTGCGTCGGCGTCGGCCTCGGTGGCCTCGGCGTCGTGGTCCCCGGCCTGCCCACGGTCGGGTTCTTCGTCTTCGCGGCCTGGTGCTTCTCCAAATCCAGCCCCCGCTTCGAGCAATGGGTGCTCGACCTGCCCGGCGTCGGGCCCATGGTGCGCGACCACCGGGCCGGGTTGGGCATGCCCCGCCGGGCCAAGGTGGTGGCCTGCTCGATGATCGTGGTGGCCTGCACTCTCAGCATCACCCTCGGGATCGACCGAGCCCCGGTGCGCATGGCCATCGGGGTGGCCGGCGCCGTCGGCGTGGCGTGGGTGCTGTGGCGGGTGCCGACTCGGGAGGCCGTCCTGGCTGCTCACCGGGCTGCGGGCGAGGGCCCTGACGAGCGGTAACGGGCTTCGAGGCCGACGGGGACCGGGCGTAGGCTGGTCTCCATGCCCGAGAGCCCGACGACCGCCGCCACCCCCCCCGAGACGGGGACCTTCCGGGTGAAGCGAGGCCTGGCCGAGATGCTCCGGGGTGGCGTGATCATGGACGTGGTCGATCCCGAGCAGGCCAAGGTGGCCGAGGACGCCGGGGCCGTGGCCGTGATGGCCCTGGAGCGGGTGCCGTCCGACATCCGGCGTGACGGTGGCGTGGCCCGCATGAGCGACCCGGAGATGATCGAGGGCATCAAGGCCGCCGTCACCATCCCGGTCATGGCCAAGGCCCGCATCGGCCACTTCGTCGAGGCCCAGATCCTGGAGGCGCTGGGCGTCGACTTCGTCGACGAGTCCGAGGTGCTCACCCCGGCCGACGAGACCCACCACATCGACAAGTGGGCCTTCACCGTCCCCTTCGTGTGCGGCGCCACCAACCTGGGCGAGGCCCTGCGGCGCATCTCCGAGGGCGCCTGCATGATCCGCTCCAAGGGTGAGGCCGGCACCGGCAACATCGTCGAGGCCGTCCGCCACCTGCGCACCATCCTGGGCGACATCCGCAAGCTCACCCAGGCCGACCCGGCCGAGCAGTTCGAGTGGGCCAAGCAGCTCCAGGCCCCGCTGCCCCTCGTGCAGGAGATCGCCGCCACCGGCCACCTGCCCGTCCCCCTGTTCTGCGCCGGTGGCATCGCCACCCCGGCCGACGCCGCCCTGGTCATGCAGCTGGGGGCCGAGGCCGTCTTCGTCGGCTCGGGCATCTTCAAGAGCGAGAACCCGCCGCTCGTGGCAAAGGCCATCGTCGAAGCGACAACGCACTACCAGGACGCCGACGTCATCGC
>CAZXRA010000235.1:0-18778 GCA_964643485.1 uncultured Iamiaceae bacterium | reverse complement strand
TGAGGTTGCGACCGAACTGGTCGAGCACCAGGGAACCAGAAGCCGACTCGGCGCCTGCGGTTCCGCCGGGGCCTGCTGTCTGGCCGGCCTTCTCACCGGAGCCGCCGGGCCCCTGGTAGCCGGAGAGCAGCTGGATGACCTGCTGGCGGACACGGGAGAGGTCAGCGCCGAGCTTCACGAGGACCTGCGCCGCCACACCCTCGCCCTCACGGATGAGGCCGAGGAGGATGTGCTCGGTGCCGATGTAGTTGTGGCCGAGCTGCAGTGCCTCGCGCAGCGACAGCTCCAGCACCTTCTTGGCCCGGGGGGTGAAGGGGATGTGCCCGCTGGGCGACTGGGTGCCCTGGCCGATGATCTCCTCGACCTGCTTCCGCACCGCCTCCAGGGAGATGCCGAGCGACTCCAGGGCCTTGGCCGCGACACCTTCGCCCTCGTGGATGAGCCCCAGGAGGATGTGCTCGGTGCCGATGTAGTTGTGGTTGAGGAGGCGGGCCTCCTCTTGGGCCAGGACCACGACGCGCCGTGCCCTGTCGGTGAAGCGTTCGAACACCAGGTTCCTCCCTCTTCCGGGCCGGCTGGGCCCGTCGCAGGATCGTGGGTCGATCCTACCGCTCCCCTCCCCCGTCCCGAACCTTCGGGAGGGTGAGGGAGACCGGCGATCTCCCCGGTCAGGGACCATCGGCCGTCCGACCGCCCACCGACATGGGCCATCGGACCCATATCGGCCGGTCCGGCCCTGGTCAGAGCGGGTGCCGAACGTCAGGGGGAGGGGACGTAGCGGGCGCTGGGGCGGATCAGCTTGGCCTGGGCCGCCTGCTCCACGGCGTGGGTGCACCAGCCGACGGTGCGACTGACGGCGAAGGTCGGGGTGAAGAGGGCCCGGGGCAGGCCGGCGCGGGCCATGACGACCCCGGCGTAGTACTCCACGTTGCTGGGCAGCGGGCGGTCGGGCTTGGCCCGCCGGAGGACGGCGAGGACGTGCCCCTCCACGGCGACGGCCCGCTCGACGAGGTCGCCCCCCAGGCCCAGAGCGATCTCCCGCAGGAGCTCGGAGCGGGGGTCACGGGTGCGGTAGACGGCGTGGCCGAAGCCCATGATGCGCCGGCCGGCGGCCAGCTCGGCCTCCACCCACGCCTCGGCCCGATCGGGGTCGCCGATGGCGTCCAGGGCGTCGAGGGCCCGGCCTGGCGCTCCGCCGTGCAGGGGGCCGGCCAGGGCCCCGAGGGCGGCCCCGACCACGTCGGCCAGGTCGGCCCCGGTGGAGGCCACGACCCGGGCGGTGAAGGTCGAGGCGTTGAACCCGTGGTCGACGGTGAGCACCAGGTACCGCTCCAGGGCCCGCACCTCCTCGGGCGTCGGGCGCTGCCCCGTCACCATCTGGAGGTAGGCGGCGACGTGGCCCAGGTCGTCGTCCGGGGCTACCGGCTCCTGGCCGAGGCTGGCCCGGTGCAGGGCGGCGACGAGAGCGGGGACGACGGCGGCCACCCGCACGGCCTGCTCGGCTCGCGCCTCGGGATCCAGGTCGACGAGGGGTCGCAGCCCGAGGTCGTCGGCCGCGATCGACAGGGCGGCCCGCACCCGTCCGAGGGTGGCCCCGGCGGCCCGGGCCATGGGCTCCAGCAGGGGGACGAGTGACAGCGGCAGGCGGCGGGCCCGCACCACCTGGGTGGTGAAGGCGTCCCGCTCTCCCGGGTCGGGCAGGTGGCCCCGGGCGACGAGGTGCCAGACCTCCTCGAAGGCGTGCTCCCGGGCCAGGGCCACGGCGTCGTGGCCGCGGTAGTGGAAGCGGCCCTCGTCGCCGAGCACGTCGCCGATGCCGGTGGCGGTGACGGCCACGCCGTTGAGGCCGGAGGGGACGTCGATCAGGGCGTTGCTCATACCGGCATCCTCGTCTCCCGCCACCGAATGATCAACGTTGATCTGGTCAACGTTGACGGCGTGCGTACGGTGGACTCGTGAGCCGCTACGTCGGGGCCGCCGAGGCCGCCCGCCTCCTGGGGGTGCAGCGCGCCACCCTCTACGCCTACGTGAGCCGGGGACTGGTCGCCCGCCAGATCGCCCCCGACGGCCGCACCTCCCGCTACGCCCTCGACGACATCGAGGCCCTGGCCGCTCGGGGCCGGCGGCCCCCGGCCCAGCCACCCCCCTCGCTCGACGTGCAGATCAGCACCGGCGTCACCGTCCTGTCCGAGGACGGGGTCCGCTACCGGGGCTACGACGCGGCAGAGCTGGCTCGCACCCGCCCCTACGAGGTGGTGGCCGAGCTGCTGTGGACCGCGCACCTCCCCGTCCGCGCCGCCTGGCCCGAGCCCGATCCCGACGACGTGGCGCTGGCCCGGCGCGTCGCCGACGCCGTGGACGCGTCGGCCGTGTCCACCCTCATCGCCCTCACCGCCGCCCTCAGCGGGCGCCATCCCAGCGACGACCCGGCCGGCGCGGCCCGGCGCCTCCTCGGCCTCGCCCCCGTCGTCCTGGCCCGGGGCGCAGGCACCGGTGTCGCCCCACCCCCAGCGACAGCGGGCGGCCCCGACGGATCGTCGCCGGGACCGCTCGCCCTCCACCTGGCCCGGGGCTGGGCCCCGGACGGCCTCGCCCCCGAGGGCGTCGGGCTCCTGGCCGGGGCCGTCGACCGGGCCCTGGTCCTCCTGGCCGACCACGAGCTGGCCACCAGCACCCTGGCCGTCCGCGTCGCCGGATCGGTGCGCACCGACGCCCACACCGCCCTGGGCGCCGGGCTGGCCGTCATGCGGGGGCCGCTCCACGGCGGGGCCTCGGCCCAGGTGCGCGCCATGCTGGCCGAGGCCGAGGCCACCGGGCCGGGGGCGGCCGTCGCCCGTCGCCTCGACGCCGGCGAGCGCCTCCCCGGCTTCGGCCACTCGATCTACGTGGGCGACGACCCGCGCCTCGCCCCCTTGCTGGAGGCCGTCGCCCTCCTCCCCGATCCCCACGGCCGCCGGGCCCTGCTCGACGAGCTCGTCGCCCGGGTGGGCGTGCGCATCGCCCCCCGCCCCAACGTCGACCTGGGCCTGGGGGCCCTGGCCTTCGTCGCCGACCTGCCCGCCGATGCCCCGCTGTTCGCCGTGGCCCGCATCGCCGGCTTCGCCGCTCACCTGGCCGAGGAGCTGACCGAGCGCCCCGTCCGCTACCGGGGCCTGGCCCGAGGGCTGGTTTGAGGGCGAGCCGAAGGCTCTGATCGAGGGGACGACGTCGGTCAAGCAGCGGCGACGTCGATGGGGATGCCGCCACCAGACCCCTGCCGGCCCTCCGGATAGCCTCGTCTCGGGTTGGCAACGGGACGGAGGGCGCAGACGCATGGAGAGGGCCCTGCTGAGCACGCACTTCGACTGGGATGCGATCGGGGCCGAGTGGGAGGAGCGCGACGACCGCACCTTCGGTGCCTCCGTCGACGCCGTTCTCGGCGACCTGACCCGGTTCGGGCTTCCGAGCGGTCGCCTGACCGCACTGGTCGACGAGGCGTGGAAGACGGCGGTCAACGATCGCGACGGCGAGGTGGACGTCCCCCCCTTCCGCCCCATCCTCCTCGGAGCGGACGATGCCGACCCCAGCGGGACCACGGCCGCCCTGGCCGCGGCCTGGATCTACTTCTGGCTCCTGGTGCGATGGGAGAACAGCGACGAGTACCCGCTGCTCCGAGCGTTCACCGCGGCCGCCGCTGATGCCCTGCACACCGACAGCGACCACCCGTCCGACGCCAGGCAGGTGCTGCGCGCCGTCGACCTGCTCTACGACGCCCTCCTCATCCAGCTCGACACCGAGAACGCCATGTTCTGCGGTAGCCCCGGCCTCATGGCCCAGAAGGCCGCCGCCGTCACCGCCCCCGTCGAAGCCGCCCACGCCGCCCTCGAGACCCTCGCCGCCGGGGAGGGACCTCCCCCCGAGCCGCCCTCGGACCTGGTCGCCCTGAGCGCCATCCTGCTCTCCGACACCGAGGCCATGACCATCCACTACCCGGCGGTCGCGGCCGCGGCCGAGGCCTCTGGGGCCTGGCGGCGCGCCGTGCGCAGCCGGTGGGGCGCGACGTCGGCGCGACCGGTCGACAGGCAAGCCCTGGCCGCGGCGGTGAGGATCTGCCGGGATGCCGCGGCCGCCCTCGACGACCTCGACGTGGTGCTGGCCAGCGAGCAGCGGGCTCACGCCCAAGCTCTGGACGACCTCTTGGACGTGACCGAGGCCCCCCTGCTCCACGTGGTCGAGGGGGCCGTCGTCTTCGTCTACCCCTTCGGCCTGCCCGGCTGCGATCCCCACGACCTCGAGGAGCTGGTCGGGCGGTTCCCCCTGTCCGAGGTGGGGGGCCTGGCCGTGCGCACCCAGGAGCTCCGCCTCTCCGACTCGTGGTGGGACCAGGAGTCGACCACCCCCCGCTCCCGCGTCCACCACATCACCCGCCTGTCGCTCGTCGAGGGCGTCGATCTGGTCACTGCGGCAGGGACCGAGGACGAGGAGATCTGGCGGGGCATCGACGTCGAGCTCTGCATCTCGTCGGTGGGCAACCACGGCGTCCGGGTGGTGATCCCCACCACCACGGAACGCCAGCGGCCCGACGGCACCACCACGACCGATCCGTGGGCTCCCTTCGAGCTCGACCAGATCATCCGACGGGCCAGCCACCAGTGCGGGCGCGAGCGGATCACCACCGCCGGGCCCCCCCGCCCGGGCGGCGCCCCCCGCCACGACGGCATCGGTTGGACCTGGTTCCCCCACCTGGCGTCGGACCTGATCCGCGGCTTCACCCTGGCCGCCTCCGGACTGCTGAGCGAGCACGGACGGGATGGGGCCGAGGAGGTAAGGGCCGCCGCTGACTACAACGACCTGCGGGCCGGGCGCCACGTCATCGTCCGCGTCGACCGGGCCATCACCGTCGACGCCGAGGGAGGCCGGCACGAGGTGGGACGAGAGAAGCCTCCAGCCCCGACCGAGCAGGCCGTCGGGTCGGCCGTCCTGCACCTGCCCCAGCGCCGCCACGCAACCAGCCTCGACGAGTGGGTGCGCTACGACACACCCGCCCCCGAGAACCTGCTCGGGGCCCTGGGGCTGCCGGGCGACCGCCTCACCTGCACCGGCGACGTCACCGTGCTCTGGATGCCCGACCTGCCCAACTGGGCCGTGCTCAGCTACCAAGAGGTGGCCGAGTTCAACGCCCGCCTCGGCGGGGTCTACCACTCGTGGGCGGCGTGGGTCGATGCCGCGGTGCATCGCACCACGGACGACGTCTCGGCCCAGCAGGCCCAGGTGACCGGCGGCCCCGAAGGATCGGGCACGGTCCTGGCCGGCGACTCGGCCGGCGCGCAGCTCACCCTCGACGAGCTGATCGCCTTCGGCACGCAGATCGTCGAGCAGATCGTGGTCGTCCGCTCCATGCTCCGCCACTTCGCCTCCCCGCGCCTGCTGCGCACCCGGGCCGAGCGCGACCTGCTCGACCGCCTCATGGTGGCGAGCGGGATCATCGAGGTCGGCGAGCTCATCGAGCGCTCCCTGAACCTCCTCGCCGACCAACAGGCCCGCGTCACCCAGCTGACCGAGCGTCGCCTGCACAGGCTGCGAGAGATGGAGGCGGAGAGCTCCCGCCACCGGAGCTGGTGGGTCGAGCTGTTCATCTCCGTCATCGGCATCGTGGGCCTGGCCGGGCTGTTCGAGTTCTTCAACAACGAGGTGGTCGACCAGGTCGGCACCTGGACCGGGGTCGCCATCGGGGCGGCGGAGATGACGCTCTTGATCGTGGTCGTGGCCGTCATCGTCCGGTGGCGGTGGGCCGACCGGCCGAGGCCGGCCCGGTGACCGCCTCCGGGGGCCATGGCCGGGCGGTCCGCACCCACGACGGGATCGTCGCCGATCCCGCCCTCCTCGCCGCCGTCGTCGACGAGGTACTGCTCCCCTCCTTCTCCACCGACGAGATCTGGGACCGCGACACGACCCGCGACCTCATCGAGGCCGGGGCCCTCACCGCCACCGCCCTGGTCGAGGGCGGCACCGTCCTAGGCGTGGCGGCCGAGGAGCGGGGCGGGCCCGGCGAGGTGGGCCTGCTCTCCTACCTGGCGTCCCGCCCGGGCCGCCGCAGCCGCGGGGTGGGGGGCCAGCTCCTCGACCACCTGACGGCGGAGTGGGCGCGGGGCCCGGCCGCTCTCGTCGTCGGTGAGATCCACGACCCGCGCCTCTGGCCCGAGGCCGACGACGAGCGCCCCGCGGCCCGCCTGCGCTTCTACGCCCGCCACGGGGCCCGGCTCCTCGACCTGCCCTGGATCCAACCCGCCCTCACCGCCGAGAGCCAGCCCGTCCCCGGAATGCTGCTGATCACCCTGCACCCCCTCGGCGCCACCTGGGTGGAGAGCGCTCCCGTGCGGCGGTGGGTCCAGGACTACACCGGCGGCGAGCCCGCGCCCGAGGTCGAGCCGGTGCTCCGCCGCCTGGAGGGACGGCCCGCGCTGGAGATCCTCGCCATCGACGACCTGCACCGCATCGAGCCCCTGCCTCCCACCTGACCCCCTTGCCGGGAGCTGATCTCAGTCGGGCGCGGGAGGAGCCTCCTCTCGCACCTCGGGGCGCAGGGTGGGGAAGAGCACCACGTCGCGGATGGACGAGGCGTCGGCCAGCAGCATCACCAGCCGGTCGATCCCGATGCCCAGGCCCCCGGTCGGCGGTAGCCCGTACTCCAGGGCCCGCACGTAGTCGTCGTCGACCACCATGGCCTCGCTGTCCCCCGCCGCCTTGAGCCGGGCCTGATCCTCGAACCGCTCCCGCTGCACCACCGGGTCGGTGAGCTCGCTGAAGGCGTTGCACAGCTCCCGGCCGGCCACGATGGCCTCGAAGCGCTCGACCTCGCCGGGCCGGTCGCGGTGGGCCCGGGAGAGGGGCGACACCTCCTCGGGGTAGTCGGTGACGAACACCGGCCCCCACAGGGTGGCCTCGGTGGTCTTCTCGTAGATCTCGAGGAGAACCTTGCCTGGGCCGGCGCCGTCGGGCAGGGCCACGTCGTGGGCCGCGGCCACGGCCCGTAGTTCCTCGACAGGCATGTCGACCGAGACGGGGACGCCGATCTCGGCGGTGACGAGGTCGGCCATGCGGGCTCGGCGCCACGGGGTGGTGAGGTCGAGCTCCCGGTCCCCGTAGGACAGCACCGTGGTGCCCAGCAGCTCCCGGGCCAGGTGGGCGACCAGCTCCTCGGTGAGGGCCATGACGTCGTCGTAGTCGGCGAAGGCCTGGTACAGCTCCAGCATCGTGAACTCGGGGTTGTGCCGGGTCGACAGCCCCTCGTTGCGGAAGACCCGCCCGATCTCGAAGACCCGCTCGAACCCCCCGACGACCAGGCGCTTGAGGTACAGCTCGGGGGCGATGCGTAGGTAGAGGTCCTGGTCGAGGGCGTTGTGGTGGGTGGTGAACGGCGTGGCCAGGGCCCCGCCGGGGATGGGATGGAGCAGGGGTGTCTCCACCTCCATGAAGCCCCGCTCCTCCAGCCAGCGCCGCATGAGGGACACGACCCGGCTGCGCAGGACGAAGGTGCGACGGGCCTCGTCGTTCACCCACAGGTCGGCGTAGCGCTGCCGCAGCCGCATCTCGGGATCGTCGACGGGCCGCCACTTGTCGGGGAACGGGCGGGCCGCCACCGCCAGCGTCACCCAGTCGCGCACCTTCACCGATAGTTCGCCCCGCCGGGTGCGCATGACCGTGCCCTCCACGCCGATCCACGTGCCGAGGGGCAGGGCCTTGAGCTCCTCGTAGCCGGGGGTGCCGGGGCCCTCGTCCGACGGGGGCAGGGCCATGACCTGGATGCGGCCCTGGCGGGCCGAGTCGGAGCCGGTCACCTCGTCGTCACCGGCCGGCGTGCCATCGGTGTCGGATGCCCGCATGAGGGTCAGGAACAGGAAGCGCTTGGAGTCGCGGCGCAGGGCGATGCGCCCGGCCAGGCGCACCACGTGCTCCTCGCCGCCGGGCTCCTCGCCCGCCTCCAGGCGGCCGGCGTAGGCGGCCTTGACCGACTCCGGGGTATGCGTCGTCTCGTAGCGATACGGGATGGGAGGCGTCGAGTCGGTCACAGCGATCACGGGGCAGCGGGCAGGGGGCGGCAGTCTGGCCGGCCGGGAGGGGGCCGGGCTACTGGTTCTTGGCGAAGACCAGGCGGAGGCCGTGGAGGGTGAGCCACGGCTCGATCAGCTCGATCGACCGGGTGTAGGGCGCGATCAGCGACGCCAGGCCCCCGGTGGCGACGATGGTGGCGTCCTGGCCCACCTCGTCGACCATGCGGTCGACGATGCCGTCGCACTGGCCGGCGAACCCGTACACTGCCCCGGCCTGGAGGGCATCGACGGTGGTGCGGCCGATCACACTGCGGGGCTCGGCCAGCTCGATGCGGCGCAGGGCGTCGGCCCGCTGGTACAGGGCGTCGAGGCTGATGTCGATGCCGGGGGCGATGGCGCAGCCCAGCAGCTCGCCGTTGGCCGAGATGGCGTCGTAGGTGGTGGCCGTGCCGAAGTCGATGACGATGGCCGGGCCGCCGAAGATGTCGATGGCGGCGATGGCGTTGGCGATGCGGTCGGCCCCGACCTCGCGCGGGTTGTCGGTGAGGACGGGCATGCCGGTGCGGACACCGGGCTCGATCACCACGGGCCGGAAGCCGAAGTAGCGCTCCGTCATCTCCCGGAAGGCGGCGGTGGCCCGGGGTACCACCGAGGAGATGACGATGCCGTCGATGTCGTCGTCGAAGGAGAAGCCGTGGAACCCGAGGAACTCCTGCACCACCAGGGCGTGCTCGTCGGCCGTGCGCTCGGCCTTGGTGGCGATGCGCCAGTGGTCGAGGAGCCCCTGCTCACAGCGGGACCCCGACTCGGAAGCCGGCGTCTCGGCGTCGGGGCCGGCGTAGAGGCCGATCACCGTCTGGGTGTTGCCGATGTCGATGGCGAGCAGCACCGGGGTCCTCCTGGCCCACTCGGGCCTCGGCTGCCGGGGAGCAGATCGTCCTCAGCATGCTCGCCCCCGCGCCCCGCCCCGAAATCTCCCCCCGCCGCTCCGGGGGCTCAGACCCCGCTGCCGGTGGCCCCCGGGAGCCCGCCCGGCACGCCCACGCTCAGCTCGGGGGGGAGGGCCGCCTGACCCCGGAGGCGCCGGCGCGGCCCGCCGCCCTGGCGGCGCTCCAACCAGTTGGCCAGGGCCGTGAGGCAGAGGTTGATGGTGATGTAGATGGCGGCCACGACGATGGCGGTGGGGATGACGTTGCCCACGTTGGTGTAGATGCGCCGCCCGCTGCGGAGCAGCTCGGGGAAGGCGACGATGAAGCCCAGGGCCGAGTCCTTGAGGAGCACGACCATCTGGCTCACGATCACCGGCATCATCGTGCGCACCGCCTGGGGGATGAGGACGAGGCGCATCACCGCCGCCTTGCGCAGCCCGATGCTGTAGGCCGCCTCCACCTGACCCCGGGGGACAGCGTTGATGCCGGCCCGGAAGATCTCGGCCAGCACCGAACCGTTGTAGAGGGTGAGCCCGATGACCACCGACGAGTAGGGGCCGGTGTCGATGCCCAGCTCGGGCAGGCCGATGAAGGCGAACAGGATCAGCGTGACCAGGGGGACGGCCCGGAACAGCTCGACGACGACCCCGCTGAGGATGCGCAGCACCCGGCGCTCGGAGAGGCGCCCGACGGCCAGCACGATGCCGAGGGCGATGGCCAACACCAGGGCCAGGCCCGCGGCCCGCAGGGTGGCCAGGAGGCCGCGGAGGAGGATGCGCTGCACGCCGGACCCCCCGAAGGGCTCCCAGTACTCGGACCGGAACTGGCCGGTGTCGTCGAGGCGCTTGACCACGTAGGCCACCAGAAGGAGGACGGCGGCGCCCCCGATGACGCTGCCGACCAGGATGCGCCGCCGGGCCCGGGGGCCGGGCTCGTCGTAGAGGGCGACGGTCACCGCACCACCGCCACCCGCCGCTCGACGAGCCGGGAGGCGCCGAAGAGGACGGCGGCCAGGACCACGTAGCCGCCGGCCAGGGTGAGCAGCAGGGGGATGGTGGCGCTGCCGTCGAGGTTCTGGAGGCGGCGGTAGATGGCGTTGGCCTCGGCCACGTTGAAGGCCACCGCCACCGACGTGTTCTTCAGGAGGGCGTTGAGCACCCCGGTGAGCGGGGGCACGATGGCCCGGAAGGCCTGGGGCAGCACCACCAGGGTGAGCACCTGGCGGAAGGACAGCCCCAGGGCCCGGGCCGCCTCGATCTCCCCGGCGGCGACGGCGTTGATGCCGGAGCGCACCGCCTCGCACACGAAGGCCGACGTGTAGGCGGTGAGGGCGACGATGGCGAAGGTGACGAACTCCAACCGCACCTCCAGGCGGGGCAGCCCGAAGGTGGAGAAGACGAAGACGAGGGTGAGCGGGGTGTTGCGGAGGACGGTGACGTAGGTGGTGGCCGCCCAGCGGAGGGGCGGGATCGGGCCCACCCGCATGACCGCCAGCAGGGTGCCGGCGACCAGGGCGAGCAGGCCCGAGACGGCGAACAGGCGCACGGTCATGGCGAACCCGTCGAGGATCAGGTCGCGGTTCTCCCAGACGGTGTCCATCGGCGACCTACCGGATCGGGGGCGCGGTCATGAGGCGATCGGCTGTGCGCCCGTGCCCCTCAGTACCGGTCGACCTCCGGGGGGTCAGGGGCCTCCACGCCGCTGGACCCGAGGGTGGCGTCGAAGGCCGACTCCCACGACCCGTCCTCGTAGGCACCCTCGATGACGTCGTTGAGGAAGGCACGGAAGTCGTCGTCGCCCTTCTTCAGGCCGATGCCGTAGGGCTCCTCGCTGAACGTCTCGCCCACGACGCGGAACTCGCCTTCGTACTTCGGGTCGGCGGCGTAGCCGGCCAGGATGATGTCGTCGGTGCTCACCGCGTCGATCTGGCCGGCGAGGAGCTGGTCGACGCACTCGGTGTAGGTGTCGAACTCGACGGGTTCGGCGTCGGGGTAGTCCTCACGGATGCGCTCGATCGGCGTGGAGCCGCTGGCCGCGCAGACCCGCTTGCCAGCCAGGTCGTCGGGACCGTTGATGGAGTCGTCGTCCGCTCCCACCAGGAGATCCTGGCCGGCCACGTAGTAGGGCCCGGCGAAGTCGACGACCTGCTTGCGCTCGTCGTTGATCGTGTAGGTGGCGATCACGATGTCGACGGTGCCGTTCTCGATGAACGTCTCCCGGTTGGCCGACACGGTCTCGACGAACTCGATGTCGCCGGGATCGATGCCCAGCTTGGCCGCCACCAGCTTGCCCATCTCGATGTCGAAGCCCTCGGGCTCCTCCGACTCGAGGCTCACCGCGCCCAGGCCGGGCTGGTCGTACTTCACGCCGATCTTGATGGAGCCCGCCTCCTGGAGCCGGGCCATGGTGGAACCCTCGGGGAACTCGGTCTGCTCCACCTCGGGCTCGGTGGTGTCGCCGCCGTCGCTGCCCAGGCCCTCGTCGTCGTCCCCGCAGGCGGCGAGGAGGAAGGTGAGAGGAAGCAGGAGGCAGAGGAGGGTTCGGAGTCGTGGTCGGGGGCGCATGGGGGGGGGGCCTTCGGTCGGGGGTCAGTGGCTGAGGATCTTGGTGAGGAAGTCGCGGGCGCGGGCGCTCTCCGGCGCGTCGAAGAAGTCGGCGGGTGGATGGGTCTCGACGATCTCGCCCTCGTCCATGAAGGCGACGCGGTCGGCGGCCTTGCGGGCGAACCCCATCTCGTGGGTGACGACGATCATCGTCATGCCCGACCCGGCCAGCTCGACCATGACGTCGAGCACCTCGGAGATCATCTCGGGATCGAGGGCCGAGGTGGGCTCGTCGAAGAGGATCAGCTTGGGGTCCATAGCCAGGGCCCGGGCGATGGCCACCCGCTGCTGCTGGCCCCCCGACAGCTCGGCGGGGTAGGAGTCGGCCTTCTCGGCCAGGCCCACCCGGGCCAGGATCTCCCGGCTGCGCTCCTCGGCCTCGGCCTTCTTGCGCCCCCGCACCTTCACCGGCCCCAGCGACACGTTCTGCAAGGCCGTCTTGTGGGAGAACAGGTTGAAGCTCTGGAACACCATCCCGATGTCGGCCCGCAGCCGGGCCAGGGCCGCCCCCTCCTGGGGCAGGGGCTCACCGTCGACGGCGATGGTGCCCGAGTCGATGGGTTCGAGGCGGTTGATGGTGCGGCACAGGGTGGACTTGCCCGACCCCGAGGGGCCGATGACGACCACCACCTCGCCCCGCCCCACCGTGAGGTTGATGTCCTTCAGCACGTGGAGCGACCCGAAGTGCTTCTGCACATCGGTCATCTCGACGAGCTGGTCGGCCATGGGCACCTCTCACCGCGGGCCTCCCCACGGTTCCCCCCACCGCCGGCCCGAAACCCCGGGCCCGGTCAGCCCCGGTCAGTCGTGGTGGGTGGCGACCACGTCGAGGCCGATGTCGAGCACGGGCGCCGAGTTGGTGAGCGACCCGGAGGACACCAGGTCAGCGCCGGTGCCGGCGTAGGCGCGCACCGTCTCCAGGGTGATGCCCCCCGACACCTCCACCAGGGGGCGGCGGCCCCCCCCGGCGGCGTGCTCCGCCACCGTGGCCACGCCGCGCCGCACCTCGTCCGGGGCCATGTTGTCGAGGAGCAGGGCGTCGGCCCCGGCGTCGAGGGCCTCGACCACCTTCTCGTGGGTGTCGCACTCGACGTGGACCGTCCGGGCCGGGAACAGCTCCCGGGCCCGGGCCACGGCCTCGGCCACACCTACCAGCTCCAGGTGGTTGTCCTTCAGCATCACCCACTCGGAGAGGGTCCCCCGGTGGTTGGCCCCCCCGCCGGCCCGCACCGCCGCCTTCTCCAGGGCCCGGAGGCCCGGCGTGGTCTTGCGGGTGTCCCACACCCGGAGGTCGGGGCCGGCGGCCTCGACGAAGCGGCGGGTGAGGGTGGCCACGCCCGAGAGGTGGGAGAGGAGGTTGAGGGCGGTGCGCTCGGCCGTGAGCATCGAGGCCAGGGGGCCGCGCACCAGGCCCAGGGTGGTGCCGGCGTCGACCGGGTCGCCCTCGGCCACCAGCCAGGCCACCTCCAGGCGCTCGTCCACCTGGCGCAGGGTCTCGGCCACGCACGCCGTGCCGGCGATCACCCCGGCGGCCCGGGTGCGCAGCTCGGCCTCGGCCGTGGCCTGGGGCGGGACGAGGGCGGCGCTGATGTCGCCGAGGGGGGTCAGATCCTCGGCCAGGGCCCGGGCCACGACCTCCCGGACGGCGGTGACGGGCGGATCGAACGCTCCCATCGCCCCTCTCTAGCAGCCCCCGTCACCTACCCCCCGGCTGCCTCCCCCTCGAACTTTGGACGGAGTTCGTGCGTGGGGAACGAACTCCGTCCAAAGTTCGACGGGGTCAGGGCGACGGTCGGGGCGGGCGGAGGAGGGTCGGGCTGAGGAGGGCGGCCAGGAGGAGGGCGGCGGCGGACGCGTCCCACGCTTCGCCGGGCGAGGGGCGGCGGTCGAGCAGCAGCACCCCGGGGGGCAGGTGGCGGCGTCGCCCGGGGACGTCCCACACCGGGGTGAGACGGGCCCGCAGCGTGCCGTCATCGGTGGCGACGGCCAACGACGCCGTCGCCTCCCCCGCCTCGATCAGGGTGCCCAGCTCCCGCCCGTCGGCGGTCACCACGCGGGCCCGCAGCTCCTGGACGACCCGATCGGCGACGACCCTGCCGAGGGGACCGGCCAGACCGGTGACGTCGACCGTCGCTGCTGTGCGCCGCAGCGGGCGGGACAGGCGGAGGGCCTCGGCCCCCCCGGCGTCCCGCACCGCCAACCGGGTGACCCGGGACGACGGCTCGGCCACCAGGGCCCGGCCCAGCCGGGCCAGGCGGCGGGGCGGAGCCGGCACGACCAGCCCGACCCCCTCGTCGTCCGGCGTGCGCAGGGCCCGGGACCCGTCCTCGGCCGCCGCACCCACCAGCAACAGGGGTGCGTCGGCGAGCAGGACGACCTCTGCCCCGGCACCACCCGGGAGCACGCGGGCCCCCACGGCGTCGTCGGGAGGTGCCGCCTGGTCGGGGACGGGCCGGGACCGCTCCATCCCGGCAACCGGGGTGGTGTCGATGCCGGCCATCCCGCCGTCGGCGACGTGCTCGGTCCACAGGCGGCCGTCGTGGAAGCGCAGGCCGTGCCGCTGCCAGGGATCAGGGTGCCACCCCGGCGGGCCGAGCGGGCCGTCCTCGCCCTCGGCCCGTGCCGCGCCGATCGGAGGAGCTGCCCTGGTCACGGGGTGACGATACCGAGCCACTTCGGTCGGCCGGCGACGGGCCCGCCCCCAGCGGCCCCCACATCGATCAGGGACGTACCTCGAGGATCATGTTGAAGGGCGTCTCCGCCGCTCGCCGCACGGAGGAGAACCCGGCGTCGGACAGCACGGCACGCAGGCGGGCCTCGCCGGCCTGGGCGCCGAGGCAGGCGGCATCCGGCCCCTCCTGGCTCCGGGAGGCGGGGGTGCAGATGCAGGTCGACGCCGAGTAGAAGATGCGGCCCACGAGGTGCAGGTTGTCCTCCACTGCATCCCCGGCGTTGGGCTCCACCAGCAAGAACACGCCATCGGTGGCGAGGGAGCGGTGGATGTGGCGGGCCGCGGCCGTCGGATCACCCATGTCGTGCAGGGCATCGAAGATGCAGACGAGGTCGAAGCCCTCACCCGGGTAGGCGTCGGCCGCGGCCACCTCGAAGCGCACTCGGTCGGACACCCCGGCATCCTCGGCGCGCTTCCGTGCGATCTCGATGGACGCGGGATGGATGTCGAAGCCGACCAGCTCGGCCGCCGGGTAGGCGAGGGCCAGGAGGACGGTCGACGATCCGTGGCCGCAGCCGACGTCGGCGACGCGGGCACCGCCCTGCAGTGCATCGTCGAGGCCGGGGACGGCCGGGATCCACGACGACACGAGGTTGGCGGCGTAGCCGGGGCGGAAGAAGCGCTCGGTGCCGGTGAACAGGTCGTGGTGGTGCTCGTGCCACCCCACTCCGGCACCGGTGCGGAACGCCTCGCGGACGACATCCTCGTCCCGGTGGAGAGAGGACACCACGGCCATGCCGCCGGCCAGGAAGGTGGGCGCCCCGTCATCGGCGAGGCAGGCCGCCTGCGCTCCGTCGAGGGCGAACCTCCCCGTGGCCGGGTCGTAGGTGGCGTACTCGCTGGCTGCCTGGGCGCAGAGCCACTCCTGCAGGTAGCGCTGGTCGCAGCCGGTGGCCTGCGCCAACTCGGCCGGGGTGGCCGGCCCCTCCTCGGCCAGGGCCCGGTAGAGGCCCAGCTTGTCGCCGATGACGACGGTGGCGGCGTGGGCCACGGCGGCGAGGTCAGCGGCGAAGCGATGGGTGAACGCTTCGATCTCCTCGGGGGTGGCGGTCGGGGTGGTGGCGCTCGACATGGGTCGATCTCCTGGTGGTAGACGTGGGTCCACCCTGCGCCTGGGGCCTTGCAGCATCCCTGCACCGGCCACTGCAGCGATCCTGCAAGGACGAGAGAGACGATGCGGCCATGACCACCTCCGCTTCCTCTCGCTCCGGCCCCTCGGCCGTCGACCGGTTCCTGCGCGCCGTCACCGACGGATCGGGCATCCCGGTCGAGGTCTACGCTCCTGATGCCGCCCTCGACGCCACCGTCCCGAACTGGCGGCTCCACCGGTACGGGCCCGAGGCCATCGCCGCGGAGTACTCCTCTTGGTTCGGCCACCCCGGGCGGTTCGAGGAGCTCGTCCGCCGGCCGACGGCCGAGGGCGAGGTGGTCTCGTACCTGCTCACCTGGGTCGAAGAGGGTGTCCCCCACGCCGCGCACCACTGCCACCTGCTCACCTTCGATCCCGAGGATCGCATCCTCTCCGACACCGTCTTCTGCGGCGGCCGCTGGCCGGCGGACCTGCTGGCCCAGATGGCCGAGGCGTCGGCGTGAGCGACCCGGCGCCCGCCGCCCCGCTCCTCACGCCCCGGCTGCTGGCCCCGTCGGTCGACGAGCTCCTCGCCGGGGCCCGCCGCCTCGGCGAGCACCGGCCCGACGATGCCCGCTCCAGTGCCCTGTTCGAACAGGTGGAGGTCGACGGCGAGCGCTGCGTCGTCAAGTACGTCCACCCCGACCACGACTTCACCATGCGGGTGTCCGGCGACCTCGGTTGCCGGCCGCGGCGGGTGTGGCAGCTCGGGTTGATGGATCTGGCGCCCGACGTCATCGACCACGCCACCCTCGGTGCCGCGCCCTGGGGCCGCAACGACTGGGGCGTGGCCCTGCTCATGCGGGACGTCTCGGCCGAGCTGGTGCCGGCCGACGACGACCCGCTGCCCGAGGACCAACACCTCCGGTTCCTCGACCACTGCGCGGCGATGGCCGCCCGGGCCTGGGGATGGCACGACGACCTGGGGCTGCTGCCCCACCGCCTGCGGTGGGGGTGGTTCGGCGCCGACCAGATGGCCGGCGAGGCGGCGCTGGGCTTCCCCGAGAGGGTGCCGGAGATCGCCGTCGAGGGATGGCAGCGCTTCGCCGAGCGGGCACCGGCCCGGATCGCCACCCTGGTCGAGGATCTGCGCCACGAGCCCGACGCTCTGGCCACGGCCCTGCGCGCCACGCCGCAGACGTTCCTGCACGGCGACTGGAAGCTGGGCAACCTGGGGACGGCGGGCGACGGGCGGACGGTGCTGCTCGACTGGGCCTACCCGGGCGAGGGACCGGTGGGCCACGAGCTGGCCTGGTACCTCGCCCTCAACCGGGCCCGCCTCCCGGTGGGCCACACCAAGGAGTCGACCATCGACGCCTTCCGCGCCGCCCTGGCCCGCCACGGGATCGACACCGCCGGGTGGTGGGAGCGCCAGCTCGGCCTCTGCCTGCTCGGGGGCCTGGTCCAGTTCGGGTGGGAGAAGGCGCTCGGGGACGACGACGAGCTGGCGTGGTGGTGCACCGCCGCCGCTGACGGCGCCCGCTGGCTGTGACCGCTCGCCCCACCGCCGCCCCGTCCGCGTCCATGTCGGCCGGGATGGCCGCCGCCTATTCGACCGCGGCCCGCCGCTGGCCGGCCGGGCCGGGCCGGATCTACGACGTCCTGGCCACCACGCTCGTGGCCCACGCCCCCCACTCGCTCCACGGCGCCCTCGTGGTCGACGTCGGGGCCGGCACCGGCGCCGCGTCGCGAGCCGCCGTCGCAGCCGGGGCCCGGGCCGTGCTCGCCGTCGACGTGGCGCCGGGGATGCTGGCCGAGGCCAGCACCCCGCGCCCGGCGCGCCTCGTGGGCGACGCCGGCCACCTGCCCCTCCGTCCCGGTGCCGCCGACGTGGTGACCGCGGCCTTCTCGTTCACCCACCTACCCGACCCCGTTGCCGGCTTCGTCGAGGCGACCCGGGTCCTGCGGCCCGGTGGCGGGCTCGTGGCCTCCACCTACGCCGACGACGACGCCCACCCGGCGAAGGGCGTCGTGGAGCAGATGCTGCACGAGCGGGGGTGGACCGACGACCCGTGGTACGCCGACATGCACCACCACGCCGCATCTCGCCTGGCCACGGCGGACGGCTGCCGGGCGACCGCGGCATCCGCCGGGCTGGAGGCCACGGTCCACCACCGGCGCGTCCCGTTCCCCGATCTCGACGCCGAGGCCCTGGTGGCCTGGCGGCTGGGGCTGGCCCAGTACGCCCCGTTCCTCGCCCGCCTGACCCCCGAGGAGCGCGCCGCCGTCGCCCGGGACGCCACCGCCCGGCTGGGGGCCCGCCCTCCCGTGCTCGTGCGGTCGATCCTCATCGTCACTGCCGTGACCTGATCCCCCCGCGTCCCGAGCGAGGCGTGATCGCCGCGGCGCCGGCCGGGCCGACTCGCCCGTCGGATCGCCGCCTAACCGAGGACGGGGGCGACCATGGCCTGGGCCGCCCGGACCCCGTCCGGCGGGCAGGACGCCACGAGGCTCGCCGCCCACCGGTGCGCCTGCACCCGCCAGCGTTCGACGCCGAAGCGATCGGCCAGCTCGGCGGCCAGGGCCCAGCCCTCCAAGCCCGCACAGGCGCCCAGCAGCTCCACCGCCTGGTCGATCCGCTCGACGTCACCGTCGCCGCCGGCCAGGGCGAGCTGGGCCCGGGCCAGCGCGACGTAGCGGCGCGTCCCCCGGCGCTCGGCGTCCGTGGCCACCTCGGCCGCGAGCTGGGCGGCGCGGTCGTGGTCGCCACCCGCCCGCGCCTGACGGGCCCGCAGCAGGCCGAGCCGATGGCGTTGGTGCCAGGCCATGGTCCCCGTCCACCCGTCGATGGCGGCGAGACGCTCCAGGGCGCGATCGGCGCCAGCCGGGTCATCGGCCCCGAGCCGCCCGTCGGCCAGGTCCAGCAGGGCCACCCAGTAGGCCTCGGCGAAACCCTCCGACGACGGGCCCGATCCATCGGCCGCCCCATTGCGCGCCACCGCCTCCTCGTTCAGCGCGTCGGCCTCGGCGCCCCGGCCGGAACCCCGCAACACCCATCCCCGGATGTTGCGCGCCACGGCGTGGAACCGCATCTCGGCCGGCCCGCCCCGCTCGATGGCCCGATCGAGGTCGTCGCAGGCGCGCAGGGCATCCTCCACCCGGCCGAGCTGGCCCAGGGCGTGGGCCCGGCCGAAGCGGCCGTGGAGCCCGGCGAAGGGGTGGTGGAGGTGATCGGGGTCGACGAGGGCCCGCTCGATGAGCTGGAGGGCATCGGCCGGCCGCCCCTCGTGGTTCCGGACCTGCCCCAGCCACACCTCGGCCACCCCCCGCACGCCCGGTGGTCCGTCGAGGGCCCCGACGAGACGTTCCGCCGCTCCCTCGATGTCACCGGTGCCGTGCCGCACCCGACCCCCGAG
>CAZXRA010000234.1:0-19005 GCA_964643485.1 uncultured Iamiaceae bacterium | reverse complement strand
GAGGGCCATGGCCGCAACGCCCGAACGCTCCTGCATGAACGTCGCCTTGGCGCCCTCGCGACCGCCGGAGGCGACGTCCTCGGTCTCACCGATGAGGCGATCGATGCCCACCCGCACGTCGTCGAGGAACAGCTCGCCGGTGGGGCTGGAGTGCATGCCCATCTTGCGCAGCGGCTTGGACTGCTCGAGGCCGGGCATCCCGGCGTCGAGCACGAACGAGAGGATCTTGCGCTCCTCGGGCGGGTTGCCCTCGTCGAGCTTGCAGATGAACACGATCGTGTCGGCGTAGGGACCGTTGGTGATGAACGTCTTCGAGCCGTTGAGCACGTACTCGTCGCCGTCGCGCCGGGCGGTCGCCTTCATCGAACCGAACGCATCGGAGCCGGAGTTGGGCTCGGTGATGGCCCAGGCGCCGATCTTCTCGAGCGTGAGGAGCTCGGGGACCCAGCGCTCCTTCTGGGCGATGGTGCCCTTGGCGCTGATGGCGGCCGAGGTGAGGCCCATGGACACACCCATGGCGGTGACCATGCCGGGGCAGACTCGGCACAGCTCGATGATGGGGATGAGGGTGAGCGACGCCGCGCCCCCGTCGCCCTCGCGGGCCGGCTTCTCGGGCGGTGCCTCACCCGCCTCGACGGCGGCCGCCACCGCCCGCTCGAACTCGATGCCCTTGGCGAAGCGGTCCCGGGCCGCGACATCCATGCCGAAGTCGCGGAACATCTTGCGGAGCACTTCGTAGGGCGGGGTGTCGCCGTGCTCGAACTCGTCGATCCGGGGCCGGATCTCCTTGTCGATGAACTGGCGCACCGCGCCCCGCACCATCTCCTGCTCTTCGGACCACTGGAACACGGCAGACCTCTTCGGCTCTCGGCGTCGGGCCCACGGTAGGGCCGCCTTGACCGGTTGGTCTAGTTGCCGGGGCCGGGCGGGCCGACACCCAGGTCAGCCCAGGCTGACGCCTTGGCGGGTGGGGTCGGCAACGGCGCTGAGGTTGAGCACGGCGAAGTGGGTCTGGCGCTTGTACTCGCCCACCACCCCGACCTGCCCCTCCCGGCCCGCGGTCCAGGTGGCGTAGGCGGCGCGCAGCGCGCCGTCGGCATCCCGGAACGTGGTGAGGCCCCCTGGGCCCGTCCGGCTCGGCCCGCCCCGCAGGAAGGGGCCGCGTCGATCGAGCGTGCAGGGGCCTGTCGGACGGGTGCAGCGGGCGAAGCCAGTGAGGTACTTGGCCGTGTTCCAGTCCCCGGCTGAGTAGAACAGGAGGTAGGTCCGAGTGTGGGCGTCGTAGGCCATCGAGGGGTTCTCGAGGAACGTGTGGCCCTGCAGCGAGGCGTCGACGGTCCCGTCGTGCCACGGGAGGCCCTGCGAGGCGAGGATCGTCGGCTGGGCGTTACGCCCCCCCACGACCTGGCCGGTCCGGTCGAGGCGGACGATGCCGATGTTGTCACGGGTCCGGCTGAGGGCGACGAGCAGGTGAGTCCGGCCGTCAGGGGCGACGAAGACCTCGGGATCCAGGGCCCCCCGTCCCCAGCTGTTGGAGGGAGGTTGGCCGGCCACCGCCCCCTCCCGCGGCAGGCCGCAGTAGAGGGGTTGGGACCATGGGGTGTACGGACCCATGGGATCGGTGGCGTCGGCTCGGCCGATGCAGAGGTCGTTGAACTCGTCCGACGCCGGGCCCTTGTGCTTGGACGCGAAGTACACGACGAACCGCCCGCTGATGGAGGTGACCGAGGGGGCCCAGATCTCCCACTCGGCCGGGTCGACCCAGGCCGGACGGGTGGGCATGGCGTCCCTCGGGGCTTGGGCCCAGTCGACCTGGGACTGGCCCAGCGTGCCGGTGAAGCTGGTGACCCGCCGGACGGGCAGGTGCATGTTGTTGGTGGTGCCGAACAGGTAGGTCACGCCCTCCCAGACGAAGACGCCGGGGTCGGCGTTGTCCCAGACCGTCGGGGCGTTGGGTCGCTGGCCGACGGCGGGGCGGCCCACCGGTGGGCCGCAGGCGGCGAGCAGGACCAGGGCGCTCACCGCCACCACGGCGAGGAGGCCTCTCGACGGACGCGCTCTCACTCCTGCTCCTCCTCGCTGGCGCCGATGTCCACCCGCCCGCGCCGAGGCCATCGGCCGTCGAAACCGGATCTGGAGGCTTCAGCCTGTCAGGGCCCGGATCCGCCCGTCGAGGTGGCCCTACTCAGGGACGTGACCCGGCCGCGCCGCCGAGCGAGGTCCCAGGCGTCGTGGTAGGCAGGTCGGCGGACGACCGGGAGGAGCTCCGATGAGCGCAGTGGACACCAACCCGACCGACCGGTACCTCGCCGGCAACTTCGCCCCGGTGCGGGAGGAACAGACCCTGCTCGACCTCCCGGTGACGGGGCAGCTCCCCGCCTTTCTCGACGGCCGCTACCTGCGCAACGGCCCCAACCCGGCCACCGACCCCGTCCCCGGCACCTACCACTGGTTCCTGGGGCACGGCATGGTCCACGGCCTCCGCCTCGGCGACGGGCGGGCCCAGTGGTACCGCAACCGGTGGGTGCGGTCGGTCGAGGTGGCTGCTGCCCTCGGCGAGGAGCCCCGGCCGGGCCCGGTCCACGCCGACTTCGACTTCGCGGCCAACACCAACGTGATCGGCCACAGCGGGCGCACCTTCGCCATCGTCGAGGCCGGAGCCCGCCCCTACGAGTTGACCGACGAGCTCGACACCGTCGGGCCCTGCGACTTCGACGGCACCCTCCCCGGCGGCTACACGGCCCACCCCCACCGCGACCCGGCGACGGGCGAGCTGCACTCCGTGTCCTACTTCTTCGGGTGGGGCGAGCGGGTGCAGTACGCCGTCGTGGGCACCGATGGGCGCGTGCGGCACACCGTCGACCTCGACGTCGGGGGCAGCCCGATGATGCACGACTTCTCCCTGACGAAGAGCTACGTCGTGCTCTACGACCTGCCGGCCACGTTCAGCATGGAGGCCATCGAGCAGGGGGCGTCCTTCCCCTACCGCTGGAACCCGGATCACCCGGCCCGCCTCGGCGTCTTCCGCCGGGAGGGCGACGGGTCGGACCTGCGGTGGTTCCCGATCGAGCCGTGCTACGTGTACCACCCGATGAACGCCTACGAGGACGGCGGGTCGCTGGTGCTCGACGTGGCCCGCCACCCGTCGACGTTCGCCTCCGACCTGAACGGCCCCAACGAGGGGCCACCCACCCTCGACCGGTGGACCGTCGACCTGACGGCCGGCACCGTCTCCGAGAAGCGGTGGGACGACCGGGGCCAGGAGTTCCCCCGGGTCGACGAGCGCCGCTACGGCCTCCCCCACCGCTACGGCTACGCCGTCGGGTTCGACAGCCGAGGCGCCGACGGCCTCGACCTCACCGACGTCGTGCTCCGGCACGACCTGGCCGGTGGGAGCACCCAGACCCGCACGTTCGGCCCGGGAACGGCGGTCAGCGAGTTCGTGTTCGTCCCCTCCCACGACGACGCGGCCGAGGACGAGGGCGTGCTCATGGGCTTCGTCCACGACCTGGCCGCGGGCGAGACCGATCTCGCCATCCTCGACGCCCAGACCCTCGACGACGTGGCATCGGTGCGCATCCCGGCCCGGGTCCCCTTCGGGTTCCACGGCAACTGGGTCCCGAGCGCCTGACCCGAGACTCGCTTCGCCTCCCTCCCCGCTACTGCTCGGGGGAACGGCGCTGCTGGCGCTCGGACCGCCGTTGCCGATCGGCGTACAGGAAGGCGCCGAGAGGAGCGCCCAGGGCGGTGACGAGAGCGGCCAGGCCCTCGACCGGCTTGTCGCCCAGGATCAGGGCGATCCCCCCCGTGACCACACCGGCGACGACGACGGCGCCGACGACGAGGCCGGCCCAGCTCCGTCGGATGTCGGAGGCGATGACCTTCTTCTCCAGGTCGATGCGATGGGCCTGTTGCTCGACGGCCATCTCGTGCGGCACCTCCAACAGGCGGAGGAGGCGCTCCGACGTGCCCGGTGCGATCTGGTCGTACGCGGCCAGCGTCTCGGGGTCGGGGAGCGGGCCGGAGTGCACCTCGGTCAGCGTGAGGCGCGGGATGGCCGGGAGCTCGGGCACGGGCGGAGTCTGGCGGTCTCGGACCGGTCCTGTCTCCGTCCTCGTCGTCCCCGTTCGCTCCCCGAACGGGCCCGATGCGACCTTCCGCACCGCGGCCCGCAGCTCGTCGGCCACGGCGGCGATGTCGCCGGAAACAGCTCGCGCATCGCTCAGCTCGGGTCTCGACGACGCGTCGTAGGTGTCAAGGGTCGCGCCGACGTCCAGGATCCGGCCCAGGCCCTCCCCGAAAGAGGGACGGGTGAAGGATGCGAAAGCACGCGTCACACGCGTGACCCTGGCCCCCGCGGCGTGGGGAGAGGGATGGTGGGTCGCTCGATCGGCTCGCGGCGAGAAGCCGTGCCGTCGCCCCCTGCGAGACCGGAAGGCAAACAACTCCTCCTGGGTGTACCTCGTCTTCCTTCGCCTGACGTCGCCCGGTCCGCACATTCTAGTGCGTCCTAACGTATATCCTTTCACGGTACGCGCGATCATGCGCACGACATCCCTGACCAGGGGATTGCCGTCGTCCTTGCCCTGACCCACCACACGCCGAAGGAGTGGACCGGGCCCGACGGCGCTGCCACGATGCGCACGTGACCGACGCCGAGCCCTCGTCTGCGGCCGAGCTATCGGCCAAGGCCGAGCGCTGGCGAGCCGGCCCGGGCGTGTTGTTGGAGGAAGCCCGCCAGGCCCGCCGGTTGAGCAAGCGGGGAGCGGCACGAGAAGCGGGCTTCTCCGAGTCGACGTGGCGCCAGCTCGAGGACGGCGAGCGCCAGGTCACCGAGGACGTCCGAGTGCCCGTCAACCCTCGGGACGACACGTTGGTGGCGGCGGCCCGGGCGGTCGGGATCGATCCGGCCGTGCTCTTCGAGGCGGCAGGCCGTCCCTTCCGGGGCCCGAGGGAACCCCTCGGCATGGACGCGTCCGGCGTCGACCTCGAGGAGCTGCGCCGGCTCGACCCGGAGGCGTACGGGAACATCCAGGCTCTGGCCCGCATCGCCCTCGAGCAGGCCCGGCAACGCCACAAGGGCTGACATCGGCGAGGTCGACAGCGGCGCCAGGTGGCCGAGCGCCGGGGAGGTGGCCGGCCAGAGCGGGGACCGGAGTGGGCGTAACAGGACTCGAACCTGTGACCTCTGCCGTGTGAAGGCAGCGCTCTAGCCGACTGTGGTATACGCCCCGGAGCCGGAGAACCTAGCGCGAGGGGCCGGAGAGCCCCCAGCCCGATCCCGGCCTCCTCACGGGAGGCGGATGGCGGCGAGCTGGGTGGACTGGGCGACCAGACGGCCGGCGCTGTCCCACACCTCGCACGTCTCGTCGACCTTGCCGCCGACGATCTCCCCGGCCCGGAAGCGCACCCGCAGGGGGCCCGGTCGGGGGAGGGCCCGGACGTAGGCCGTAAGGCTGAGCGTGGGCACCCATCCCGTCATGGCCACCTCGAAGGTCGCCGGGGGCAGGGCATCGACGGCGAGCAGCAGGGCCAGCGGATCGACCGGCCGATCGCCCACGAAGCGCACCCAGGCCCGCAGCTCCCCCCGGCCACTGGGCTGGCCCGAGGCGAAGCCCAGCGTGGCCGGATCGAAGGCCCGGCTCAGCACCTGGGACATGGGCGGCTCCGTCATCCCCGGCGGGGCCACCGTGAGGGCCCGTCCCGCGGCCCGGCACTCCTCCTCCGAGGGCATCTCGACCGGGGCGATCTCCCCCCACGACGGCGGGGCCTCGTCCAGCTCGGCCACGGTGAGGAGGGCCTCCACCCGGGTGCGGTCGTCCTGGACCAGCCGGGCTCGCACCTGCGAGGCCGTGCGACCCCGGCGGAGGATCTCGGTGACCACGGTGGCGGGCCCCACGGCGGGGGCAGCCACGTAGGAGCAGGTCGCGGCCACGACGTGGCGGTCCTCCTGCCCGACGGCGGCGAGGGCGGCCCGGGCCAGGACGGCCAGCAGGTAGCCCCCGTTGGGGTGGCCGTTGACGATCGACATCTCGTCCCGGAGCTCGGTGCCCCACTGCCGCTCGTCGGCGTCCACCGCCTCGGGGCCCACGGGCACGACGGCCGTGGCCTCGTCGAACAGCGACATCACCCCGGTCCCCTCGTCCCTCGACTGCTCGCCCATTCCCGCCTCCGCAGGTCGTCGCTCGGGGCACGAACCTACCGAGCGGGCCGGCCCCCACCCACCTACGCCGGGCCGTCGGGCTGGCGCAGCAGGGGCTCGGCCGTGGTGGGAGCGCGCAACGGCGCCAACAGCCCGACCGGGGTGCGGGCCGGCGCCATGGTGCGGTGCACCCCGTCGACGGTCGCCCCCAGGTGGCGCCCAGCCAGGCCGTCGAGCCCGTCACGGGGGCTCATCTCCACCGTCACCAGCGCCGGCCGGAACAGACCCCACAGGCGGTCGGGGACGACGACGGGCCCACCGGCCCGGTTCTGCACCATGCGGTGGGGCATCACCATGGGCACGCCGATGCCCCGGCCCCGGGCCTTCACCGACAGGTCGCGGTCTTCCCACAGGAGCTGGCGCACCCCGTCGTGCGCGAACCAGCGCAGCTCGCCCAGACAAGCCGGGACGCCCCAGTTCATCCGCAGGCCGACCATGGCATCGGGCCGGTCGACCACGGCGACCACGGCGCACCACCCGACGTGGCCCCCGAGACGACCGGGGGCCAGGACCATGAGCTGGAGGAAGGGCCCGACCGGCGAATCGGTGTACCGCACGGCGGCGACGGCCGTGAGCCCCGGGGCGGGCTGGATCTCGTCCGGCAGGGGCATGAGCGGGCGCTTGCGGGTGAGGCAGACCAGGGCCTCGCCCCGCAACGCCCAGGGAGCATGCGGCGGTGCCGTCACGTCTCCGAGGCTATACCCGCCTCCCCGGAGGCGGTAGGGCTGGCTTCAGTCGACCGGAGCCACGTCAGCCACGCCGACGGCATCCTCCAGGAAGGCCAGCATCCGCAGCACGGCGGCATCTCCGTGCTGGGGCCCGACGACCTGGAGGCCCACCGGGATCCCGTCGTCGGTGCGGCCCACACACACCGTCCCCGCCGGGGAGCGGGTGAGGTTGAAGGGATAGGTGAAGCGGATCCAGTTGGGGTCGGGAGCCCCGTCGACGGTGCCCCACTCGTCTGGTGCGGGCACCCGGGCGGCGACGGTCGGCGTCAGCAGGAACGAGACGTCGTGCAGGAGGGTGGTGAGGGTCTGGTTGAGCTGGTGGCAGGCGTCCTGGGCGGCGATGACGTCATCCGCCCCCATCCCCCGGGCCATCTCCACCCCGAACTGGATGGCCGGGTCGAGCACGGCCCACTCCGGTGTGCCCCACAGATCGCCCATGGTGCGCATGTGTGACGCCGAGGTCAGGGCCAGCCACGGCATCACCGGATCCTCGGGGAACACCGACGGCTCCTCCACGACCTCGCAGCCGGTGGCGGCCAGACGCTCGACGGCCGCGGCGCAGACGGCCGCCACGCCGGAGTCGACCGGGGCGTAGCCGAGCGTCGGCGACCAGGCCACCCGCAGCGGTGGATGGGGTGCATCGAGCTGCGGCCGCCACGGCTCGCGGGGGCGGGGCAGGCTGCGCAGGTCGCTGGGGTCGGGGCCGACCGTGGCGTCGAGGGCCAGCGCGGCGTCGCGCGCCCGCAGGGTGAGGGGGCCTTTGGCCGACAGGTCGGCCCACGCCGGCGGCGTCGCCCCCCCGACGGGCACCCGGCCCAGCGACGGCTTGAACCCGGTGAGGCCACAGATGGCGGCGGGGATGCGGATGGAGCCGCCCCCATCGCTCGCCGTGGCCAGGGGAACCATGCCCGCAGCGACCGCCGCCGCGCTCCCGCCGGAGGAGCCGCCGGCCGAACGGGACGAATCCCAGGGGTTGACGGTGGGGGGCCCGAGCCGGTTCGTGGTGTCGCCCTTGCATCCCAGTTCCGGGGTGTTGGTCTTGCCCACGACGACGCACCCGGCTGCCTTGAGCCGGGTCACGAAGAGGGAGTCGACGGCCGACGGCGCGTCGTCAGCCGACAGGGCCGAACCGTGGGTGGTGCGGAACCCCTCGGCGTCCTCCAGATCCTTCACCCCGATGGGGATGCCGGCCAGCGGCCCGACGTCGTGGCCGGCGGCGAGGGCCTCGTCCACCGCGGCCGCATCGGCCAGGGCCCGCTCCCCGTCGACGGCCAGGAAGGCGTGGTAGGTGCCGTCCAGGGCCTCGATCCGCTCGAGGGCGGCCTGGGTCAGTTCCCGGGCGCTGACCTCCCGGGCCCGCACCCGGCCGGCCAGCTCTTCGACGGTGTGCTCACGGAAGTCCACGACACCCTCCTCGGATCGAACGGCCGCTCACCCTACGTCGCCATCTTGACCCGTTGGTCAGGTCCGCTCCGACGCCCGTAGCCTGCACGCCCGATGCCCGAGCCCGATGCCCTCCCCATCGCCCCGACGGAGGGGCCGGAGGAAGCGTTGGAGGAGGTGGAGGACGCCCTGCTGGAGGGCGACCGCACCTTCACTCCGGGGACGGCCCGCTCGGCCTTCTCCCACCGGACGTTCCGCACCGTCTACCTCGGCGCCTTTGCCTCCAACATCGGTACCTGGATGCAGAACGTGGTCCTGGGCGCCCTGGCCTACGACCTCACCGGTTCCGGGGTGTTCGTCGGCGTCATCACCGCGGCCCAGCTCGGGCCCCTGCTGGTGCTGTCACTGGTCGGCGGGGCCATGGCCGACGCCTACGACCGCAAGAAGCTCCTCGTCGGCCTGTCGTTGCAGCAGGCCGTCTTCTCCGTCCTGCTCGCCGCCGTCGCCCTCGACCACTCTCCCAACCGGGTCGCCCTGGTGCTCGTGGTGCTGGCCATCGGGTGCGGCAACGCCCTCTACGCCCCCACCTTCAGCGCCGTGGTGCCCATCCTCGTGCCCCGACGCGACCTGGCCGGCGCCATCTCCCTCAACTCGGTGCAGATGAACGCCTCCCGGGTGATCGGCCCGGCCATCGGCAGCCTCCTCTTCACCCGCTTCGGGGCGTCGTGGGTGTTCCTCCTCAACGCGGCCAGCTACGCCGCCGTGATCGCCACCCTGCTGCGAGTCCCGCTGCCCGATCCCCCCTCGTCGGGCACCCAGGGCCTGCACCGTCTCCTCGAGGGCATCGCCTACGCCCGGCGTCACCGGGTCGTGGGCCAGGCCATCCTGGTGATCTTCGTGTTCTCGTTCCTGGCCCTGCCCTTCATCACCCAGCTCCCCAAGCTGGCCGACGAGAACCTGGGCATCGCGGCCAAGAGCGAGGCTTACGGCCTGCTGTATGCCGCCTTCGGGCTGGGGGCCGTGACCGGGGCCCTGTCGATCGGCACCCTGTTCGCGGCCCGGGACAAGGCCCGCCTCACCCGGGTCGGGCTGGTGGCCTTCGCCGTCCTGCTCGCCGGCTTCGCTCTGCTCCGGGCCGCCCCTCTCGCCTATCCGGCCATCTTCGTGGTGGGCGCCGTCTACTTCGCCGTGATCACCTCGCTCTCGACCGTCCTCCAACAGGATCTGGACGACCGGGTGCGGGGCAAGGTCATGGCCCTCTGGATCATGGGCTTCGGGGGGACGGTGCCCTTCGGCGGGTTGCTCGGCGGGTGGTTCGCCGAGCTGACGTCGATCACGCTCATGGTGCTGGCCGGGGCGGTGGTGGCCCTGGCCCTCGGCCTGCTCGTCCCCCTCCGCCCCGGGCCGGAGGCGACGACCGCCCGCTGATCAGGCCAGGAGAGCGGCGGCGACCCGTTCCAGGGCGGCGACGCGACTGCCCTTGACCAGGACGGCATCGCCTGCCCCGATGAGACCGAGCCGGTCCAGGGCGGCGGCCACGTCGACGGTGGCGTCGGCATCGTCGACGCCGTAGGCGGGAGCACCCACGCTGATCACTCGGATGCCCAGCGCGGCGGCATGGGCGGCCACCTCGGCGTGGAGGTGATCTCCATCCCCGCCCAGCTCGGCCATGGGGCCGAGGACGGCGACCCGCCGGGCCACCCCCGGCAGGGCGGCCAGGGCGTCGAGGGCAGCCCGGGTGGAGGTGGGGTTGGCGTTGTAGGCGTCGTTCAGCACGAGGGCACCCGACGGGGCGGTGCGGACCTCCATCCGGAGGCCGGAGATGGTGGCGGTGGCCAGCGCCTCGGCCACGTCGTCGATGTCGACGCCGAGAGCCAGGCCAGTGGCCGCGGCGGCCACGGCGTTGGCGGCCTGGTGGACGCCGTGGACGGCCAGGCGGACGGTCGCCTCACCCCAGGGGGTGCGCAGGGTGACCTGCGGGCGCAGGAGGTCGTCGAGGGCGACGTCGACCCCCCGGACCTCGGCGGTGCTGCCTGCCCCCACGCCATAGGTGAGGACCCGGGCCCGGGTGCGTCCGGCCATGGCCGCCACCCGGTCGTCGTCGGCGTTGAGGACGGCGATCCCGTCGGCCGGCAGAGCCTCGACCAGCTCGCCCTTGGCCCGGGCCACCTCGTCCACCGAGCCGAACATCTCCAGGTGGGCGGGGGCGACGGCGGTGACGACGGCCGCCGTGGGCCGGGCCACGTCACTGAGCAGGGCGATGTGGCCGATGCCGCGGGCTCCCATCTCCACCACGGCCGCCTCGGCATCGTCCGGCGCGCCGGCCAGGGTGAGGGGGACACCGATCTCGTTGTTGAAGGAGCGTTCGCTGGCCACGGTGACCCATCGGGCCCGGAGCACAGCGGCGAGGAGATCCTTGGTCGACGTCTTGCCCACCGAGCCGGTGATGCCGACCACCCGGTCGGGCAGCCGGCCCCGGGCCAGGCGGCCCGTGTCGAGCAGGGCCCGCGCCGTGTCCTCCACCCGGAGGACGGGCACGGCCAACTCCCCCAGCGGGCGGGAGGCCACCACGGCCGCCGCTCCGGCGGCGACGGCGGCGGGCACGAAGTCGTGCCCGTCACGCTCGGCGACCAGGGCCACGAACCCGGCCCCGGGGAGCAGGGCCCGGGAGTCGACCCCGAGGCCCTCGACGGAGGTCGTCGCCTCCCCGACGACGGTGCCGCCGGTGGCGGAGGCCAGGTCGGTGAGGGAGAGCTGCATCGGCGGGCGACCCTACCCGGCGTCTCGGGCCCGGCCGGTAGGGTCGGCGGCCATGCCGGAGACCCCCCGCCCTCGCCTCGTCGTCCTGTTCGGCGGGGTGTCGGCCGAGCGGGACGTGTCGTGCGTGTCGGCGGCCCACGTGCTCGCCGCCATCGACCCCGAGCGGTTCGACGTGCTCCCCATCGGCGTCGACCCCGAGGGCCGGTGGCTGCTGGCCGACGGGGCCAAGGCCCTGCTCGACAGCGGCCGGGCCGGCGAGATCGGCGGCACCGTCGCCGTGGCCGGCACCGAGCTGGAACCCCTCCCCGCCGTGGCCCCCCCCGCCGACGGGCAGCCCGTCGTCGTCCTCCCCCTGATCCACGGACCCCTCGGCGAGGACGGCACCGTGCAGGGGATGCTGGAGCTGGCCGGGGTGCCCTACGTCGGGTCCGGAGTGCTGGGCTCGGCCCTCTGCATGGACAAGGTGGCGGCCAAGGCCATGGCCGCCGCGGCCGGGCTCCCCCAGGCCCGCCACCTGGCCTTCCGGGACGTCGACGTCACCGACGACGCCCTCGCCCGCGCCGCCGAGGCGCTGGGCCTCCCCGTCTTCGTGAAGCCGGCCAACATGGGCTCGTCGGTGGGCGTCTCCCGTGCCGCCACGCCCGAGGCGCTGGCCGCCGCCGTCGCCGATGCCCTCCGCTACGACGAGTGGGTCGTGGTCGAGGAGGCCGTCACGGCCCGGGAGATCGAGCTGGGCGTGCTGGGCAACGCCGAGTTGCGGGTGTCGGTACCGGGTGAGATCGTCCCCACCCACGAGTTCTACGACTACGACGACAAGTACCTCGCCGGGGCGGCCGAGATGGTCGTCCCCGCCGACCTGCCACCCACGGTGGCCGAAGAGGCCCAGGACCTGGCCCGGCGGGCCTATCGGGCCCTGCGGTGCGACGGCTACGCCCGGGTCGACCTGTTCTACGAGGAGGGCGGGCGAGGACTGCTCCTCAACGAGGTCAACACCATCCCCGGCTTCACCCCCTACTCCATGTTCCCCTCGCTGTGGGCCGCCTCCGGCCTGGCCTACCCCGACCTCATCGCCGAGATGGTGCGCCTCGGGGTGGAGCGCCACGCCCACCGGGCCGGCTTCGGGCGCCCCCAGTAGAGTCGGACCGACGAGAGGGGACGACTGATGGCCGAGGCGGGCGATCGCATCGAGTGGGGCGGGGTCAACCACCTCGCCCTCGTGTGCCGGGACATGGCCCGCACCGTCGCCTTCTACGAGGGCGTGCTGGGGATGCCGCTGGTGAAGACGGTGGAGCTGCCCCTGGGGATGGGCCAGCACTTCTTCTTCGACTGCGGGGGCGGCGACCTGCTCGCCTTCTTCTGGTTCCCGGGCGCGCCCGAGCCCGGGCCCGGCGTGACCGGTCCCCGGGCCCGGCCGGACACGGGCGAGATCGTGAGCGCCGTGGGCTCGATGAACCACGTGGCCTTCAAGGTGCCCCTGGAGCGGATCGACGAGTACCGCGACCGCCTGCTGGCCGCCGGGGTCGCGTGCAGCGAGACGGTGAACCACGACGACAGCGAGTGGGGCGTGTCCGAGGAGCAGCACGAGGGGGTGTTCGTCCGCTCCGTGTACTTCTTCGACCCTGACGGGATCCTGCTGGAGCTGGCCGCCTCCACCCGCCCCTTCGGGCCCGGCGACGTGGCCCACGCCCCCAGCTCGGCCGAGCCCCACGCCCCCGCCTGACACTCGTCGAGGGTGATGCTTGCCACCGGTGGGACCTGCCGGTACCGTCGCTCGTGCGCTTCCCCCCACAACCGATCCCTTCCTTCGGGAGGAAGCCATGCTGTCCGCGCAGCACCGCCGCTCGATCCGATCGTCTCTCACCCCTGTCCTGGGTGCGGAGGAGGCCGACGCCTTGCTCTCCGAGCTCCCCTCTCGACCCGGTGACGAGCCCGTCACGCGTGATGTGCTGCGAGCGGAGCTCGCCGACCTGCGCACCGAGATGCACAAGGGCTTCCAGCGGGTCTACGCCTGGGGGGCCACCGCCCTCCTGGGCGGGCTGTCGGTGGGCATGACAGCGGCGGCCCTCATCGCCCGGGGCGGCTAGGGCGCCGTTCTTCCAGCACGGCCAGGAGGTCGGCTCGGCGGCGACGGAGCCAGGTGCGGTCGGGGGCCACGCCCATCTGGGTGAGGAGCTCGGCCTCCACCGCGGTGGCGATCACCCGGGCCCCGGCCTCCACCAACCGGCGACGGGCCCGCGCCGCATCTCCGCCCGGGGCGACCATGGCCGTGGCGGCCCCGTCGAGGCGAGGGGCGATGGCGGCGCCGAGCACGGTGGTCGCCGAGGGGCCGAGGCGGGCCACCTCGCGAAGGAGCACCAACAGGTCGGGACGGCGGGCCCCCAGGCGGAGCACCTCGTCGACGACGGCGGTGGTGACGTCCTGGCCGGGTCGACGATGGGCAACGGCCGCGTCCAGGGCATCGCCCAGCTCGGCCACGGCCGCCTCGATCACCCCGGCGACGAGGGCGTCCTTGGACCGGAACCAGTAGAGGATCGTCTGCTTGCGCACGCCGACGGCCTCGGCCACGTCGTCCAGCGAGGTGGCCTCCACCCCCCGCCGGGCAAAGCCGGCCAGGGCGGCAGCGAGGATGCGGTCCCGGGTGGAGCTGGCCACCCCCTCTCTCTACCATTTGGTAGAGAGATCCGCTAGGGTCCCCTCCCGATGCCGGAGCGCCCCTCCTCCCCTCCCATCGCCGCCGCCCTCGCCGGTCGCCGGATCTTCGTCACCGGCACCACCGGCTTCCTGGGCACGGCCCTGGTGGAGCGCCTCCTGCGGGCCGCCCCCGACACCGACCTGGTGCTCCTCGTCCGACCGGGCCGCAAGCGCACCGTGGAGCAGCGGGCCCAGCGGGAGATCTTCCGCAACGACTGCTTCGACCGCCTGCGGGACGAGCGGGGCGGCCGGGAGGCCTTCGATGAGCTGGTGGCCCGCCGGGTGCAGGTCGTGGCGGGCGACGTGGGCACCGACGGCCTCGGCCTCGACGACGACGGCCGAGCCGCCCTGACGAGCTGCGACACGGTCATCCACTCGGCCGCCACCGTCTCCTTCGACTCCCCCCTCGACCTGGCCGTCGAGGTCAACCTCCTCGGGCCCACTCGGATCGCCCGCACTCTCGCCGACCTGGGCGTCACGCCCCACCTGGTCGCCGTCTCCACCTGCTACGTGGCCGGCAACCGCCGGGGCGCCGCCCCCGAGATCCCGGTGGACGAGAGCCCCTTCTGGGTCGACGTCGACTGGCAGCGCGAGGTCGACGCCGCCCGCCGGGTCCGCGGTGATGCCGAGGCCACCAGCCGACTCCCCGAACGCCTGGCCGGGTTCCAGGACGCGGCCCGGGACGAGCTGGGGGCAGCCGGCACCACCCTCCTGGCCGAGAAGACCGAGGACCGGCGTCGGGCCTGGGTGAAGGAGCAGCTCGTCGAGGCGGGTCGGGCCAGGGCCTCCTCCCTCGGGTGGCCCGATGCCTACGCCATGACCAAGGCCCTGGGCGAGCGGGCCCTGGGCGAGACCCGGGGCGACGTGCCCGTGTCGATCGTGCGCCCCGCCATCATCGAGTCGGCCTGGTCGGAGCCGGTACCGGGCTGGATCCGGGGCTTCCGCATGGCCGAGCCGGTGATCGTCTCCTACGCCCGGGGCCTCCTGAGCCAGTTCCCGGGCGTCCCCGAGGGCACGGTCGACGTGATCCCCGTCGACCTGGTCGTCGGGGCCATCTGCGCCGTCGCCGCTCGGGGGCCGAGCCACGCCGACGGCCGTCCCGACGTCACCCAGGTCGCCTCGGGGTCGAGCAACCCCCTGGAGTTCCAACGCCTCACCGAGCTGATCAGCGCCTGGTTCACCGAGAACCCGCTCTACGACCGCGACGGCCAGCCCATCAGCGTCCCCGAGTTCCGGTTCCCGGGCCGGGGCCAGGTCGAGGGCGAGCTGCGCCGGGGCCGCATGGTGCTGGGCACCACCGAGAAGGTGCTCAACGCCCTGCCCCTGCGGGGCAAGCAGGCCGCGTGGGCCGCCGGGGTGGAGGAGAAGCGGGAGCTGGTCGACCGGGCCACCGCCTACGTCACCCTCTACGGCGCCTACACCGAGTGCGAGGCCATCTACGGCGTCGACCGCCTCCTCGCCCTGCACGCCGCTCTCACCGAGGCCGACCAGCGCGACTTCGGGTGCGATCCCCGCGTCGTCGACTGGACCCGCTACGTCCGGGAGATCCACCTCCCCTCGGTGGTCAAGCACGCCCGGGTCCGCACCGAGGGGGGTTCCGGCGCCGGCGAGGCCCGCAGCACCCGCCTGCGCCGCCAGGTCCTCTCCCCCGAGCGCCAGGTCGCCGCCTTCGACCTGGAGAACACCCTCATCGCCTCCAACGTGGTCACCTCCTTCGCCTGGTTGGCCAGCCGGCGCTTGGAGCCCGCCGACCGGCGTACCCTGGCCGCTCGCCTGCTGGCCGAGGCCCCGTCGCTCCTGAAGCTCGACCGGCGCGACCGCAGCGACTTCCTCCGCCACTTCTACCGCCGCTACGAGGGCGCCCCCCTCGACGAGCTGCGGGTCGACAGCGTGGAGATGCTCTCCGAGCTGATCCTCACCAAGGCGTTCCCGGCCGGGCTCCGTCGGGTGCGGGAGCATCGGGCCCTGGGCCACCGGACTGTACTCATCACCGGCGCCCTCGACGTCGTAGTCGACCCGCTGCGTCCCCTGTTCGACGACATCGTGTCGGCCGAGATGGGCGTGGCGCCCGACGGGACGGCCACCGGCAAGATGACCACCGTCCCGCCGACGGGCGAGACCCGGGCCCAGGTGCTCTACGACTACTGCGCCGCCCACGGCCTCGACGCGGCCGAGGCCGTCGTCTACGCCGACTCCAGCAGCGACCTGCCCATGCTGGAGGCGGCCGGCTTCCCCGTGGCCGTGAACCCCGAGGCCCGCCTGGCCGCCCTCGCTCGCAAGCGGGGCTGGCTGGTCGAGCAGTGGGAGAAGGCGCCGGGCTTCGTGCCCCGCCGCCTTCCTCTCGCCCCCCGCCCGGGTCCCCGCCGGGAAGCGGCCCGCGTCCCCGGCTACCGCCCCCCCACCGCAGCCGAGCGCCGGGCCCGCCGTGTCCGGACCGGCCGCCGATGAAGGCCCTCGTCTTCTCCCGCAAGGCGGGGCGCTTCGCCGCCGCCGCGGTGGCCGGCCGGGTCAGCCCCGGCGCCGGCGCCGCCGTCGGTCCCCTGAAGCTGGCCGACATCGAGGAGCCCGAGCCTCCTACAGCCGAATGGGTGCGGTTCCGCCCCCGCCTGGCCGGCATCTGCGGCAGCGACCTGGCCGCCATCGACGGGCGGTCCAGCACCTACTTCGGCCCCATCGTCAGCTTCCCGTTCACGCCGGGCCACGAGGTGGTGGGTGAGCGGGACGACGGGAGCCGGGCCGTGCTCATCCCCGTCCTCCACTGCGGCATCCGGGGCATCGACCCGCCCTGCCCCTCCTGCGCCGAGGGCCGGACGCACCACTGCGAACGCATCGCCTTCGGCCACCTCGACCCCGCCCTGCAGAGCGGCTTCTGCCGAGAGACGGGGGGCGGCTGGTCGACGGCCATGGTCGCCCACCCCGACCAGCTCGTGCCCGTGCCCGACGACATGTCCGACGAGGCCGCCGTGCTGGTGGAGCCCACCGCCTGCGCCGTCCACGCCGCCCGGTCCATCCGGCGGGGTCCGGCCGGGGAGGACGGCGCCGTGGCTCTCGTCGGGGCGGGCACCCTCGGGCTCCTCACCCTCGCCGCCCTGCGCCACCTCGACGGAAGCACGCAGCGCACCGTGATCGCCACGGCCAAGCACCCCGGGCAGAAGCGCCTGGCCCGGGAGCTCGGGGCCACCCGGGTGGTGTCCCCCTCCGAGCTGCCCCGGGCCGTCCGCTCCGCCACCGCTTCGCTCGTGCTCGCCGCCGACGACGCCACCGCCGGGTCCGCCGCCGGCCAGCTCACCGGAGGCGTTCCCACCGTCGTCGACTGCGTGGGCTCGGCCGACTCCCTGGCCCAGGCCCTCAAGGTCGTGGCCCCCGGGGGCGAGGTCCTGGTCGTCGGCATGCCCGGCCACACCAGCCTCGACCTCACCCCCCTGTGGCACCGGGAGACGGCGCTGCGGGGCTGCTACGCCTACGTTCGTGACGACTTCGCCACCGCCATCGAGGTCGTCACCGCCGCCGGCCTCGACCGCCTGCTGAGCGCCACCTACCCCCTGTCCCGCCACCGCGAGGCCATCGCCCACGCCGCCGTCGCCGGTACCCGCGGCGCGGTGAAGGTCGCCTTCGACCTGCGGGACGAGAAGCACCGATGACCCGCCTGCCGATGACGTTGGAGACCCGCTGATGCCCCGCCCCGGACTGGTGCTGGAGGTCGACCGCTCGACCCCGCCGATCCTCTTCCACCACGGCGAGTCGTTCCGACTGGAGAAGCTGCCCCCGGGCCACAGCCGGATCGTCTACCCGGCCGAGCCCCTACCGGCCCTGCGCAGCGTCGGCACCGCCATCGACGACGCCCTCGACAACCCGCTCGACAGCGAGCCCCTGGCCGCCCTGCTGCGGCCGGGCATGAAGCTGGTCATCGCCTTCGACGACGTGTCGCTGCCCCTGCCCAAGATGCGGCGGCCCGACATCCGCCAGCGGGTCATCGAGGCCGTGCTCGACCGGGCCGCGGCGGCCGGCGTCGACGACGTCCGCATCATCGCCGCCCTGGCCCTGCACCGGCGCATGACCGAGGACGAGCTGCGCCACGCCGTCGGCGACCGGGTCTACGACGCCTTCGCCCCCGACGGCCGCCTCTACAACCACGACGCCGAGGATCCCGACGACCTGGCCTTCCTGGGCACCACGCCCCACGGCGAGGAGGTGGAGATCAACAAGGCGGCGGCCGAGTCGGACCTGCTCGTCTACGTCAACATCAACATCGTCTCCATGGACGGCGGCCACAAGAGCACGGCCACCGGCCTGGCCAGCTACCGGTCGATCCGCCACCACCACAACCCGGCGACCATGGAGAGCTCGCGCTCGTTCATGGATCGCCACAGCTCCGAGCTCCACCACGCCAACTGGCGCATGGGCAAGGTGATCCGCGACGCCGGGGTGAAGATCTTCCAGATCGAGACCACCCTCAACACCGACACCTTCGGCGCCACGGGCCCTCTCTCGGTGCTGCAGAAGCGCGAGTGGGAGTGGACCACCCGCGACCGGGTGACGTTCCTGGGGATGAAGGCGGGCCTCGACCGCATGTCGCCGGCCACCCGCCGGCGCATCTTCCAGAGCCACGAGGCGCCTTACGGCGTCACGTCAGTGACCGCCGGTGCAGTCGAGCCCGTGCACGAGCGCACCCTGGAGCACTGCTTCGCCCAGCACCTGGTGCCGGTGGAGGGCCAGACCGACGTGCTCACCATGGGGCTCCCCTACATCTGCCCCTACAACGTCGGTTCGATCATGAACCCGATCCTGGTCATGTGCCTGGGCCTCGGGTACTTCTTCAACATGTACCGGGGGAGGCCTCTGGTCCGGGAGGGCGGCGTGCTGATCATGAGCCACCCCACCCCGTGGGAGTTCCACCCCGTCCACCACCCCAGCTACATCGACTTCTTCGAGGAGGTGCTGGCCGACACCACCGATCCGAAGCTGATCGCCGAGCGCTACGAGCAGCGCTACGCCGAGGACGAGTGGTACCGCCACCTGTACCGGACGAGCTACGCCTACCACGGCGTCCACCCGTTCTACATGTGGTACTGGGGTTCGCACGCCCTGCAGCACCTGGGCCGCGTGATCATCGTCGGCGGCGACCCCCGGGCCGTGCGCCGTCTCGGGTTCCGGCCCGCCTCCACCCTCCACGACGCCTTCGAGCTGGCGGAGGACACCGTCGGCGCCCATCCCTCGATCACCCACACCCACGCCCCGCCC
>CAZXRA010000233.1:0-4344 GCA_964643485.1 uncultured Iamiaceae bacterium | reverse complement strand
CGGACCATGAACTCCTTGAGGATGTCGTTCTGGATGGTCCCGGAGAGCTGGGCCTGGTCGACGCCCTGCTCCTCGCCAGCGACGATGAAGCTGGCCAGGCAGGGGAGCACGGCCCCGTTCATGGTCATGGAGACGGACATCTTCTCCAGGGGGATGCCGTCGAAGAGGATCTTCATGTCCTCCACCGAGTCGATGGCCACGCCGGCCTTGCCCACGTCGCCCTCGACGCGGGGGTGGTCGGAGTCGTAGCCCCGGTGGGTGGCCAAGTCGAAAGCCACCGACACGCCCTGCTGGCCGGCGGCCAGGTTGCGCCGATAGAAGGCGTTGGACTCCTCGGCGGTGGAGAACCCGGCGTACTGGCGGATGGTCCAGGGCCGGTTGGAGTACATGGTGGCTCGGACGCCCCGGGTGAAGGGGGAGAAGCCGGGCAGGGTGTCGGTGGCGTCGTCGTCGACGTCGGCCGCGGTGTAGAGGGGCTTGACGTCGATGCCCTCGGGCCGGGTGCGGACCAGGTCGTCGGGGTCGCGGCCCTTCAGGTCGGCCTGGGCCAGCTCGCGCCAGTCGTCGACGGTCGGATCGGCGTCGCTCGTCACGGGAGAAGAATACGGCTCGGCGTGACGGCGCCCCCAATGGGTCTGGGCGGCGTCACGCCGAGGCCGCTAGGGCGGCGGGTGGGGTCGGAGGACGTGGCTCGGCGTGACGGCGCCCCCAATGTCCGGGGGCGGGTGGCTCCCTATCCGGCGACGGTCGTCGGTGTGGCGTCGCGGCGGCGTTCGACCTCGGGCTCCTTGTCGCCTTCGTCCTCTTCCTCGCCCCCCCCGTGGGTGTGGTTGCAGAGGTGCTCCTCACCCTCCTTGACCTGGCCGGCGCCCACGCCCTCCAGGGCGGCGAAGGGGCCACAGGGGTGGGCCTCGATCCACACGTGGATCATGGGCACGGGGTTGAACTTCTGCAGCGGCGGGTCACAGGTGCCGCCGACCTCGGTGATGCCGACGACCCGGGGGGCGTCACCCTGGGTGAAGCACAGGTCGTCGTGGATGTGCCACTGGGTGAGCTTGCCCCCGACGTTGGGCACGGTCTCGAGGGTGACCCCGGGCTCGGTCATGAACATGGCCGACACCAGTCGCTTCTCGGGACCGGTGGTGTCGTAGACGAGGGACTCCGGGTAGTCGGGGTCGAGGGTGCGGCCGTCGGAGAGGTAGTCCCAGTTGATGTAGTGCTCGTGGCCGGTGAAGCCGTCGCCGATGGACTTGAAGCCGTCGGCTTCAGCGGTGGCGGTGTCGGCGTACTTGGGCAGGCGGATGAGGGTGATGGCGATGAGGTTCTCGGCCCGGGCCTGCTCCTCCAGGCTCACGCCGGAGACTCCGCTCAGGTTGATGGGGAGGTTGGGGTCGTACTCCGTCGGAGGGACGACGGCGGCGGGGCCGTGGTCGCCCTCGGCGTGCTCCTCACCGGCGGCGTGCTCCTCACCCTCTTCGTGCTCGTCGCCCTCGCCGTGGGCGTGATCGGCGGCGGCCTCCTCGCCGTGGGCGTGCCCGGCCCCGCCGGCGTGAGAGTGGGAGCCGGTGGACACCATGGCGGCGACGGCGAGGACGGCGACGGGAACGGCCAGGCCCATGAGACGGAGGCTGGGCCGTTGGGCCACCCGCGACGCCTTGGCGGCCAGGCCCTCGCCGGCGGCGGCGGGGACGAGGAGGGCCCAGGCGGTGAGCGCCCCGGCGGCGGCGGCCAGCCCGACGGCGATGCCGTCGGCGAGCTGGACCGACTCGGAGGTGTCGAGCCCCTCGATGAAGCCGATGCCCATCGACTTGGCCAGGATCCACCCGGCGATGGCGCCACCGTGGATGGCCAGTCCGCTCAGGAGGACGGCCCGGGCCCGGGGACGAGCGAGCGCAGCGGCGGCCCAGCCGATCTGGACCACGGCCAGGACGGTGAAGGTGAGAGCGGTGGCGCGGACGTCGTTGTGCACACCGATGGCGGCGGCGTGGACGGCACCGGCCCCGAGGGACGCCAGGGCGGCCACGGCCACGGCGACATCGACGGGTCGGGTGTCGCCTGGGGGAGGAGGGGGCGTGGAGGCCCCGGCAGCGGCGGGCGACGTCTCAGACATGGAGTGTGCTCCCTCGATCGATGGTGCCAGGCTACGTCCCCTGGCGCCGTTCGTGACAGGCGGCACCCCGTGGGCGGGTAGGGGCGCCACTGCGCAGGGGGTTCGCCCTCCACGACGCCCTACATTCGGGGGATGGCCCACAGGTTCGTCGTCATCGGAGGGGGCCCGGCCGGCAACCAGGCAGCGACCACGGCGGCCCGTCTCGGGGCCGAGGTCACCCTGATCGAGCGGGACGTGGTCGGGGGCGCCGCCCACCTGCGCGACTGCATCCCCTCGAAGGCCATGATCGCCACGGGCGGGGCCATGAACGAGCAGCGGCGGTCGGCGAGCATGGGCCTGGCCGCGGTGCAGCCCGGCCTCGACCTGCCTGGCCTCCGGGACCGCATCGACGCCATCGAGTCCCGTCTGGAGAGCTCGGTGCGGGGGCTCCTGGAGAGCCAGGGCGTGCGCATCGTGGCTGGCACCGGCCGCTTCGTGAGCCCCCACGAGGTGGAGATCGCCTTCAACGACGGGCGGCCGGCCGAGGTGATGGTGGCCGACACGGTGGTGCTGGCCACCGGCAGCCGACCTCGCATCCCGGCATGGGCGCCGATCGACGGCGAGCGGGTGCTCACCACTCGCGACGCCTACCCCCCGCCGGTGTTGCCCGAGCACCTGGTGGTGATCGGGTCCGGGGTCACGGGCGTGGAGTTCGTCCACATGTTCTCGGCCTTCGGCTGCGAGGTCACCCTCATCGTCAGCCGCCAGCAGGTGCTCCCCCAGAAGGATCCCGAGGTGGCGGCCGTCCTGGAGGACGATTTCCTCGGGCGGGGCGTCCACCTCCTCAAGGGGGCCCGGGCCGAGGGGATCGATGTCGGCGACGACGGTGTGGCCGTGCGGTGCGACGACGGCCGGGTGGCCCGGGGCAGCCACGCCCTGCTGTGCATCGGCTCGATCCCCAACTCGGAGGAGCTGGGCCTCGACGTCGCCGGGGTGAAGGCCGATGGCGGCTACGTCGTCGTCGACCACAACTGCCGCTCGTCGGTGCCCCACGTCTACGCCGCCGGCGACCTGTCGGGGAAGCTGCCGCTGTCGTCGGTGGCGTCCATGCAGGGGCGCAAGATCGCCGAGCACGCCCTGGGCCTGCACCAGGGGCCGCACCGCCACCTCGACTACGACAAGGCGGCGTCGGCCATCTTCACCGACCCGGAGATCGCCGATGTCGGCCTGGCCGAGGCCGAGGCCTTCGCCAGCGGGCGGAAGGTGCGGGTGACCAAGGTGCCGTTCTCGGCGTCGGCCAAGGCCCTCATCAACGACGACCCGCGGGGGTTCGTGAAGATCATCTCCGACCCGGCCACGGGGGTCGTCATGGGCGGCTCGATCGTGGGCCAGCACGCGGCCGAGCTCATCTCGGTGCTGGCCCTGGCCGTCACGGCCGGGTTGCGGGTCACCGACATCGTGGAGAGCCTGCTCGTCCATCCGGCCCTGGCCGAGTCGCTGGCCGACGCGGCCGAGTAGGAGGACGTCATGGAGTCGACGGCGGAGCGCTTCCCGAGGGGGCCGCAGTCCTTCCCCGCCACCGGGGTCAACGCACTGGCCACGATCATGCGCCGCTGGTTGGCCCGCGCCGTCGACGCCGTCATCGTGGGCGTGCCGGTGCTGCTGGTCACCAGCGTGGTGCTGGTGGTGCGGGCGGCGGGGGAGCCGGGGGCCGACACCGCCGATGCGGCCAGCGGCACCGCCCAGGCGGCGACGTGGGCCGCCCTGGTGCTGATGGCCGTGGTCTACGAGACGGTGACGATCACGTTCTGGGGCCAGACGATCGGCAAGTTCCTCCTGGGCATCCGGGTGGCGCGCCAGGTCAACGGCCGGTGCCCGCTGTGGTGGGAGGCGGCCCTGCGCATCGCCGTGCCCGGCGTGGTGGCGACGATCCCCCACCCCTTGGCCAAGGTGGTGGCCATGGGCCTCTACATGACGGCCATGTTCGACCCCCTGCGCCGGGGGGTGCCCGACCGGGCCGCGGGCACGGTCGTCGTCCGCTCCCGCTGACGGCCGGCCCCGGGCGTCAGCCCGCCGCCTGTCGGTGACCATATCGCGCATGTTCAGCAAGGTTTGGTCTGGGAGGGTGTCGGGTGGTGTCATCACGGCTGCGGTGTTGTTGTGGTGGTGCCGTGGTTGGTTGTTCTTCGACAGGGGGGATCCCTCAAGATGTTGTTTCGACGTGTGTGGACTTTGGTGGCGGCGGTCCTCGCTGC
>CAZXRA010000232.1:0-22762 GCA_964643485.1 uncultured Iamiaceae bacterium | reverse complement strand
TGGTCGAGGAGAGCACCCAGACCTTCGATCAACCAGGAGCCCTCCTCGTCGGGGGCCTCACCCCCGACGAGATCGGCGACCTGTCCGGCGATCTCGACGCCGTGCTCACTGCCCTGCGGGGAGTGATCGGGGCCGAGGGCGATCCTCCCCCGACGGACCTGGCCCTCGAGCTGCTGGCCACGCCCCTGCTCTCCGGCCCGGCCCGGGCCGCCCTCTTCCACGTGCTGGACGATCAGGGCGTCGACGTCAGGGGACCGGCCACCGACCACCGGGGCCGGAGCGGCCTCGCCCTCGTGGCCCGGTCCTCGACGGGCAGGACGGTGGAGGCGGTGATCGACCCGACCACTACCACCCTGCTCAGCCTGCGGCAGGAGACCACCGGGCTCGAGGAGCTCGACCCGGCCCTGGCCGTGTACGTGTCCGCCCACATCCGCCCCGACGACTGACCGCCTCTCTCCACCGCCCCCTCCCGCGCCACCCAAGGAGCCCGACATGTCCCGTCCCACCCTCACCCGCATGGCCACCGCCTGTGCCGCCGCCGTCCCCGCCGTCGTCGTGGCCCAGGCCCCGGCCCCGGCCGGAGCCGACCTCATCGAGAGCTGCACCACCTACACCCTGCCGGTGGAGGAGGTGGAGGAGGGGGCCACGTCCGAGGTCACGTGCGAGTGGGTGGATCCTGAGGAGATCGAGGACCTCTCGCTCCTGAGCACGACGGTCGGGAGCCACTACCAGGGCGCCGCCGGCAGCGGTTCCGTCCTCACCGTCACCGGCAACTGCGGAGAGTCCCTCGGCTTCAGCCCGAGCGACCCCTGGAACAACATCATCAGCTCGAGCCGTCAACGGTCCTGCGCCGGCATGAAGCACTGGAGCAACGGCAACCTCACCGGCGACCAGGAGGGCCACACCGGACCGAGTGGATCCCTCATCAACCTCACCACCATGGACAACCGGACCTCGTCGATCATGTACTACGCCTAAGGACCCGCGCGGATAGGGCGGGATCGCGCCGGAGGTCCTCCTCGGCTGCGCCTCGGAGAGAGCCCGTGCTTGCCGGGTCGCCTCGCCTATCGGCCCGGGCTCCTAAGGACGGTCCGCTCGGCGGGCTCTCCTACGCTGGCCAGCCATGACCGCCACCCTCGTCCTGGTCCGCCACGGCCAGAGCACATGGAACGCCGAGAACCTCTTCACCGGCTGGTGGGACTGCCCCCTCTCGGAGAAGGGGGAGGCGGAGGCGGCCGAGGCGGGTCGCCTCATGGCCGGAGCCGGGCTGGACCTCGACGTGGTCCACACGTCGCTCCAGACGCGGGCCATCCGCACCGCCGAGCTGGCCCTGGAGGCCATGGGCCTGTCGTGGCTGCCGGTGCGGCGTCACTGGCGGCTCAACGAGCGCCACTACGGCGACCTCACGGGACGGGACAAGGCGGAGACGGCCGCCAGGTACGGCGACGAGCAGGTGCACGTGTGGCGCCGTAGCTACGACGTGCCGCCCCCACCGCTCGCCGCCGACAACCCGCATGACCCCAATGCCGACCGGCGCTACGCCGACCTGCCCCCCGACGTGCTGCCGGCGGCCGAGTGCCTGGCCGACGTGGTGGCCCGGATGCTGCCCTACTGGTACGACGGGATCGTGCCCGACCTGGCCGTCGGGCGCACCGTCCTGGTCGCGGCCCACGGAAACAGCCTCCGGGCCCTGGTGAAGCACCTCGACGGCATCTCCGACGATGCCATCGCCGGGCTCAACATCCCCACCGGCGTGCCCCTCGTCTACGAGCTCGACCCCGTCACCATGCTCCCGGCCGCGCCCGGTGATCCGCTCCGCCGCAGCCTGGGCGACCCCGAGGCCGTCGCCGCCGCCGCCGCCGCGGTGGCGAACCAGGCCAAGGGCTGATCGGCCGAGGATCAGTCCACGGCCTCCGACCTTGGTCTGGTCGGTCAGATCCGGGTCCGGGAAGGCCCGTCCCGCCACGAACAGGGAGACGGTGAAGCCGATGCCAAGGCCCCCAAGCCGGCCACGTGGCGGGCCGTCAGCGCCGGGGGGAGTCGCCCGAGGCCCGACCACGTGGCCAGGGCCACGGCGGCCCCCGACGAGGGCGATGCCACCGGCCGCCTCGACCCGGAGGAAGCGCGAGGCGGCGCCGGTCAGGCGTCGGGTAGGGGCTCGGGAGTCGGGCCCGGGGACGTCCTGGGGGTCGCCGGTCGGGGACGCCGACCAGGCTTCCCGGCACACCAGGCACCCACGGTAGCCCCGGGACGCGACGACGCCCCCGGGCGAACCCGGGGGCGTCGTCGCGAAGGGATCTGACTCAGATGGCCTCTGCGCCCTGCTCCCCCGTCCGGATGCGGACGATGCTCTCGACCGGGGTCACCCACACCTTGCCGTCACCGATCTTGCCCGTGGCCGCCGCGGCGACCACGGCATCGACGACGCGGTCGACATCAGCGTCGTCGATGACGATCTCCAGCTTGACCTTGGGGACGAAGTCGATCTTGTACTCCGTGCCCCGGTAGGTCTCGGTGTGGCCGCCCTGGCGACCGAAGCCCTTGACCTCGGTGACGGTGATGCCCACCACACCGGCGTCCTTCAGGGCAGTCTTGACGTCGTCGAGCTTGAAGGGCTTGACGATGGCCGTGACGATCTTCATGGCTGTCTCCTCTGTCCGTTCGGGACGCTCAGGCGTTGGCGTCGTGGTAGGCGGTCTCGCTGTGCTCGGCCAGGTCCAGGCCTGACTCCTCGACCTCCTCCGAGACTCGCACACCGATGGTGTGCTTGAGGGCGAGCATGATCAGACCGGTCACCACGAACGAGTAGACGATCGTGACCCCGTTGGCGATCACCTGCTCGATCAGCAGGTCGGGTCCGCCGCCGAGGAACCAGCCCTCCATGAACGGGCCGCTGGTCCCCTCGAGGAGGTCGCCGTAGGCGCTGGCGAAGTAGTCCGGGTCGGCGAACAGGCCGAGCAGCAGCGAGCCGGTGAGGCCGCCGACGAAGTGGACGCCGACGACGTCGAGGGCGTCGTCGTAGCCCATCTTGGTCTTGAGGCCGACGGCGAAGCAGCAGACGACGCCGGCGATCAGGCCGATCCAGATCGGGGCCATGCCCGAGACGAAGCCGGCGCACGGGGTGATGGCCACCAGGCCGGCGACGATGCCCGAGGCGGCGCCGAGGTTGGTGAAGTGGCCGTCCCGGAAGCGCTCGACGATGCACCAGGCGAGCCCGGCGGCCGCCGCGGCCAAGAAGGTGTTGGCGAAGGCCTGGACGGCTTGGCCGTTGGCGGCGAGGGCCGAACCGGCGTTGAAGCCGAACCAGCCGAACCAGAGGATGCCGGTGCCCAGCATGACGAGCGGCATCGAGTGGGGTGGCGTCACGCTGCCGGGCCAACCCTTGCGCTTGCCGAGGACGAGCACGCACGCCAGGGCGCCGATGCCGGCGTTGACGTGGATGGCGGTACCGCCGGCGAAGTCGATCGAGCCCGGCAGGAACTGGCCCCCGTCGCTGATCACGCCCTGGCCGAACCAGCCGCCGTACACCCACTTGAAGACGGGGACGAAGACCAGAAGCATCCAGACCGGGGCGAAGATCGCCCAGGCCGAGAACTTCATGCGGTCCGCCACCGCGCCCGAGATCAGGGCGGGGGTGATGACGGCGAACATGCCGAGGAACATGACGGTGGCCAGGACGGTGCCGCCGTCGTCGATGCTGAGCTGTCGGAGGAACAGGTTGTCGAAGTTGCCGATGAAGTCGTTGGCCGCACCGGTCGTGCCGTAGGCGAGCGAGAAGCCGAAGAGCGCCCAGATGACCGGGATGATGAGCAGACACCAGAAGTTCATCATCAGCATGTTCAGGACGTTCCGGCTCCGGTCCATTCCTCCGTAGAAGAAGGCCAGACCCGGGGTCATGAACAAGACGAGAGCGGCCGAGGTCAACACCCAGGCCAGATTTCCTTCCATAGGACGTCACCGTTTCTGTCAGGTCAGGGGCGCAGGGCGCCCGGGAACGGGGCGAAACGTAAGGACCCTCTGTTTCGCGAACGTTTCGTCGTCTTGACGGCTGCGTGACACCTCCGTCCCGCCTTCCGTCACCTTCGGCCACCAGCGACCTCGTCCAAGCACGGCCCCGGAGCCGCGCCGTATGCTCCCCCGCCATGGCCCGCCGTGAGAGCTACCTCGACCACCTCGCTTCCGTTCCCCTCTTCTCGGCCTGCTCGCGCCGGGAACTGGGAAAGATCGCCAAGGCCGGTGACGAGCTCACCGTCGAGGACGGCCACGTCCTCGTCCGCCAGGGTGACGCCGGCCGGGAGTGCTTCGTCGTCATCGAGGGCAAGGCCACGGTGAAGCGGGGCACCCGCAAGGTGGCCACCCTCGGCCCCGGTGACTGCGTGGGCGAGCTGGCCCTGCTCGACCACGGCCCCCGAACGGCGACGGTCGTGGCTGACGGGCCCATGACCCTCTTCGTCCTGGGGGCCCGCCAGTTCGCCGGCGTGCTGGAGGACGTCCCCAGCCTCTCCCGCAAGGTGATGGCCTCACTGGCCGCCCGCGTGCGCGACCTCGACTCCAAGCTGTTCTGACACCTCGCGGCAGATCGCCGCGGGAGTCCGTTCACAACTGCGAAACAGGAGCGAAACCTCCCCTGCGTACCGTGCCCGGCCATGGTGGAGGATCTCGATGACGGCCGCGCCGACGTCACCCTCGTCCGCTGGCCGGAGCAGGAGGAGACCCGCTCGGCCCTGCAGGCCTCGGGTCGCCCCCGCGTGCTCCTGCTCGACCCCAGCACCCCGGCGCCCGAGCCCAGCGACCCGCTGGAGGACTGGGTGCGCGTCCCGGTGGCCGACGCTGACCTGCGGGCCCGCGTCCGTTGGCTGGCCCATCGGGTCGCCCTAGGGCGCGGGGCCAGCGTCGCCCCGGCCGAAGCCGGCCCGGTGCTCGACGAGGACGGGTTGATCCGGATGGGTGACCAGTGGGTGGCCCTCCCCCCGGTGGAGCACCGCCTGGCCCACGCCCTGCTGGCCAAGCTGGGCACCGTCGTCACCCGCGACGCCCTCTCCCGGGCGGGTTGGCCCGACGGGGCACCGGGCCGCAACGCCCTGGACGTTCACGTCCTGCGCCTGCGCCGGAGGTTGGCGCCGCTGCGGCTCACCATCCACACCGTGCGGAGCCGCGGCTACCTGTTGGAGGCGAGCGGCCCGCCTCGTCGCTAGGGATCAGGACGAGCGGACGCCGGCTCCGCCCGCGGGCGTGGCGAAGACGGCCAGCCCGGCCAGGACGGCGAAGAGCACCAGGGCGATCGTTGTGCCGGGTCCGGCGCTGCGGGGGGCCGTCTGCTCCACCACCGTGAGCCGGGCCGTGCCGACGACGACGCCGTCGCACCGGGCCTGGACGTCGTGGTCACCCACGGCGAGGGCGGCGGTGTCGACCTCCTCACCGGCCACGTCGAGCAGGGTCAGCTCACCGTCGCAGGGGAAGACGGCGGACAGATCCTCGCCCCGGCCGATGGTGATCCGCACCGTCTCGGGATCGTCGGGCTCCGGGTCCGGAGAGGCGGGGACGGTGGTCCCTGTCGGCGGCGGCGGGGTGGTCGTAGTGGTGGTGGTCGGCAATGGATCGATGACGACGTCGATCCCCCCCGACGGGATCGTCGGCTCCGGATCGTCCGGGGTGTCCGTCCCGCGCTCGTCACCTGGCGGCGGGGGCGGGGGATCGTCCGGAGGAGGAGGCGGCGGATCGTCCGGGGGAGGTGGCGGAGGAGGGGGAGGTGGCGGCGGCGGAGGGGGGATCTCCTCGTTGGTGAAGGTGCAGGTCACCTCACCCCCGTCGGAGGCGAAGGAGGCCGTCGCCCCGCCGGTGCTGATCTCGTGCTCGCTCACCAGGAAGTCGCCGTCGTAGACCCGCTCCATGCAGAGGTGCTCGGCCTCCCAGCCCGGGGCGTCCTCCTCGACCGAGACCGTGGCGTCGGACGGCAGCCCGATGACCCGAGAGCCCCCCTCATCCAAGGTGAAGGAGGTCTCCACGCCGTCGACGACGACGGTGAAGGGGAACGTCACCCCCGCACCCGACCCGGCCGGTTCCACCTCCTTCTCGACGATGAGGCTGCCGGTGAACGACTCGTGGACGTCGCAAGTGATGTCCTGGGCATCGGCCTCGAAGATGAGCGGCGGCTCGCCGGACAGGAAGAAGCCGTCGCCCTCGTAGCACTGGATGAAGCGGTGGGCGCCCTCCAGTCCGGGCCCGGGCTCCCAGTCGACGGTGATGGGGTCGTAGGCGGGGATGTCCGTCGACGCCGACCCGCCGTGCGCCACGGGGAGGGCCTCGGCGAAGCCGCCCTCGGAGGTCACGTCGATGTCGACGGGGTCGCTCCCGAGCTCGGGCGGGTTGACGAAGCGGTTCACGGTGAGCTCCACCGTGGGTGCCGCCTCGGTGTTGGTGAAGGTGCAGTCGGCACCGATGTTGGCGAAGTCCATCTCGGCCACGGCGCCACCCTCGCTGACGGTGATGGTCCCGCTGCCGTCGTCGAAGTAGGTGCAGAGGTGGGTCGTCTCCCAACCCGGGGCGTCCTCCTCCACCACGACCTGGGCGCCGGCCGGCACAGCCACCCGCCAGACGTCACCGTGGGCGAGGAACGGCTCCCACTGCAAGACCTGCCGACCGACGGTGGCCTCCACGACGAAGGCGAAGTCGTCGCCTGGGCCGTCGGGGGCAGGGTCGACCTGCTTGCGCAGGGTGAGGAGGCGCTCAGGCCACTCGTCGACGTGACAGAAGAGCTCGTTCACCGGAGCCGTGAAGGTGAGCGGCAGGGTGCTGCTGACGCTGAAGCCGAACTCGTCGGCACAGGTGCCCTCGTAGATCCAGCCCGGCTCCGGCTGCAGGCGGTCGATGGTGACGACGTCGCCGCTCTCGATGGTGATCTCCTGCGGTGCCCCCTCGCCCATCTCATAGGAGGTCGGGGCGCCGTTGTTGCGGGCCACGGTGATCGTGGCGTCGGGCCAGTCGCCCGGGGCCTGCACGATGCGCTCCAACTCGAGGGGGACGGGGACGGCGGCCGCCGGACCCGCGCCGACGGCCGTGGTGGCCACCCCGACGACGACGGTGGCGACCACCGCTCGCGCCAGCGGACCGGAGCGGATGCGCCCCAGGGCTCGGCGCAGCCCCCTCTCCCTCGGATCGACCATGCCCACGGTGTCACCTCGCATCCTCGGCGACAGCCTTCCACAGATGGCAGGATGCGGGTCGACTGCACGGAGTACGAGGTAGGGGCGACTGATGGGCGCAGCGCAGGAGCCGATCGAGTCGGCCCTCCCCGACTACGAGATCACCGACGAGCTCGGCCGGGGCGGCATGGGCGTGGTGTACCTCGGCCGCCACCGACGGTTGGAGCGAGCCGTCGCTATCAAGGAGCTGATCGGCCCCCTGGCCGACGACCCCGACGTGCGCTCCCGCTTCCTCGTCGAGGCCAAGGCCCTGGCCATGCTCGACCACCCACACGTCGTGCCCATCTACGACTACGTGGAACGGGGGGGCCGCTGCATCGTGGTGATGGAGTCGCTCCCCGGCGGCACGGTGTGGAGCCGCTTCCGCACCAACGGCCTCACCCCGCAGGAAGCCATCGCCCTCGTCCTGGCCACCTGCTCGGCCCTCCAGCACGCCCATGCCCACTCGATCCTCCATCGGGACGTCAAGCCCGAGAACATCCTGTTCTCGGCCACCGGCGACCTGAAGGTCACCGACTTCGGCATCGCCAAGGTGATCGGCGGCAGCCGCACCCTCGCCACCGTCGAGGGGAGCGTCCTGGGGACGCCGGCCTACATGGCCCCGGAGCAGGCCGAGGGCAAGGCCATCGGTCCTGCCGTCGACGTCTACGCCACGGCGTCGATGCTCTACGAGTTCCTCTGCGGGCGCCTGCCCTTCAAGGGCGATACGCCCATGTCGGTGGTCGTGCTCCGTCTCATGGAGGATCCACCCGATGTCCGCCAGTTCGCCCCGGGCCTGCCCGCCCCTGTGGCCGAGGCCCTGATGCGGGCCCTGGCCCGGGATCCGGCCCAGCGCACCCCGACCGCCGAAGCCTTCGGCTGCGATCTCGGCGCCGCCGCGGTGGAGGCCTGGGGCCTGGACTGGCTCGGCACCACGGGCGTGTCGGTCCAGGGCTCGCAGGCCATCAACGGTGCCGCCACCACCCTCTCGGGGAGTCGGCGGGGGACGACGGGACCAACCGGCCCCGCCGGGACCGGGCAGCCGACGGGGTCGGAGACCATCGCCGTCGCCGGCCCCCCCGGCGCCCGGCCCGTCGCGCCCGGGACGCCGGCCCCGTCGGCGCCGCCACCTCCTGTCGCCGACCTCCCGCCCGCGGCCCCGGCCACCGCGGCCGGCTCCGGCCCGCCACCCGCCCCGCCCGACGCCACCCCTCCCCCGGCGGCCCCGCCCGCCGCTCCTGCTCCCGCCGCCCCGAGCGTGGCCGTCCGGCCCGAGGTCGAGTCGCATGCCTCGGGCTTCGACGCCTCCCAGATCGATCGCAGCCAGTTGGTCGCCATCGACGAGGTCCTGGACGCCCCCAAGGCCGGGCGCCCGGCCCTGCTCGCCCTCGTGGCCGCCGTCGCCGCCGTCCTCGTGCTCGTCCTGGGGTCGTCGGGCACGGACGGCCCGGCGGCCGAGGGCCCCGGGGCCATCTTGTCGGTCAACGGCACGCCGATCGCCGACGAAGAGGTCATCGAGGTCGACCTGGGTGAACCGGTGGTGATCGCCCCCTTGCTGGAGGCCATCCCCGACGCCGGTGGGACCCAGGGCACCACGGCCACCATCGAGCTCGACGTCCTCGACCAGCCCGTCGTCACCGGACGCGCCACCCCCGAGAACGGCACGGCCACCATCGACCTGGGGAACAAGAGCTACGTGACAGGGGGCCGCATCGACGGCCGGATCGTGGTGGACGGCCCCGGGGGCCGCGTGACCCAGCCGGTGGCCCTCAGGTCGAGCAACCCGTGGTTCCTCTCGGTCACGGGCGCCGGCAGCGTCTTGGTGCTCCTCTTCGCCGCGGCGTCGGCCGAAGCCCAGCTGCGGCTGTTGCGCCGGGGCCGCTCCCGGATGCGCGCTCACGTCTCCCTGGTCCTGGCCGGAGCGGCCATCGGCGTCTGCCTCGCCCTGCTCATGGGGCTCCTGGGCCGGGCGCCGCTCGGTATCGGGGCCGCCGCCCTCGTCGCCGTCCTGGCCGCCGCCGCCGTTCTCGCCGGAGCCGTGGCCCGCACGCGGCGTGTCCGGGCTCAGCGTCTCGCCCGATCGTCGTCCTCCGCTCGATCCACCGTCGCCTCGTGAACCCTTCGACCCCCGCCCTCATCTGGGGAGGCTTCCCATGATCCGCCGCTTCGTCGCCTTGGCCCTCCTCGTGGTGGCCATCGCCCTCGCCGGCTGCAGCTCGTCGGAGTCGAGCGAGGCCCTCCGGGTCGACGGCCGCATCGACGACGTGCGCCTCCCCGATGCCGGCCCCTCCGATCCCGTCCGCCTGGCGCCGGGGACCACGTCCATCCTGGCCCTGTCCCTGGTGAACCAGACCGACGAGGCGGTCACGGTGAGCCACATCCGCCTGGAGGGGGAGCTCCTCGGCCTGACCTTCCTCACCTACGACGTGCGGGTCCTCCTGGAGGTCCCGGCCCGGGGCAGCCGCTTCGTCGAGGTGCCCCTCGACTTCTTCGACCTCGACCAGCAGGCCCACGGCTACCTGCGGACCTCCGTGCGCACCTACGACGCCGACCGCAACCGCCTCTCCAGCGACGAGTTCGCCGCCGACGTCCGGGGCCGGCCCTTCTCGACCATGTCGGTCTTCGCCCTGCTGCTGCTGGGCATCACCGTCGCCACCGCCGCCTTCAGCCTCCGCGACCTGGCCCGCCGCACCCTGCCCGCCCACCGCATGGCGCGGGGGATCCGCTTCCTGATCCCGGGCCTGGGTGTCGGCCTGCTCCTGTCGGCCGCCTTCTCGATCCTGCGGATCTTCCCCCTGCCCACGTCGGGATCGGTGCCCCTCGTCGTCATCCCGGCCGCGGCCGGCTTCGCCGCCGGGTACTTCCTCACCCCGGCCCCCGACGAGGGGGATGACGAGGACGACGACGGCGACGAGCTCGGCCACGCCCGACCCCCGGCGACCGACCCGGCGGCGACGGCCCCGTAAAGACCGCCCAGAAGTGGGCTGGCCTCCCGACCGCTGCGTAATCTCGGCCTCACCATGACTGCCACCGATGAGGCCGCTTCGCCCACGACGAAGCGGATCCGCCCTCACCACCTCGTCATCGCCATCGGCCTCGGCTTCGCCGTGGCCACCGCCGTGATGGGCATCGTCCCGCTGATCACCCAGTGGCACGACGACTCGCCCATGCGCCGTGAGGTCTGGCACAACGTGCCCAGCGCCCTGAAGCTGTCGTTCTACGTCGTCGTGGCGATCTCCTTCGCCGCCGGCGGGTTCAGCTTCGCCCAGCGCACCAAGAACTGGGAGCGGGGCGGGCCGGACAACCGGGCCACCACGGCCAAGAACGCCAAGCGCCGGGCCGCCGACTTCCGGGCCGGCGTCTACATGAAGACGCTGCTGCGCGACCCGGCCGCCGGCGTCATGCACTCCCTCATCTACTTCGGCTTCATGATCCTGGCCGCCGTCACCGTCGTCCTCGAGATCGACCACCAGCTGCCGGAGAGCCTGAAGTTCCTGCACGGCGACGTGTACCGCGCCTACACCGTGGTCGGCGACGCCGCCGGCATCGCCCTGCTCGTGGGCGTGCTGTGGGCCATCGTGCGGCGCTACGTCCAGCGCCCCTATCGGATCCGCATCAAGTCCAAGCCGGAGCACGCCCTGGGCCTGGGCACCCTGCTGGCTCTGGCCGTCACCGGCTTCGGGGCCGAGACGTGGCGCATCGCCCTGGCCACGCAGGAGGGCGGCGGCGTCCGTCCCGACTACGAGACGTGGTCGTTCGTGGGCACCCCGCTGGCCACCCTGATCGAGGACTGGAGCCACCTCTCCGGCGGCCATCAGATCTGGTGGGTGGCCCACGTGGGCAGCTTCGTGCTGTTCCTGGCCATCCTCCCGGTCACCATGCTCCGCCACATGTTCACCTCGCCGCTGAACATGTACCTCCGGGACAAGGAGCGCCCGAAGGGCGCCATGAAGCCCATGCCCAACCTCATGGAGACCGAGCTGGAGAGCTTCGGCGCCTCCACGATCGAGGACTTCACGTGGAAGCAGCTGCTCGACACCGACGCCTGCACCATGTGCGGCCGCTGCACCTCGGTCTGCCCGGCCCACGCCACGGGCAAGCCGCTCGACCCCCGCGAGATCGTCCTCAAGACGGGCGAGGTCATGGCGGCCACCGGCAGCCCCAAGGTGTCGCCCCCCATCGGGGTCGACGGCGAGATCACCATCGGGGCCAACTCGCTGTTCGAGCGGATCACGCCCGAGGAGGTGTGGGCCTGCACCTCGTGCAAGGCCTGCGACGAGATCTGCCCCGTCAACATCGAGATCCTCGACAAGATCCTCGACATGCGGCGCTACCTGTCGCTGATGGAGTCGAACTTCCCGACCGAGCTGGGCTCGGCCTACCGGGGCATGGAGAACTCGGGCAACCCATGGGGCATGTCCCAGACGGAGCGGGCCAAGTGGGCCGACAAGCTGGGCGACACCGTGCCCATCGTCGACGGCTCGGAGGCCCTGTCCCACGAGTACCTGTACTGGGTGGGCTGCGCCGGGTCCTTCGACGACAAGAACCAGAAGGTCACCCAGGCCATGGCAAAGCTGTTGCAGCGGGCCGGCATCGACTTCGCCATCCTGGGCCCAGCCGAGAACTGCACCGGCGACCCGGCCCGCCGCTCGGGCAACGAGTACATCTTCCAGATGCTCGCCATGCAGAACATCGAGACGCTGAACGGCATGGGCGTGAAGAAGATCATCACCCAGTGCCCGCACTGCTTCAACACGCTGCTCAACGAGTACCCGCAGCTCGGCGGCCACTACGAGGTGCTGCACCACTCGCAGCTCTTGGAGGAGCTCACCGCCTCGGGGAAGCTCGATCTCAGCCGGGCCCGGCTGGAGGACCGCATCGTGTACCACGACTCGTGCTACCTGGGTCGCCACAACGACGTGTACGTGGCGCCCCGCCAGGTGATCGGCCGGTTGGGCGGCGTCGAGGTGGTGGAAGCGCCCCGGAACGGCACCAAGGGCATGTGCTGCGGGGCCGGCGGCGCCCGCATGTTCATGGAGGAGACGATCGGGACGAAGGTCAACGATGCCCGGTCGGAGGAGCTGATCGGCACCGGCGCCAGCCGGGTCGCCACCGCCTGCCCCTTCTGCTACATCATGATCGACGACGGGGTGAAGGGGGCCGGGAAGGGCGACGACGTGGTGGTGGCCGACATCGCCATGCACCTGGTCGAGGCCCTGGAGAACGGCGAGAAGGCCGACAGCGCCTCGGTCCACACCCCGCTGGCCGGCCAGGGCGCCGACACCTGAGAGTCAACGCTCTCCGTGGTGATAGCCCTCCTGTCGACACGATTCGTGGTGGAAGTAGGCCGTTCGGCCTAGACACAAGGCCTCACTGACCGTACAGTGTGGTCGCTGTCACCACCCAGGGTGACGGTCGCCGGCGTGCCGGCGAGCCCCGGAGGATCCCGTGGACAGCCCGCCGCACCCGTCGTCGTCTCGCCCGCTCGCCCCTGCCCTGCGCACCGACGTGGGGCCCATCGGGGGACAGGCCCTCATCGAGGGCGTGATGATGCGCCGGGCCGGGGCCTGGGGGGCGGCCGTGCGCCGCAGCGACGGCACCATCGCCACCACCGTCACCCCCCTGCCCCATGACGGCGAGGGCGTGCGGCGGATCCCGCTCCTGCGGGGACCGGTGGCCCTGTGGGAGTCGGTGAGCCTCGGCACCCGGGCCATGCTGTGGGGAGCGAAGGAGCGGGGCACCGACGACGGCGAGGGCTACTCCCGGGGCGGCCTGGCCCTGACGACGGTCGTGGCCGCCGCCCTGGCCCTCACGTTCCTGGTGCTGTTGCCCGCCGCCGTGCCCAAGCTGCTCGGCATCGAGGGGCGCTGGGCCTTCAACACGGTCGAGAGCGTCATCCGCCTGACGGTGCTCGTCGGCTACATGGCCCTCATCTCCCTCAACCGGGAGGTGAAGCGCACCTTCGCCTACCACGGTGCCGAACACATGACGATCCACGCCTTCGAGCACGGCGTCGAGCTGGAACCGGCGTCCATCCGCCGCTTCGACCGCCGCCACCCCCGGTGCGGCACCGCCTTCCTGCTGATCGTGGTGCTGGTGTCGCTGCTGGCCCACGTGGTGGTCGGCTCGCCGAGCTGGCCCGTCCTGGTGGCGAGCCGCATCGTCGGCCTGCCACTCGTCGCTGGCGTGGCCTACGAGCTGATCCGCTTCGCCGGGACGCACCGCCACCAGCTCGTCGGGCGCATCCTGATGGCGCCGGGCTCGTGGCTGCAAGGCCTCACGACGGCCGAGCCCGACGACGACCAGATCGAGGTGGCCATCGCCGCCCTGCGGGCCACCGTCTCCCTGGAGGCCGACGCCCCGCTCGCCGCCCCGGCGCACACCGCTCCGGCCGGGGCGGGCGCGTGAGCACGACGCCATCGCCCGACGAGCGCACGCCGCTCGTCGCCCGCATCCCCCCGCTGTTCAAGGCCCCGTCGCTCATCCGCACCAAGCCGGGCCGCACCTTGGTGCTGGGCCTGGCCATCATCACGATGGTGGTGGAGATGGGCTGGCTGCTCATCGGGCGGGTGGTCCACATCGGCACGTTGCCACTCTCGGCCTCGATCATCCCGTCGCTGATCCTGCTGCTGGCTCTGGGGGCCCGATCGATCGGCGAGCCCGGCGACCGGGAGCGTCTCGTCCCGTTCTGGATCGCCATCACCGCCGGCCTCGGCCTGGGCGCCATCCTCTTCAGCCGCACCGGCGACCTGCCCGACCTGCTGGGGCTGGTGGTGGCAGCCACCAACGAAGAGGTCGTCTACCGGTTCGCCGTCCCCGTGGTGATCACCAGTGCCCTCGTGGTCGTGCGGGTGCCCACATCGCTGGCCCGGGTCATCGGTTACGTCGCCGCCGGGGTGTGGTGGATCCTGCTGCCCGGGCACCAGGCCCAGACCGACTCGGTGGCGTCGCTGGTGACCTTCGCCGCCTTCGCCACCATCAGCGCCCTCGTCGTGGCCCGCTCCCGGGCCCTGATCCCGATGGCCGCGGCCCACTGCGTGCTGAACGTCATCACCCTGGCCCAGCTGCGGGGAGAGATCGGCGCGGGGGGCCGGGGCGCCCTCGGTGCCTGCCTGCTCTTCCTCCTCGTGGGCACGTTCGCCTGGCCCGGCGATCGGGCCCGACGTCGGGCCGAGGCTCCGCACGCTCCGGAGGAGGATCTCGTCACCGACACGGTGATCGACCTGCGGGACGGCGTGCGCCCATCGGTGCGCCAGGGCGACCAGATCACGTGGATCGACGAGCCGGTGCCCGACGGGGAGCCGGAGGACGTGTCGCCGTAGGGGCCAGCCGGCCCAGCGCGCCTTGTCGCGTCGTCGCCCGGTCATCTCGCATGGGACACGACGGCGGCGGGTCGTGCGCCGAGCCTCAGCGGCCGAAGTTCTCCCAGTAGCGGCTGGGAGTGGGACCGCGCTGGCCCTGGTACTTGGAGCCGACCTTCTCCGAGCCGTAGGGAGTGTCGGCGGCCGTGGTCATCTGGAGGAAGGAGATCTGGCCGATCTTCATGCCCGGGTAGAGGGTGATGGGCAGGGTGGCGATGTTGGAGAGCTCGAGGGTGAGGTAGCCGTCCCAGCCGGCGTCGACGAAGCCGGCGGTGGAGTGGATGAGGAGCCCGAGGCGGCCGAGGCTGGACTTGCCCTCGAGGCGGGCGACCATGTCGTCGGGGAGGCGGACCCTCTCCGCGGTGGCGCCGAGGACGAACTCGCCGGGGTGGAGGATGAAGACCCCGTCGGCGGGGATCTCGACCAGCTCGGTGAGGTCTTCCAGGTTCTGCTTCACGTCGATGAGGGGCATCGTGTGGTTGCGGAAGACTCGGAAGAAGCGGTCGATGGTGAGGTCGACGGACGAGGGCTGGATGTAGTCCTCGTCGAGGGGGTCGATCTCGATGCGGCCCTCTTTCAGGGCCTCACGGATGGAGTGGTCGGACAGGATCATCGGGCGCCGACGCTAGCCGGGACCAGGGGTGGCGGCGGTCGGAGGCAGACCGTGGGCTTCCCTGTGCGGCGGTTGGTCCCGGGGCCGGTCCCGGCGTCTTGTTCTCGCCGTCAGCGGTGGGCGCTACTCGGCGTCGGCCAGCTCGGGGTGGAGGCGGACCCGGATGATGCGGCGCCAGACGAACCAGCCGACGGCACCCAGGATGGCGGCGACCACGACGTACTGGACGTAGCCGATGATCGTCTCGACCTCGTCCCAGTACTCGCGGGCGGCGTAACCGACCAGGACGAGGGCGGTGTTCCAGACGAGGGAGCCAAGGGCGGTGTAGAGGGTGAACCGGAGGGGGTTCATGCGGCGGAAGCCGGCGGGGATGGAGACGATGGAGCGGACGAGGGGGACGCAGCGGCAGAGGAGGACGGCCAGCTCCTCACGCCGGTCGAACCAGCGCTCGGCGGTGTCGAGGTCTTTCTCCTTGACCCCGAACCAGCGGCCTCGGCGGACGACGAAGGCGCGGAGGCGGTCGGGACCGATCCAGGCGGCGAACAGGTAGAGGATCCAGGCGCCGGCCAGGCTGCCGAGGGTGGCGGCGAGGATCATGCCGACGACGGCGCTGTGGCCGTCCTTGGCGTGGATGCCGGCCGCGGGGAGGACCACCTCGGAGGGGATGGGGGGGAAGACGTTTTCCAGGGCGACCAGGAAGGCGACCCCGAGGTAGCCCATGCGGTCGATGACGTCGATGACCCAGTCGGTGAGGTCGCCGGTGATGAAGTCGCTGAGGCCGGCGAGGATCACGGCCCGATCTTCGCCCCTGCCCTGGCCTGCCACCAAGACGTGTCAGGCGCCTGGGGCGTCCAGGAGGCGGGCGCGCACGGCGGCGATCTCGGCGTCGGTGACGCCATGGGTGCTCAGGTAGGCGGCGGGGTCGAAGGTGGCGAGCAGGGCGAGGACGGCGGCGCGGTGCTCGGCGGCTCGTTCCGGTGTGGCCGGTGCGAGGAGGTGGTGGTGGGGATCGATGGCGGCGACGGGCTCGGTGCTGAGAGCATGGTCGGCGGCGATGTCGTCCGCGGCGACGCCGAGGAGGGCGAGGAGGAGCAGGGTGGCCTGGCCGGTGCGGTCGCGGCCGATGGCGCAGTGGACGAGAACGCCACCCGGCTCGGCAGCGGCAACGGCCTGGACGAGGGCGACGCTGCGATCGGCGAAGCGCTCGAAGGCGTCGGCGTAGTAGTGGGGCGTCATGATCTGAGTGGCCCAGCGGGCGAGGAAGTCAGCGTCGTCGATGTCCTCCAGGGGGACGTGGAGGGTGGTGATCCCCGTTGGTCGAGCGGCAGCGTCCTGGGTCTCGTCCCGCTCGTGGGCGTGGCGGAGGTCGACGACGGTGCGGATGCCGTGGTCCCACGCGGCGGCCCAGCCCGCTTCGGTGAGGCGGTGAGGGCTGTCGCTCCGAACCAGGGCGCCGCGTCGCACCGTCCTACCGTCGGCGGTGCGCAGGCCACCCAGGTCCCGCACGTTGACGCACCCGTCCCAGCACAGCGCCCGTGCCGCGTACCCACCTGTGCCGGCCTCGCTGCCCATCACCCGAGACCCTGTCCCCTCCACCGGGTGCCGGCCAGGGTGAGCCCTCCCCTGGGGCTGACTATGCTCGCCCTCCACGCACCCGGCTTCCAGCCGGCCCCGCGGGTGTAGTTCAGAGGCAGAACATCAGCTTCCCAAGCTGAGAACGCGGGTTCGATTCCCGTCACCCGCTCCGATCAAGAAGGCCCAGGTCAGCCCCGATTTCGGAGCCCCTGGGCCTTCGTCGTTCCGGCCCCGACTCGCCCGCCGTGCCATTCACGTGCCACTCACACCGGGTCTCGACAGCCGGCCCAGTCCAGACGCGGCCCAGTCCAGCCCTGCATGGCTGGTTCGATGGGCTCGGCAGGCGACGGCGCTCCGCCACCCACGTCGGCCTCCTGAAGTGTCGAACGAAGAGGGCCCCCACCTGCACCCAAGGCAAGCCCAACGAGCTGAAGGGGTTGCATTCCGCCCAAGAACTGGTATGGTGCTCTTCACCTGAGGGGTGAAGAGAGAGATTCCAACTGCCGTGCAGATCGAGTTCGAAGACGACGATCTGAAGCGGCTCTACACCGAGACAGACTTCCGGATCGCCAAGTTCGGTCCCGAGGTCACCAAGGCGTACCGCAAGAAGATGGCCCTGATCGCCAACGCTAAAGATGAACGGGACTTGTATGCCATGAAGTCCCTCCACTTCGAGAAGTTAGCCGGCGACCGCGCAGGGCAACGGTCTATCCGCCTCAACCAGCAATGGCGCCTGATTCTCAGAATTGAGGAAGACCAGGACGGCCGCACGGCTGTCATTGTCGAGGTCGCCGACTACCACTAGGAAGGAGGAATTGTCTAATGAGCAGCCACCCAGCGCCAACGCCCGCCGAAGTGTTCCCTCCGGGCGAGTTCCTCCGAGATGAGCTTGAGGAACGTGGCTGGACCGAAACGGAGTTTGCAGAGATTCTTGGAAGGCCCGCCCAGGCCGTTTCCGAGATCCTGAACGGAAAGAAGGAGATCACTGCCGAGACGGCTGTGTCACTTGGCGATGCACTTGGAACGAGCGGCGAACTGTGGCTCAACCTTCAAGCCACCTATCGACTTCACCAAGTGAGGGCCACGTCGCCGGAAACAACTCCAGTCATGCGTCGAGCCCGGCTGCGGGCGCTTGTTCCTGTCCGTGAATTGCAGAAGCTGGATTGGCTACCCGACACGGACAACCTAGACGATCTAGAATCATCGGTCTGCGAACTCCTTGAAATTGCCTCTCCCAATGACGAGCCACGTTTCGCAGTTGCTGCACGCCGTTCGAATGACGGCTCGGCGTTCTCGCCAGAGCAGGTTGCATGGATCGCACGAGTTCGCCGACTTGCCGAGAAGCATGACGTCGAACAGTTCGATGTTGGACGCCTAAGGCAACTTGCGGAGCAAATGGCTCGTAGGATTCGGGACCCGTACGATCTAGCCGAGCTGCGAGGTTGGCTCGGCCACTGTGGCGTTGTGCTCGTGGTGGAGCAGCCGACCCGCGGCAGCAAGATCGACGGGGTGGTGATGTTCGATGCATATGGTCGTCCCGTTATCGGTTTGACCACCCGTGGAGATCGGATGGACAGCTTCGTCTTCACGTTGCTTCATGAGATTGCACACTTGGTCTCTGGCCATGTGGCAATCGACGAGGTGAAGTTGGACGAGAATCTACTCGATGAGCACGATGTCGACATTGAGGTGGAGGCCAACGATCTCGCTGGACAGTGGATCTTTCCTGAGGGCCTGACTGTGGGGCCACCTAAGCCTCGCATGCCAAAGATACTGGCTATTGCGCGCGAACATGGCGTGCATCCGTGCTTTGTGATTGGACGGCTACAGAAGGACGGAGTGCTCAACTGGGGAGACCTTCGACGCAACATTCCAAAGGTTCGGCCGTATGTAGAATTCGGCTAAAGAGGTACAGAGCATGACTGCCTTCGCACCAACAACAATCACAACGAGCCGAACGTCGTACTCGTTCTACGTTCCCGCGACGAGTGAGGAGCTGATTGTCGCGACCGCGGCTGATGCTGAGGCCCTCACGGTGCGCGGCCGCAAGGGTCCTTCATTTGCGCGATCCGCATTGGGTGCAGGTTGGGACCGCCCGCTGCTCTTCGACTGCGCGTGCTATGAGAGCCGGAGTTCCTACGCAGACCCCCAGCGATGGTTTGATGACCAGACTGCTGCGGGTGCAGATCGACTGCTAACCCCCGGAAGTTGGATTCCATGGTCGAAGGACGAGCGCGCGGAGATGCTTGAGGCCGTCGAGCGTGAGTGGAAGGCGAGCCTGATGGCACCCGGCTCGACGCTCGTACTGGCAGTCGACAGCCGCTGGCTCGGTCGGCGCTTGCGAGAACTCGAGGCTGCGCTCAAGGATGTCGGTGAACCTGTAGCCCTGGTGATGGCTCACCGAGCGGACCCCTTGAGCGACACGGGTGTCTTCGATGGATTGCTCGGGCTCCTTCGCCGGGTCCCCAGGATAACGATCTTGCGCTCCGATCATGGAGCCATCGGCGCAGTCGCCTTCGGAGCAGTCCACGGCTCAATCGGGCTAAAGCCAATGTACCGCCACTTCGTACCCCCTGGTGCTGGAGGTGGAGGTAAGCAGCAGGACCGATCGCCGCGGCTGTTCGTCTGGGACCTGATGGACTGGTTTACTGGAGATACCATTGCCGGATGGGGAGCCAGCGCCATCCGACTTTCCTGCAACTTCAGTTGCTGCGATGGCAGGACAATCAGTCGGTTCTTCGATCCGCGCCACGAGGAAGAGGCAGCCCAGCACAACCGGACCAGCCTCCGCACACTGGCCGAGCATGTTCTCGACGCTGATGAGAATGATCGGCGTCGCGAATTTGCAAAGCTCTGCGCTGAGGCGGTCGACTGCTATGGACCAATGGGCAAGCTCTCCGACCTCATTGAACCACGAACTCAATTGGTTCAATGGGCGCAGTGGGCTTGATCCAAGCATCGTAGGCCTGCTCAGCGATCCACCACCGATATACGGATGGCACGCCAAGGACTGGCGGCGGAGCCTCCGCCTGCACCACCCATCCGCCGCTTGCCGGCTTCGCTAGGCCGACACGCCGTCGAAGTGCTGAAGCAGCTGCGCCTTCGGTCAGGCGACCAGAGACGGCTACACGGGTGAAAATTGGTGGCACCTGCGAAAGGCGTTTCACAGCACTTTCAGCCGTCTTACCGTTGCCTATGCATCCAAGCACCCGGGCCGCTGGCTGGAAGCTACGAACGTAGCATTTTCCAATTTGATCAACGAATGAAGGCCGCAAGCGCTCCAGGGTGCATAGGTCTTCTGGTGGCACCGTATCTACATGTACCCGCTCTTCTTGAGGCATCGCCCACAAGACATGCAAACTTCGTCGATCTGTGAGAGCACCGATACCAAGTTCACGACGCCGCTCATGCTCCCCTTGATCCACTTCTATCACTACGATGACGACCGAGTTGTGCGCAGCGATGGCTACACGGGTGCCCGCTCGTCCGTCCAGCAACCTATAGGTGAAGGAGTCGTCTTGAAGAGCTGACTCCATGATGTCAGTCACTGCAACACCGCGCTGCGGCACGAGACGCCAACGACCCACTCCAAGTGGGCTGACCCCGAACTTCGCTCATCGATGTGCTCCCGCCTCGCTGCGTCCCACCGTCAGTGCCCGTCACCTCTCACCCCGTATCAACGTCTTCGTGGTGGCCGGGCAGATTCTGGCGGCAGGGGCGCCAACGCAGGCTCGGCGTGCACGTTTCATACTGGCGGACCTGACGGCGCGCTCGGCAACCGGCTACGTCCCTCGATCATGGAGCTGAGGGCGTCGGCGATGGCGCGGTCTCGCTCGGCGGTGGCGTGCTGGTAGATCAGCGCAGCCCGGGGGCTGGCGTGGCCCATGCGGGCCATCAGCTCCTTGGTGCTGGCGCCGGTCGCGGCGGCGAGGGTGTTGCCGGTGTGGCGGAGGTCGTGGGGGCGGAGGCCCTCGATGCCGACGGCCCGAAGGGCCTTCTTCCATTCGGTGTAGAAGGTGCCTCGCCGGAACGGCACGCCGCCGGGCCCCGGGATCACGAGCCCGTCAGGTCCGTGCGCGGAGTGCTCCTCAAGATGGGTGGTGAGGTCTGGCAGCATCGCAGTCGGGATGGCGACCGTGCGGACGCCGGCGTCGGTCTTGGGCGGGCCTGTGATCAGGGTCCCGTCCTTGAGCAACTGGGTCTGCTCGACGACCCGTAGCGTCCCCCGCTCGATATCGACCCGCCCTCGCTTGAGCGCCTGCAGCTCACCGAGGCGCAGGCCGGTGAACGTGGCGAGTAGGACGAGAATGCGGAATCGGGGATGGATGAGGTCGGCGATCTCGTAGACCTGCGCCACAGTGGCGATGGGCCGTTCTGGTGGGCGCTCGGCACCAGCCTTCTTGAGGATGCAGGGGTTCTTGAGGATCAGCTCGTCCTCAACGGCCGTGCGCATGATCGTGCTGAGCAGTCGGTACGCCTTAGCGATGGTCGATCGGCCCGGCTTCCCCGCTGAGATCAGCGTCGCGTGCCAGGCCCTGATCTTGGCTGGGGTGAGGCTGCCCACCTCGACCTGGCCCAGCGTCGGGAGGATGTGCAACCGCAGGAAGCCCTCGTACAGCTCTTGAGTGCGAGGGCGAAGGTCCGGGCGCAGGGCGAGCCAGCCCCACGCGTACTCCTCCAGCGTGATTTGCCCGGCCCTCGGGTCGATCCACGCACCTCGGTCCTGGTCGGTGCGGATCTGGTCCAGGAACCGACCGGCATCCGCCTTCGTGGCAAAGGTCGAGGGCGCAGCGATCAACTGTCCAGCCGCATCCCGGTATCGGGCCTGGTACCGCCCCGACGGCATCTTGCGGATGTTCCCGAACTGTCGTCGCGACGTCACAGTCTTCGCTCCTGATCGGACGCGGTAGAAGGCCTGGCGGGCGGGCCCACCAGGCCTTTCGTCGCTGGGCGGCCGGCTACCGGAGAGCGGCCCATGCGCGGGGAGCCCGTCCTTCGTATAGGGCGAATCCGGCGACGCTGGTGCCCCGGTCGACCAGCTCGACGCCGGTGTAGGCGGAGTCCGTTTCATCGGGATCGAGGCCGAAGATGTCGACCTGGGTGGTGTCGGCGCCGCTCGGTCGACAGGCGACGCTCACGATGCCCCGATCCGGCTCACCGGCGATGTGGACCCGCTCGAAGCCATCGCCGTCGAGCAGGACGATCTCACTCCCTCCATCCCTGGAGGCGGTGAGTCGGATGCGAGCCGTGCCTCCCTCGTCCACGATCACCACCCGGCCCGTCCGCACCTCCGTTTCGAGGCGCAGGCTCAGGTCAGCGATCTCCGCTCGGAGCCGGGAGAGCGCATCGTCGCCGGGCTCAGGTTGCCTGTCTGGCTCCCCGCCTTCGGGAGGATCAAGACGCTGGGGATCTTCCACACCTCGGCGGGGTGGACGCGTAGGGTCAGTCATCGTCGGGACCTCCACAGGGTTCCGGCCACGGCCCCGGGCAGTTAGCGCTGCGCCGGGGCCACCTCGTCCTTCGAGGGGGTGATCCATGAGACCACTGAACAATGCATTAGTCAACCCATACGGCGTAGCGTCCCCGCCGATGGGCAGACGGGTCGACGTGGACGACCTCGTCGGCCTCGGGGAGATCGCCGAGCGCCTCGGCATGGCGCACGTGACCTCGGCTCACAACCTCGTCCGCCGTCATGACGACTTCCCTCCTCCGGTCGCCAACGTCGGACGGGTACGCATCTGGGCGTGGCCCGATGTCGAGAAGTGGGCGAAGGCCACGGGCCGACTGCCTTAGCGACGCCCCGCCACCGGCGGCCACCCCGGACGAACGGGCGGGCACTCATGGCGGTTCTCGACGAGCCACCGGGCGACATCCGCCGGGTCGAAGCGGATGAGATGGCCCCACTTGATTGTGAGGATCACCGGCGCAGCTCACCCGTTGCGCTGGGCTGCGGGTCGGTGATTGCGAGTGTGACCCGCCACTTGATTGGCTTCGTGCCCTTCGTTCGACTTGTCCGCTCGTGATCGCCGGCC
>CAZXRA010000231.1:0-11535 GCA_964643485.1 uncultured Iamiaceae bacterium | reverse complement strand
GGGCGGCCTGGTCGGGGGAGGGGGGATGCTCAGCCATCGCCGTCCTCCTCCGTCCCGGCGTCGATGCGGCGCTCGGGATCGATCAGGGTGCGGTAACCGGCCAGGGCCGGGTCGTCGGCCATGGCCTCCCAGGCTCGGCGCAGGTCGACGACGCCGAGGAAGTCGGGATCGCAGCTCCAGCAGGGGTTGAACGGGGCGCCGGTGCGGTCGGTGGGGTGGGCGGGGAAGGCCCCGGCCTCGATGCCGGCGACGACGAGCCCGAGGGTCTCGGAGATGCGCTCGGACACCGCCGGGGTGAGCTCGTAGCCCCGGACCCGGAACCCGCCCCGGGCCGAGACGAACCAGTACTCGGCCCGCACCCGGGCCGTGGGGTCGTCCACGGCGGCCCGGGCGGCGGCGCCGTAGACGGCGAGCTGGAGCCGGGTGCCGCCCTGGTCGGGGTCGGTCTCGGAGAGCGAGGCGTAGGAGCGGTCGCGGCCCGTCTTGTAGTCGGCGACGATGACGGTGCCGTCGTCGGCCCGGTCGATGCGGTCGACCTGGCCCCGGAAGCGGACGTGGCGCCCGTCGGGCAGGGGCAGGGCCACGGGGGGCAGGGCGTCGCCGGGGCGGCCGAAGCCCATCTCGGCGTGGAAGTGACGGCTGCCGGTGACCTGGCGGCGCTCCTCGTCGAAGGTGAGGGTGGCGTCGAGGTCGGCGAGGATGCGCCCCCGGTCGCGCTGCCAGTAGACGGCCTGGCCGGTGAGGCCCCGGCGTTCGTAGTCGTCGCAGGTCTCCTCGGCGATGGCCCGGAGGCGGGCCCGGTCGGCGGCTGTCCACCGGTCGAAGGGGCCGGGCCGCTGGTCGGCCGGTCGGGTGAGGATCTCACCGATGAAGCGTTCCAGCACGTGGTGGGCCAGGGAACCCCGGTCGAGGGCGGAGATGGTGGCGGCGTCCTCGGGGTTCTCGACCTCGCGGACGCCGAGGACCGATTGCAGGAAGTAGTCGAACGGGCACGTGGCCCACCGCTCGAGGCCCGTGGGCGAGGCGATGCGGTCGCCGGACGGGTTGGCGGGCGAGGCGATGGTCAGGCCGGCCAGGTTGCCGTCGAAGCGGGTGAGGCGTGGCGCCGACCGGCCCTCGACCATCTCCACGCCGGTGGCCAGGACCGGGTCGCCCAGGGCGCGCAGAGGGGCCAGGGCCCGGGGCCCGGCCCCGGTGGCCAGCAGCGAACGGAGGCGGTGCTCCTGGGGGGTGGCCGGGACGGACAGGTGGCGGAGCCCGTGGTCGAAGCTGCGGGCGTGGTGCACCCAGGGGGCGTCGTCGAGCCACGGGCCGGGTTGGGTGAGGTGGTCGGCCCACCACCGCTCGCCGTTCGGGGCCAGGGCCGACGCCACGTCGAGGAGCCAGCGGGACGGCGAGCGTTCGCGGCTGCCCCGCAGGTCGCCCCGGGGGAAGGTGAGGACGTGGCCGGTGGCGGCGGCCAGGGTGGCGAGCAGCTCGCGGTGCTGGCGGGCGGTGCCATCGCGCCGGAGGGCGAGCACCCCGTCGGCGGCGCGGCGCTCGTGGTCGGGGAGGAGGGAGTCGTCGCGGGCCGGGCGGGGGGCCAGCCCCTCGGCCAGTCCGACCACGACGACCAGGTCGAGGTCGAGCCCGACGCCCAGGGGCAGGGACCCGACCAGCACCCCTTCACCGAAGCGACCGACGCGCCCCAGGTCGGTCTCCAATTCGACGGCCAGGGTGCGGACGACCACGTCGAGGCCGACGGGGCCCTCGACGTCGCCCAGGGCGCCGAGGCGGTCGAGGGCCAGCTCGACCCGTTCTCCCGCTCGGCGTTCGGCCTCGGGCCACGCCCGTTGGCTCGCCGGGCCGAGCAGGCGGTCGAGCAGGCGGTGGGCCCAGCGGCCGTGGGTGGGCCAGCGGCGAGGGGCGGCGGCAGCCCGCTCGAGCTCGTCGACGAGGCCGAGGACGAGGTCGCGCAGGGCCAGGGCCTGGTCGGCCCGCTGGCGCCAGCGCTCGGCCACCCGCGCCCCGTCGGCTCCGGGGGCGGCGATGTCGTCGGCTCCGCTCCGCAGGCTGTCGGCGTGGGCGAGGAGCCGGCGGTCCCACTGGTCGCGTCCTCCCACCACGCCGGCGTCGCGGGAGATGCGCTCCCAGGCGGCGACGGGTGCGGGGCGTCCGTCGTGGCGCAGGGGCCCGGTGCCGAGCCAGGCCAGCACGGCGTGGCGCGACCACCCCTGCTCGGGCAGGGCGAAGAGGCCCAGTAGCACCCGCCCGGCCACGCGGGCGGCCAGGGGGACGGGGGACGCGCCGTTGACGGAGATGCCCGCTGCCCCCAGGTGTTCGTGGACGAGGCGGGCGTAGGGGTCGGGGGCGGTGTGGAGGACGGCGATGCGGTCGAGAGGGGTGCCGGCTCGTACTGCCTCGACGACGGCCCGCACGGCGTGGCGGACCTCGTCGTCGGCGTCGGAGGCGCTGACGATCCGGGTGCGGTCGGGGGCCACGGTGGAGAGGGGAGCCAGCGTCGGATCGGGAGGCAGGTCGAGGCCCAGGCGGGCGAGGGCCGTCGTCACCTCGGCGTCGGCGGCCGGGTCGCCCGTGGTGCCGGCCACGACCGTGGTCGGGGTGTGCCGGGCCACGGTGCGCAGCAGGGCGGCGGCGTGGAGCGACAGGCGTTGGGGGAGGTGGACGACAACGGTGCCCAGGGCGGTGGCCGCCGCCGGGTCGGCGGCGAGGCGGGCCGTGGCCGCGACCATGAGATCCTCCTCGTCGGACCAGGAGGCCTCCAGGGCGGCGCGGGTGGCCCGGTGGATCCGGACCACCTCGGCGGCCCGGGCCCCGGTGCGGGCGACGGCATCGAGGGCACCGGGCGGGAGGTCGCGCAGCTCCCGGTAGCTGGTGACGAGGGCCGACTCGGTGGCGGGGTGGTCGGCCACGGCGGTGAACAGCCCCGGGGCCTGGGCGAGCACCTGGCGCACCCCGGCGGTGAGGACGGGGGTGGAGACGGGGCGGCGGCCCTGCCCGGCCAGGTCGGCGGCCCCGAGGAGCTCGGCCAGCCGATAGGGCGTGAGGAAGGTGGTGGCGACCAGCCCGCGGCCTCGGCCCGAGACGGGGCCCAGGCGGTCGGAGGCCAGCAGGCGGCGGGCCGTCACCCCGACGTGGTTGGACGGCACGACCACGGTGACGGGAGCCAGGGGCTCGGCTGCCTTGGCCGCGGCCAGCAGTCGGTGGAGGGCGCGCGTGGCCGGCGGTCCGTACGGGACAGCCAGGAGCGCGATCGGCGGCATCGGGCGCACCCTACGACCCCCCTGTGACGGTGCCGATCACACTTCTCACGGGTTGTGGTCAGCCGTCACATCTCCACACGTTCCGTAGCCACTTCTTCACCCAAAAGTGGCGCGTCTCGGCGGGATCTCACCCATTTGGAGGAGAAGAAGCGGATTTCCGAGCCGGGGCCCTAACAACCACCGCGCCGAGTTCCGATCGTGTTGCGAACCCACCTGGTCGGGGGGGTGCAGGGACGGCGACGCCCGCTTCTCAGGGGGAGGGGCGGCACTTTCGGCCTTGGACCTCCAGAACGCCGGCCCACAGCCACCCGGAAAGAGGTCCCATGAAGCGGGCGAACCTCCTGATCGCACTCGGTGTCGTCCTCGTCGTCGTCGGCGTGCTCACTGCCTGGGCCGTTGGCCGTTCGGACGGCGACGACACGGCGGAAGACGTGGTGCCGGTCCTCGTGGCTCAGGCCGACCTGGCTCCCGGTGAGGCCGGGAAGGACGTCGTCGCCGCGGGCAAGGTGGCGGTGGAACAGGTGCCCCGATCGGAGGTCGAGACGGGCGCCATCACATCCGCGGCCGAGATCGACGACACCATCATCGGGTCGGACGTCCCGGAGGGCGGGCAGGTTCTGGCCGCCGACCTGCGGGCCGCATCTCTGCGGGGGGAGGCCATCGCCCTGCCCGACGGGCTCCAGGCCGTCGCCGTCACCGTGCCCTTCACCAACGGCGGTGCCGGCTACGTGGCACCCGGAGATCGGGTAGACGTGTACGTCACCGTCCCCCCGGGGGCGGCCGGGGCCCCGACGGCGCCCTACACCCAGATCCTCCTCAGCGGCGTCGAGGTGCTCGACACCTCCACCGAGGTGGCGCCCCGGCGGGCCGAGGTCGTCGTGGACGACACCGAGGCCGCCCCGGCCGGCTCATCCCGTCCTGGCGGCGAGCAGATCACCCTCCTCCTGGCCGTGAGCCCGACCGACGGCGAGCGCCTGGTCTTCGCGGCCAGCGTCAACCAGCTCTGGTTCGGCCTGATGGGAGAGGACCAGCCCGCCAGCCGGCCCGGAGGCGTGACCTACGGCGCGTCCTACTTCGGGGAGGAGTGACGTGATGACTTCGACTTCGCCTTCCGCCAACGACCACGGGGACGAGGCCTCCCCCGGCGTGGTGGACGTCGCCACCGCCGAGGTGGTGGCTGACCTCATCGTGGCCGAGGCCTGTCCGGCCCCCCCGGCCCGCGTCGAGCCGACCCTCGACCTGACCGGGCCACCGCCCCGTGTCGTCGTCTACGACCAGACCGGTGACCTCGGCCCTGCCGTCCACGACGCCCTGGCCGGCATCCGCGACGCCCTGGAGGTCGTCGTGTGCACCCGGCCTCGGCACCTGGGAGACGTCCTCACCGAGGGCCCGGTCGAGGTGCTGGTCGCCGGGGCCGGGCTCGAGACCGAGGTCGGCCTCGAACGCCTCCGCATCATCCGCGAAGAGGTGCCCGCCGCCGTCCTGGTGCTCGTCGTCCCCTCCCTTGCGGGCCTGGACGCCCGGGCCCTGGTGCGCACCGGCGCCGTCGACCTGGTGGAGCTGGAGGGCGCCGGGGCCGAGGCCGAGCTGGCGAACGCCCTGCGGCGGGCCCTGTCCATCGGGCACCACCTCCGGGCCCCCGCCGGGGCGGCCGCTCCGGCGGGCCCCGAGCCGTCGGTCGCCGGCCGGGTCCTGACCGTCGCTTCGGCCTCGGGGGGGTCGGGCAAGACGTTTCTGGCCACCAACCTGGCCTGGTTCCTCCACCGCTACGGAGGGCGACGCGTCTGCGTCATCGACCTCGACCTGCAGTTCGGCGAGGTGTCCAGTGCCCTGCGGCTCCGCCCTCGCTACACCATCGCCGACCTGCTGCAGCACGCCACCGACGACGACCTCGTCACCCACTTCGAGGAGTTCTGCGAGGTCCACGAGTCGGGGATCGCCGTGTTGGCCGCGCCCGTGGACCCCACCGACGCCCAGGTCGTTCGGCCGGCTGATGTCGGGAGGGTCATCGACGCCGCCCGGGCTCACTTCGACGACGTGATCGTCGACACGCCCCCCGCCCTGGCCGACACCGTCGTCGCCTCCTTCCACCGCTCCGACGAGCTGTTGGTGATGGCCACGCCGGATGTGCCCAGCGTCCGCAACATGCACGTCTTCCTCAGCACCCTCGAGCGCCTGGACGTGTCCCGTGACGGGCTGCGGCTCCTCCTCAACAAGGCCGAGCGCGAGACAGGGGTGGACGTCAGTCGCATCCTGAAGCTCTTCCCTCAGGGCTTTGACGCCACCCTGCCCTACGCCCGGGAGGTCCACCGGGCTCTCAGCGTCGGCCGGGTCGTGCTGGAGGCGTCGCCCGAGGCCGAGATCAGCCGACAGCTCGGTGACGCCCTGCGCCGCCTGTTGCCGCCCGACGGGGTGGATGCCTGGCAGGAGGCGCGGGCCGCGGCCCGCGCCGGCCGCCTGCGCCGGTTCGGCCGCCGGGAGAGGAGCGGGTCGTGAACCTGTCGGAGCGCCTGGCCGCTGTCGAGCGGAAGGACATCGCGGAGGACGAGGAGGAGACCGAGACCGATCCGGAGGCCGCGGCCCGCCGTCTGGCCGACGTGGTCGACGCCGAACGGGCCACGCCGCAGCGCCGGCCCTCGCCGCCCCCGCCCGAGGGCGAGCGTCGCCGCCGGTCCCGGCCCGACCTGGACGCCACCCGGCAGAAGGTGCGGGCCCTCGTCCTCGACGAGGTCGCCCCCCGGATGTCGGGGCTGTCCGGCCCTGCCCTCCAGGAGGAGGTGCGGGCCGCTCTGGATCGCATCCTCCAGCGGGAGGACGTCAGCGTCTCGCCCCTGGAGCGGCGGGTGTTCGTGGCCGAGATGATCGCCGACACCCTCGGCTACGGCCCGTTGGATCCGCTGCTCCACGACGAGTCGGTCACCGAGGTGATGTGCAACGGCTACGACGAGGTGTGGGTCGAGCGGGACGGGCGCATCGTCGAGGCCGACGTGGCCTTCACCGACGAAGCCCACTACCACCAGGTGATCCAGCGGATCGTCGCCGCCGTGGGCCGCCGGGTGGACGAGTCGTCGCCCATGGTCGACGCCCGCCTGCCCGACGGGTCGCGCGTCAACGCCGTGGTCCCCCCTCTGGCCGTGCGGGGGGCTGTCCTCACCATCCGGAAGTTCGCCGCCGATCCGCTCACCGCCGTCGACCTCGTCGACAAGGGCACCTACACGGTCGACCTGGTCACCGTCCTCGAGGCGTGCGTGCGGGGCAAGCTCAACGTGCTCGTCTCCGGCGGCACCGGGACGGGCAAGACCACGAACCTCAACGTGATGTCGTCGTTCGTGCCGGACGGCGAGCGCATCATCACCATCGAGGACTCGGCCGAGCTCCAGCTCCAGCAGCGCCACGTGGTCAGCCTCGAATCTCGGCCCCCCAACGCCGAGAGCCGGGGCGAGGTCCTGATCCGGGACCTGGTCAGGAACGCTCTGCGCATGCGGCCCGACCGCATCATCGTGGGCGAGTGCCGGGCCGCCGAGGCCCTGGACATGCTCCAGGCCATGAACACGGGCCATGAGGGCTCGATGACCACGGTGCACGCCAACTCTCCCCGTGACGCCCTCAGCCGGTTGGAGACGATGGTGCTGATGGCCGGGTTCGACCTGCCGGTGCGCGCCATCCGCGACCAGCTCGCCGCCGCGCTCGACCTGATCCTCCAGGTCGAGCGGCTGCCCGACGGGCGCCGGGTGGTCACCGCTCTCACCGAGGTCCAGGGCCTGGAGGGCGAGGCCTTCCTCCTGCAGGACGTCTTCCACCGGGTGCCCGACCGGCCCGACGCGCCCGGGGGACTGGTGGCCGCTGGGTTGCGCCCCGCCTTCGCCGAGCGCCTCAAGGAGAAGGGCATCGTCCTGCCCGCGGCCGTCTTCCGCGCCCCGCGCCCCGCCGCCGGTTCGGCCGCGGCCACCGCCAAGACCGGGGCCAAGGGGCGGAGCCGGACTCGCTCCCCGCGGTCCGGGCCGGCGACGGCGCCCGATCCGGCCGAGGTGGCCGAGCGGGAGCCGACGCCGTGACGGCGGTGGCGGTGGTGGTCGCCGCCCTGGGCCTGGGTGCGGTGGTCGCCGGGTTCCTGGGCCGGTCCCGCCAGCGGGACATCGAGCTGGCCGAGGTATTGGGCCTCCCCTACGGCGAGGGCGACGTGGACACGTCGCGGGTCGTGGTGGAGCAGGCCACGGTGATCTCCCGGGGGCTGGGCCTGGTGGCGCGGGGCGTCGACCGGGTCGACCGCCGGGCAAGCCTCCGCGATCGCATCGAGCGGGCCGACCTCTCGCTGCGCCCGGCCGAGCTCGTCGTGCTGGCCTGTACGGCCGGCGTGGTGGCCGGGGCTGTGCTCCAGCTCCTGGTCGGTTCGCTCTGGGCCCTGCCCGTCGGCCTCGTGGCTGGCCCCGTGCTGGCCTGGGTGGCCCTCGGCGTGCGGGCGGGCCGGCGCTCGGCCCGCTTCGCCGCTCAACTCCCCGATGCCCTGGGGCTGGTGGCCTCGTCGATGGCGGCCGGCCACACCTTCCTGCGGTCCGTGCAGCTCATGGCCGAGGAGTTCGATGCCCCGCTGTCGGTCGAGTTCGAGCGGGTCGTCAACGAGACGCAGCTCGGCCTGCCCGTCGACACCTCGCTCGAGCGGATGGCGGCGCGCCTCCAGATCCGGGACGTCGACTGGTTGGTGCAGGCCATGCGCATCCAGCAGCAGGTGGGGGGGCAGCTCGCCGAGCTGCTCGTCACCCTCGCCGACTTCATGCGGGCCCGGGAGGAGGTGCGGCGGGAGATCCGCGTGCTCACGGCCGAGGGGCGGATGTCGGCCTACGTGCTCGGAGTGTTGCCGGCTCTCCTCTTCGTCGTCGTGCAGGTGACGAACCCCGGCTACCTCGAACCCATGTTGCAGGGCTGGGGCCTGGTGTGGCTCGCCCTGACCCTGGTCTCCCTGCTCGCCGGGTTGGGCTTCATCCTGCGCATGGTGAAGGGGGTCGAGGTCTGATGGACGCTCTTCTCGTCGCCGGTGTCGCCAGTGCCCTCGTGGGGGTCGGCGTGGTCGCCTACGGAGCCTGGGACGTCCGGGTGGCGCGTCGCCGCGACGACGCCACGGCCTATCTGGAGGATCTGCACGCCGGCGATGCCGACCGCCTCGCCGACGGCATCCCCCATCAGCTCGACCTCCCCTTCGTCGACCGCGTGGTCCGCCCCCTCCTCAGCCGGGCCGCGGCCCTCGTCGGGTCGGTGGCACCCAGGGATCACCGGACACGCGTGCGCGTGCAGTTGGCCCGGGCGGGGCTCGATGCCCGGGTTCGACCGGAGGAGCTGATCGCCGTGCAGGGCATCGGCGCCGCGCTGGGCCTGGGCCTGGGGTTGGCCCTGTTCTTCCTGGGCCTGGGGGCCTCGGCGGTGGGCCTGATCGCCGTCGTGCTCTGCGTGGCCCTGGGGGCCTTCCTCCCCCAGGTGTGGTTGCGTCGCCAGGTCGACCGGCGCCTGGAGCGGATCCGGGCCGACCTGCCCGAGACGTTCGACCTGCTGGCCATCTCGGTGGAGGCCGGCCTCGGGTTGGAGGGCGCCATGGAGGTGGTGGTCGAACGGTCGACGGGGCCACTGGCCGAGGAGCTCTCCCGCACGCTGCAGGAGATGGAGCTGGGGCTGTCTCGGCACGATGCCCTGGTCAACCTGAAGCGCCGCTCCCAGGTGCCGGAGCTGTCGGCCTTCGTGCAGGCTCTGGTGCAGGCCGATGTCCTGGGGATGCCGCTCGGGCGGGTGCTCAAGGTGCAGGCCGGCGAGATGCGCACCCGGCGCCGGCAATGGGCGCGGGAGCGGGCGGCCAAGCTCCCGGTCAAGATCCTCTTCCCCCTGGTGGCCTGCATCTTCCCCGCCATCCTCGTGGTGGTGCTGGGCCCGGCTCTGAGCCAGATCGGGGAGGCGCTCTGATGGCTGTCGTGGGCCACCGGGCGGCGCTCGGTGCTGCCGTCGGGTCGGCCCGGTCGGGCTCGGGCGATCGAGGGTCTCGTTCCGATCGGGAGCGCGGTGTGGCCCTGGTCGAGATGGCCGTGGTCGTCGGGTTGCTGGCCCTGTTCCTGTTCGGGATCATCACCTTCGGGGTGACGTTGTCCTTCGACCAGAACCTCACCCAGGCCTCCAACGAGGCGGCGCGGGTCGCGGCCGTCGCTCCGACGCAGGAGCTGGCCCGCGAACGGGCCGCCGCCGCCGTCGATCGGGTGATCGGCGGGTGGGGCGTCTCGTGCGGTGATGACGCGTTGGACTGCGGCTCGTTCGTCGTCGATGCCTGCGAGGGCGACCCGACGGCCGACTGCATGACCGTCGACCTCGTCTACGACCTGAAGGGCCATCCCCGGGTGCCCTCCATCCCCGTGGTCGCCCAAGCCCTGCCGGACACGCTCGAAGCCCGGGTCGTGGTGCAGGTCGTCTCGGAGGAGGACGGGTGACTCGACGGGTGGGCCACCGTCGTCGTCCTCTGGCCGCCCGGGCCGGTGACGGTGAGCGGGGCGCCGTCCTGATGATGGTGGCCATCAGCATGACGATCATCGTCACCTGCACGGCCCTGACCATCGACCTGGGTCGGGTCTCGACCCTGCGTCGCGACCTGCAGAACGTGGCCGATGCCGCCGCCCTCGACCTGGCCCGGGCCCTCGACGGGGAGACGGCGGCGTCCGACCTGATGGCCTCCGCGGCCTGGCAGGCTGCGGTGCAGGCCACGCTGGACCGCAACGCCTTCGTCCCCGGCGACGTGCGGGCGGTCGAGGTGGTGGTGGGCGCCTATGACGCCGAGGCCGATGTGTTCTCCGTCTTCGCTGTCGACGGGGGGCCCGATCCGTTCCCCCTCGACGTGCCGTCGGCGGTGCGGGTTCGGGTCTTCGATCGGGTCGACTACGCCTTCGCTCCGGGCGGGGCGACGACCAGTCGGCAGGCCGTGGCCTCCATGAGCTCGCCCGTGGCCGGGGTCCGGATCGGTTCCTACGCCGCCCGCCTCGACAGCACCCACCCGTCGTTGCTGAACGCCCTGCTCGGTCCCTTGGGCGGGACCGTCGCCCTGGACCTGGTGGGTTACCGGGGCCTGGCCGGGGGCTCGGTGCGCCTGGCCGACGTCGTCGACGAGCTGGGCCTGGCGGCCGGCACCCCCGACGAGCTCCTCGCCACCGAGGTCGGGTTGGGCGACCTGCTGACGGCCCAGGCCGAAGCCCTGCGGCGCGATGGGGACGCGGCGCGGGCGCAGATCCTGGACGACATGGTGGTGCAGCTCCCCGACCCCGACACCCCGGTCGGCTTCGGTGATCTGGTCGACGTCGGCAGTGGGGGGATGGAGGCAGCCCTGGATGCCGGCATCGATGCCTTGGAACTGCTGACGGCCACGGCCGTCGTCGCCAACGGTGACAACGCCCTCTCGGTGCCCGGCCTGAGCCTCGGCGTCGGCGGTGCCCTCGTCACATCGACGAGCCTCCAGGTGATCGAGTCGCCGCGGTGGGGCTTCGGGCCGGTGGGTACCGAGGTGGAGACGGCGCAGGTGCGCCTGGAGGTGAACCTCGCTCTCACGGTGGCCGGCCTCTCGGCGACGACCTTGCGCGTCGTCGCCGAGGCAGCCCCGTCGCGAGCGACGATCACCGGCATCGACTGTGGTGTGGAGCAGGGGGTGGACATCGACGTGGCCACCTCCCTCCTGCGTTCGTCGGTGAACCTCGCGTCTCGGGTCCGGATCTTGGTCACCATGGTTGACATCGCCAGCTCGGCCCTGGTGAGCCAGAACCCCACGGCGGTCTCCCTGTCGATCCCCCTCCCCGAGGGGCTGGGCCAACCGGTGTCGGTCCCGGCGCCGGACCTCAACCTGTCCGACGTCACCCTGCCGACGCCGACGGCCGTTGCCGCTGGCGTCAACCTGGGCGGCGCCCTGACCTTGCTCCTCCCCGGCCTCAACGCCCTGGCCGCCCAGGTGCTGGGGGCGGTCGACGGCCTGGTCGAGCCTCTGCTGGACATGCTCGGGATCTCGGCTCCCGGGGCCGACGTCACCGCCCTCGGCATCGAGTGCGGGGGCCTGCAGCTCGTCGCTTGAGCGGCCGCCTCGGTGGGGGCGCCGGGGCCAGGCCGATGGTGCCACGACACCGTGTCGGGTTCAGGCGGCGAGGGGTTCGGCGGTTTGTGGGGGTGGTCGGGTGGTGCGACATCGGCCGTCGGGGCTGGTGACGTGGAGGGTGGCGTCGGTGTCCATGGTGAGCATCCAGCCGGGTCGGTGGATGACGTGGTG
>CAZXRA010000230.1:0-22708 GCA_964643485.1 uncultured Iamiaceae bacterium | reverse complement strand
CCGTTCGCCACCTGCGCTCGATCCTGGGCGACATCCGCCGGCTGACGCAGGCCGACGCCGCTGAGCGCTACGGCTGGGCCAAGCAGCTCCAGGCGCCGATTGACCTGGTCGCCGAGGTGGCCGAGACCGGCGCCCTGCCTGTACCCCTGTTCTGCGCCGGCGGCATCGCCACGCCGGCCGACGCGTCCCTGGTCATGCAGCTCGGCGCTGAGGCCACCTTCGTCGGCTCGGGCATCTTCAAGTCCGACGACCCGGCCCGGCGGGCCAAGGCCATCGTCGAGGCCACCACCCACTTCCGCGATGCGGCCATCCTGGCCAAGGTGTCCCGCGGCCTCGGGGCGGCCATGCCCGGCCTCGAGGTCGCCGGCCTGGAGACCACCTTCGCCGACCGGGGCTGGTGAGCCTGAAAGTCGGCGTCCTCGCCCTGCAGGGGGCGGTGTCCCTCCACGTCGATGCCCTGCGGGCCCTCGGGACCGCGCCGGTCGAGGTGCGCACCCCGGCCGACCTGGCCGCCGTCGACGCCCTCGTCCTCCCGGGCGGGGAGTCGACGACGATGTCGATGCTGCTGGCCTCCAGTGGCCTCCTCGACCCTTTGGCCGAGCGCCTCGCCACCGGCCTCCCCGTGCTGGGCACGTGCGCCGGCATGATCCTGCTGGCCCGCGAGGTGCACGACGGCCGCCCCGACCAGCGCAGCCTGGGGGTGGTCGACATCGCCGTGCGCCGCAACGCCTTCGGCCGCCAGGTCGACTCCTTCGAGGCCGAGCTGGACGTGGCCGGCTTGGACGAGCCCTTCCACGCGGTGTTCATCCGGGCACCGATCATCGAAGCCGCCGGGCCCGACGTCGAGGTGCTGGCGTCGGTGGGCGATCGTCCCGTCCTGGCCCGACAAGAGACGGCGATCGTGGCATCGTTCCACCCGGAGCTCACCGACGACCTGCGCCTCCACCGCCTGTTCCTGTCCATCATCGAGGAGATCTGATGTCCGGCCATTCCAAGTGGGCGACGATCAAGCACAAGAAGGGCGCGGCGGACGCCCGGCGCGGGAAGCTCTTCGCCAAGCTCATCCGCCAGGTCGAGGTGGCGGCCCGCCAGGGCGGCGGTGACCCGGAGTCCAACCCCACGCTGCGCACCATGTACCAGAAGGCGCGCGACGCATCGGTGCCCCTCGACACCATCGATCGGGCCGTCAAGCGGGGCACGGGCGAGCTGGAGGGCGTCACCTACGAGCAGATCACCTACGAGGGCTACGGCCCCCACGGTGTGGCCGTGCTGATCGAGGTGCTCACCGACAACCGCAACCGCACGGGGTCGGAGATCCGCACCGTGTTCAACCGGTCCGGCGGCTCCATGGCCGAGCCCGGGGCGGTGGCCTGGCAGTTCGAGCGCAAGGGGTCGCTCCTCGTCGACCGGGCGGCCGACGAGGACGAGCTGATGCTGGCCGCCCTCGACGCCGGGGCCGAGGACATCGCCGACGACGGTGCGGCGTGGCGGATCACCACCCCGCCGTCCGACCTCCACACCGTGCGCGCCACCCTGGAGGAGGCGAGCTTCGCCGTGGAGTCGTCCGACCTGGTGATGGTGGCGGCCAACCTGGTGCCGTTGACATCGGCCGGCGACGCCAAGTCGGTGCTGGCCCTCATCGACACCCTGGAGGACAACGACGACGTGCAGGCCGTGCACGCCAACCTCGACATCGCCGACGACGTGTTCGCGGCGTTGGAGGTCGGGTGACCCACGGGTCCGGGGGGGACCACGAGCGGGCCAGCATCCGGATCGGAGACGAGGCCCCCGACTTCACCCTGCCCGGGGTGGACGGGGGCGAGGTCGGGTCGTGGACCCTGTCGGGCCTGCGGGGGCAGCCCGTCGTCCTCGTCTTCTACCCGGGTGACGGCACGCCCGTCTGCACCCGGCAGCTCGTCAGCTACACCGACGAGATCGAGGCCTTCGCTCACGTGGGCGCCCGGGTGCTGGCCATCAGCCCCCAGTCGGTGGAGAGCCACGAGGCCTTCGCCGCCGCCAATGGCGGCTTCGCCTTCCCTCTCCTCGCCGACGAGGACAAGGCCGTGGGCCACACCTACGGGATCGTCGGTCCCCTCGGCTTCTACCGGCGCTCGGTGTTCGTGGTCGGGCCCGACGGCACCGTGGGCTGGATCCACCGGGCCGTGGCCGGTCTGGCCTTCCAACCCTCCGACGACATCGTCGCCGCCATCGACGCCCTCACGGGCTGACGCGCCGGGTCAGACGCCGTCGGCGACGCCGAGGAGGCGGGAGCGCTTGATGGTGCTCATGCCCCGGGCGAGGGAGGCCAGGGCGATGACCCAGGCGATGGCGCCCAGGTACCAGCCCAGGCTGGCCGCGCCGAACAGGGAGCCGGTGGCCTGGCCGTAGGCCACGCCGATCAGGGGCAGGGTGACCAGGCCCGATGCCTGTTGGGCGGCGGCGGTGGAGCGCACCCGGGCCGAGAGACGGAGCACGATCGACAGGGTGATGGCCAGGAACGGCGGCAGCACCCAGAGAACCATGATCCACCACTGGCCGGTCGGGAAGAACCAGCCGCCGACCTCGGGGCCGACGAGCAGGTTGACGATCAGCGAGTAGGCGCCGAAGCCCACGAAGGTCGTGAGGTAGCCGGGGATGATGCTGGCGATCACCTTGCCCAGATAGATCTCCCGGGCCGCAGCGGGGGAGTGGGCCAGGAACTCGCCGGTGCCCCGCTCCCGCTCGCCCACCAGGCTGGCCGCGCCCACGGCGGTGGAGATGGTGAGAGGGACGACGATGGCCACCGGGGCCAGGAGGAAGACGGCCAGGGCGTAGGACGTGCGGCCACTGGCGCTCACCTGGGGGATGGCCGCCTGGGCGCCCTGGGGGAGGACGTCGACGGCCTTGGAGACCTTGTTGACCACCTCGACGTCACCGATGCGGGTGATGGTCAGGAACAGGATGGTGGGGATCACCACGAAGAAGAGCCCGCCGAGCACGACCATGGGGCCCCAGAAGTCCTTGGCCTGGGCCAGCTGCTTCAGCTCGGTGCGGATGACGATGCGGACGCGGTGCCAGCTCATGCGACCGACGCCTCCTCGGTGCGGATCACGTCGGGTACTCCCTCGGGGGCCAGCCCCGCCGTGGTGGACGGGGGCAGGTGGGGTCGGCGGACGGCGAAGTACAGCTCTTCGAGGGTGCGCTCGTGGGGTGTCACGTGGGTCAAGCGGGCTCCCCGGGTGGTGAGGGCCAGGACGAGCTCGGGCACGCGGCGCAGATCGTCCACGTCCACGTCGATCTGACCCGGAGCGCCGGGCACCTCGCTCACCCGGCGGACGCCGGGCAGGTCGGCCAGGTTCCCGAGGTGGGCGGGGTCCTCGACACCCAGGCGCACCGCGTCGTCGGGCCAGTGGCGGCGGATCAGCTCGGCCGGCGGGCCGGAGGCGATGTCGATGCCCCCCTCGATCACCACGACCTGCTCGGCCAGGCCCTCGGCCTCCAGGAGCAGGTGGGTGCACATGATCACGGTGGTGCCCTCGGCCGCCATCTCCTTGATCATCCCGAGCACGGCCTGGCTCGACTCGGGGTCGAGGCCGGAGGTGGGCTCGTCGAAGAGCAGCAGGTCGGGACGGTGCAGCACGGAGCGGGCCAGGGCCAGGCGGGTCTTCATGCCCGTCGAGTAGCCGCCCACCTGGGCATCGAGGCTGCCCTGGATGCCGAAGCGGGTGGCCGCCTCCTGCACCCGGTCCCGGGTGGCCGTCGACCAGCCCAGGCCGTAGAGCTCGGCGGAATAGCGGAGGTTGTCCAACCCGGACAGGCGGTCGTAGAGGGCGGGCTTGGCCGACACCACCCCGCAGCGGCGGCGCACCTCCTCGCCCTGGGCGGGGACGGAGGGGTCGAGGCCGAAGACCCGCACGGTGCCGGTGTCGGTGTCGAGGGCCCCGGTGATCATGCGGATCGCCGTGGTCTTGCCCGCCCCGTTGGGCCCGAGCAGCACGGTGACGCTGCCGGGCGGGGCGGTGAGCGAGAGGCCCCGGAGGGCCTCGACGCGGGCGAAACGGCGGCGCACATCGTGCAGGGCGACGACGGGCTCGGCCGCGGGTGCAGAGGCGGCGGTGGACATCCCCGGTCCATCGGCCGCCACCGGCCCGTCGTGAGCTGCCGGCGTCCGCGGCGGGACGGGCGCCACGGCCTAGAGTCCGAACCCATGTTCGTCCTCGGCATCGACCCCGGGCTCTCCCGCTGCGGCTACGCCTGCGTGGAAGCGGGTCCCCGGGGGCCCCGGGCCCGGGCCATCGGGGTGATCCGCACCGACACCGCGGCGCCCCTGCCCGCCCGCCTGGCCGAGCTCCAGGCCGAGCTGCGCGACCTGCTCGTCGAGACCCGGCCCGACGCCGTGGCGGTGGAGCGGGTCTTCTTCCAGGTGAACGTGCGCACGGCCATGTCCGTCGGCCAGGCCAGCGGGTTGGCCATGGCCGAGGCCCACCGGGCCGGGGCCGAGGTCGTCCAGTACACCCCGAACGAGGTGAAGCAGGCGGTGGCGGGCGACGGGTCGGCCGACAAGGAGCAGGTGGGTCGCATGGTGCAGACCCTGCTGGGCCTGGCCGTCGCCCCCCGTCCCGCCGACGCCGCCGACGCCGCCGCCCTCGCCCTGTGCCACCTGGCCCACGCCCCCATGCGACGCGTCGTCGCCGCCCGGGGCTGAGCGCGACGATGGCCGGGATGATCGGATCGCTGCGGGGCACCCTGGTCGAGCGGGGCACCGACGGGGAGCTCCTGGTCGAGGTGGGCGGCGTGGGCTACCGGGTGCAGGCCGGCCCGGCCACGACGGCCCGCCTGGGCGACGTGGGCGCCGAGGTCCACGTCTGGACGCACCACCACGTGCGGGAGGACGCCCAGGTGCTCTACGGCTTCGCCTCCCGCGACGAGCGGGTCGCCTTCGAGGCCCTCATCTCGGCCCACGGCGTCGGTCCTGCCCTCGCCCTGGCCATCCTCTCCGTCCACGAGCCGCTGGCCCTGCGCCGGGTGCTGGCCGACGACGACGTCTCGGCCCTGTGCCTGGTGCCGGGGGTGGGGAAGAAGACGGCGGCCCGCCTCCTGGTGGAGCTGAAGTCCCGCCTGGAGCTGCCCCTCGGCGACGTGGCCGCCGCGGTGGCGGCCGGCTCGGGATCCTCGGCCAACGGCTCCGGACCCTCGGTGCGGTCCGACGTGCGTGACGCCCTGGCCGCCCTGGGCTACGGGCCCGAGGAGATCGCCGAGGCCACCCGCGACCTGCCGGAGGGCGACGACGTGTCGGCCCTGGTGCGTGAGGCCCTGCGGCGCATGGTGGCGGCCCGGTGAGGGAGGAGTTGCTCGGGGGCGAGACCCCCGATGACGACGACCGCCTCCTCGCCCCGGAGCCGGCCGACGGGGAGGAGGCGGCCGAGGCCGGGCTGCGGCCCCGTCGCCTCGACGACTTCGTGGGCCAGTCCGAGCTCAAGGAGCACCTGAGCATCATCCTGGAGGCGGCCCGCCGCCGGGGCCAGGCCGCCGACCACCTGCTCTTCGCCGGCCCCCCCGGCCTGGGCAAGACCACCCTGGCCGGCATCGTCGCCGCCGAGGTCGACGTGGCCCTGCACGTCACGTCGGGCCCCGCCCTGGAGCGGGCCGGCGACCTGGCCGCCATCCTGAGCCAGCTCGCCGACGGCGACGTCCTCTTCATCGACGAGATCCACCGCCTCTCCCGGGCCGTCGAGGAGGTGCTCTATCCGGCGATGGAGGACTTCGTGGTCGACATCGTGCTGGGCAAGGGTCCGGCCGCCCGCACCATCCGCATCGACGTCCCCCGCTTCACCCTCGTCGGGGCCACCACCCGCACCGGCCTCATCACCGGCCCCCTGCGCGACCGCTTCGGCCTCGTCGCCCGCCTCGACTACTACGAACCCGACGACCTCCAGGCCATCGTCACCCGGACGGCGAGCATCCTCGACGTCGTGGTCAACCCTGACGGGGCCCGGGAGATCGCCGGCCGGGCCCGGGGCACCCCCCGCATCGCCAACCGGCTCCTGCGCCGGGTGCGCGACTTCGCCGACGTCCGGGGCACGGGTGCCGTCGACCTGGAGGCGGCTCGCCGCGGCCTGTCGGTGTTCGGGGTGGACGAGCGGGGCCTCGACAAGGTCGACCGGGCCGTGCTGACCGCCCTGTGCACCCGCTTCGGCGGGGGACCGGTCGGGCTCTCCACCCTGGCCATCAGCGTCTCGGAGCCCACCGAGACGGTCGAGGACGTCCACGAGCCCTTCCTCATCCGCGAGGGCCTGCTCATGCGCACCCCGCGGGGCCGGGTGGCCACCCCGGCGGCCTGGGCCCACCTCGGCCTCACCGCGCCCCGCGGTGCCCCCGGCGACTCGGCGCCACCTCCTGGCTTGTTCGGCTGAGCGCGTACGCTCCCGGCCGGTGGACATCGACTTCAACCGCTCGGCCGGGCCCAGCCTGGGGGTCGAGGTGGAGCTGGAGGTGGTCGACGCCGTCACCGGCGAGCTGGTGAGCGCGGCCACGCCGATCCTGGCCGAGTTGGGGGCGGCGTATCCCGACGGGATCCACCCCAAGGCCAAGCACGAGCTCTTCGAGTGCACCGTCGAGATCATCACCGGCATCTGTGCCACCGCAGCCGAGGCCCGGGCCGACCTCCAGGCCACCCTGGACGAGGTGGCGGCGGCAGCCGAGCGCCGGGGCCTGGCCCTCCTGTGCTCCGGCACCCACCCGTTCTCGTCGTGGCACGACCAGCAGGTCAGCCCCGACCCCCGCTACGCCCTGCTCCTCGACGAGATGCAGTGGATGGCCCAGCGCCTCCAGATCTTCGGGGTCCACGTCCACGTCGGTGTGACCAGCCGGCAGAAGGCGGTGGCCATCGCCAACGCCCTGGCCGGCTACATCCCCCACTTCCTCGCCCTCACCGCGTCCAGCCCCTTCTGGGAGGGGCGCGACACCGGGCTGGCCTCGGCCCGCTCCAAGGTCTTCGAGGGCCTGCCCACGGCCGGGCTGCCCGCACCCCTGGAGAGTTGGGAGGAGTTCGAGCACTTCATGGACACCCTCGTCACCTCCGGCGCCATCTCCACGGTGCGGGAGGTGTGGTGGGACATCCGCCCCCATCCCGACTTCGGCACCGTCGAGCTGCGCATGTGCGACGGCATCCCCACCCTCTCCGAGATCACCGCCGTCGCCGCCCTGGGGCAATGCCTCGTCGCCCACCTCGATGCCGCCCTCGACCGGGACGCCGCCCCGCCCCGGCCCCCCAACTGGATCCTGAGCCAGAACAAGTGGCGGGTCGGGCGCCACGGCCTCGACGCCGAGATCATCGTCGACGAGGCGGGCGGGCAGCAGCCGGTGGCCCAGGCCGTGCGCGACCTGGTGGCCGAGCTGGCCCCCACGGCCGACCGGTTGGGGTGCCCGGCCGAGCTGGCCCGGGTGGAGGGCATCCTCACCGGGGGGGCCAGCTACGCCCGCCAGCGGGCCGCGGTGCCGCCCGGGGCCATGGGTGCCGGCGGCCTGCAGCCCGTGGTCGACCTGCTCGTCGCCGAGCTGGCGTCCGACGTCCCCGGCGTGCTCCCCTCGGTGCCGTGAGCGTCCTCGCCCCCCCCGACCACGCCGCGGTGGCGGCCGCCGTCGCCGCCATCGAGGCGGAGCTGATCGCCCTGCGCCGCGACCTGCACGCCCACCCCGAGCCGTCGTGGGAGAAGCACCGCACCACCGAGGTGCTGGCGGCGGCGCTGACGGCGGCGGGCCTGGTGCCGACGCCGGCGGCCACGCCCACCGGCCTCCTCTGCGACCTGGGTGATGCCGCCGCGGCCGGCACCCCCCTGGTGGTCGTCCGGGCCGACATCGATGCCCTCCGCATGGCCGACGTGAAGGACGTTCCCTACCGCTCGCAGACGCCGGGGCTGTGCCATGCCTGCGGCCACGACGTCCACGCCGCCGCCGCCGTCGGGGCGACCCTGGCCCTGCACCGCCTCCTTCCCCCGGGGGCGGGGCGGGTGCGTGTCGTGTTCCAGCCGGCCGAGGAGGCCATCCCCTCGGGGGCCAAGGCCCTGGCCGAGGCGGGCACGGTCGACGGGGCGGCGGCTGTCTTCGCCCTCCACTGCGACCCCCAGCTCTCCGTGGGCCAGGTCGGCCTGTCGACCGGCCCCATCACCTCGGCCGCCGACATGGTGGAGATCCACCTGGCCGGCCCGGGCGGGCACACGGCCCGGCCCCATCGCACGGCCGACCTCGTCCAGGTGGCGGCCCAGTTGGCCGTGGACCTGCCCGCCGCCCTCGACCGGCTCACCGACCCCCGTGACGGGGTGAACCTCACCTTCGGCATGATCCGGGCCGGCGACGCCCCCAACGTCATCCCCACGAAGGCCGTGTTGCAGGGCTCGCTGCGGGCCACGGGCCGCCACGGGTGGGAGCAGGCCGCCCGCCTGCTGCCCGGCCTGGTCGCCAGCGTGGCCGACGTGCGGGGCGCCACGTGGACCCTCGACCACCGGGTGGGAGCACCGCCGGTCGACAACGACCCCTGGGCCACGGAGATCATGGGGCGGGCGGCGGCGAGCGTTTTGGGGGCGACGCGGGTGCGGCCCACGCGCCAGAGCACCGGGGGAGAAGACTTCTCGTGGTTCTGCGAGGACGCCCCGGGGGCCTTCATCCGCCTGGGGGTGACGGCTCCCGGTGCCGAGCCCGTCGACATCCACACCCCGGGCTTCGACGTGGACGAGGCGGCCATCGGCATCGGCGCCCGGCTGCTGGCGGGGGCGGCCCTGGAGGCCCTGGCCGCGGTGGCCGGCTCCTCCACCGCCCCGTGAGCGTCCACGCGGGCACCTCGATCGAGGCCTTCGCCTACCCGCTGCCCGACGACCGCATCGCCCAGGTCCCCCGGGAGCCTCGTGACGCGGCGCGGATGCTGGTCGACCGGGGTCCCGGCGCGTCGCCCGCCCATCGGGGCATCCGCGACCTGCCGGGCCTCCTCGACCCCGGTGACGTGCTCGTGGTCAACGACACCCGGGTCATCCCGGCCCGCCTGGCCACCCGGAAGGCCAGCGGTGGCGCGGTGGAGGTGCTGCTCCTGGAGCGGGAGCCGACGGGGACGTGGCGGGCCCTGGTGCGCCCCAGCCGGCGGGTGGCGCCTGGCACCGTCGTACGGGCCGGAGGCCTGGGCGTGACGGTCGGGGAGGAGCTGGGGGAGGGAGTGCGCCGGGTGGCGCTCGACACCGGGACGACAGGTGTCGATGACGAGCTGGCCGCTCTGGAGGCTCACGGGGAGGTGCCGCTGCCCCCGTACGTCCGGACGGCCCTGGCCGATCCCGAGCGCTACCAGACCGTCTACGCCCGGGAGCCGGGATCGGTGGCCGCCCCGACGGCCGGGCTCCACCTGACGGAGCGGGTGCTCGACGCCTGCCGGGAGCGGGGCATCCGGGTGGAGGCGGTGGACCTGCGGGTGGGCCTGGGCACGTTCCGGCCCATCGCCGCCGAGCGGGTGGAGGATCACGTCATGCACGCCGAGGCCTACCGTGTGGCCCCCGAGGTGCTCGACGCCTGCGCCCGGGCCCGGGCCCACGGCCGGAGGGTCACGGCGGTGGGCACCACGGTGCTACGGGCCCTGGAGGCGGCGGCGACCACCGGCGAGGCGGAGGGTCGCACCGACATCTACATCCACGGCGACCACCGCTTCGCCCTGGTCGACCGGCTGCTCACCAACTTCCACGTCCCCCGCTCGTCGCTCCTGGTGCTGGTCGACGCCGTCGTCGGCCCCCGCTGGCGGGCCCTCTACGACACCGCTCTGGCCGACGGCTACCGCTTCCTCAGCTTCGGCGATTGCTGCCTGCTCGACACCCGGTGGGGGCGATCCTCGTGAGGCACCACGTCGAGGTGACGGCCACCGACGGGGCGGCCCGGGTGGGCCGGGTGGTGACGCCCCGGGGGGGCTTCCCGGTCCCGGCCTTCATGCCCGTCGGCACCCGCGGCTCGGTGCGGGCCCTGTCGGCTGCCGACCTCGACGACCTGAGCCCCCCGGTCGTGCTGGCCAACACCTACCACCTGATGCTGCGGCCCGGGGCCGACGTGGTGCGGGAGCTGGGCGGGCTGGGTCGCTTCAGCGGGTGGGAGGGTCACACCCTCACCGACTCCGGGGGCTACCAGGTCTTCTCCCTGGCCCCGAAGGTCGACGAGGAGGGGGCCACCTTCCGTTCGACCTACGACGGCAGCAGCCATCACCTGAGCCCGGAGGGGGCGGTGGCGATCCAGGTCGACATCGGGGCCGACATCCAGATGGTGCTCGACATCTGCCCGGGGCTCCCGGCACCTGACCGGGAGGTGCGGGAGGCGACCGAGCGCACCGCTCGCTGGGCCGAGCGGGGACGAGCCGCCTTCCTGGCCGGCGACGGGGCCCCGGCGGCCGGTGGGGTCGACCAGGCCCAGTACGGGATCGTCCAGGGGGGCATCGACCCCGCCCTCCGGCGCGACAGCGCCCGGTGGACCACCGACGTCGGGTTCGACGGCTACGCCGTGGGCGGCCTGTCGGTGGGGGAGTCCCGCGCCGAGATGCTCCCCGTCCTGGCCGCCGCCCTGGAGGTCCTCCCCCCGGACCAGCCTCGCTACCTCATGGGGGTGGGCGATCCGGCCAGCATCGTGGAGGCCGTGGCCCTGGGCGTCGACATGTTCGATTGTGTGCTGCCCACCCGGCTGGCCCGGCACGGCACCCTGCTGACCGACGCCGGCCGGCTCAACCTGCGCCAAGCCCGCTTCGCCCGCGATCCCGGGCCCCTCGACCCGGCCTGCCCGTGCCCGGTGTGCGCCCGTTGGTCGCGGGGCTACCTCCGGCACCTGCTCCAGGTGGGGGAGCCGTCGGCCGCCCGCCTCCTCACCCTCCACAACGTGGCCTGGCTCCTGCGCCTCGTCGACCGGACGGCGGAGGCTGTCCGGGAGGGCCGCCTGGTGGCGTGGCGGGCCGAGGTGCTGGCCACGTGGGAGTGACGATCGCCACCGGCGTGACATGGGTCGCCCCGCCTCGGCCTACTAGGGTCTCGCCGCTCTTTCTCGTACCCGTAAGGACGTTGCGTGCGCTGCTCGCTCCCGCCTCTCGCATCACCCCCACCGTCGGCCGCCCGGGCCGCTGACGGCCACCGCGTTCCATGAGTCGCCGCCGCACCGCCACGTCGCGGGCCGTGCTCGGCCTGGTCGTGGTCGTCTGCATCGCCCTCGGCGTCTTCTACGCCCTGAGCGGCTGGCCCGAGACGTTCTGGGGGTGGGTGCTGCGGGCCGGTCTGCCGCTGGCCGTCCTCCTCCTCGCTCTCCGCGACTACTTCCAGCAGACGGGCCGGCTGACCCGCCTGCGCAACCGGGGCCTCGGGGCCCTGGCCCTCATCCTGGGGCTGGCCGTCCTGTCCCTCACCATCGTGGGGGTCAACCGCAGCACCCCGCAGCTCGGCCTCGACCTCCAGGGCGGCTTCTCGGTGGTGCTCACGGCCGAGGGCAACCCGGCCGGCGACACCATCGACCAGGCCATGGACATCATCCGCCGCCGCATCGACGCCCTGGGCGTGGCCGAGCCCGAGGTGACCCGCCAGGGCGACGACGTGGTGGTCGAGCTGCCCGGCGTGAAGGACCGGGCCCGGGCCCAGGAGGTGGTCGGCACCACGGCCAAGCTCGAGTTCCGGCCCGTGTTGTCCTCGACGGCCGGCATCTACTCCCCGGAGGCCGAGGCGGCCGGCGAGGAGCCCTGCACCGCCATCCCCGACCCGACAGTGACGTCCACCCCCGCCGACCCGAGCGCCACCACCGTTCCGGCCGATCCGAGCGCCACGACGGCGCCGGCCGGGAGCACCACGGTGCCGCCCGCCGAGGCCACCACCGTCCCCACCGAGACGTCGGCCCCCGCCGGCGACCAGGAAGGCGCCGGTATCCCCGGGGCTGGCCGCGGCGTCGTCGACGGCGACAATGCCGGGGCCCCCATCCCGGGCCGCCAGAACCCCGACGAGAGCAGCACCACGGCTCCGACCTCGGCCCCGCCCTCCACGGAGCCGGGCGCCACCACAGCACCGCCGTCGACGGCCCCGGGTGCCACCACCGTGCCCGTCGACCCGGCGGCGCCCGCTGATCCGGCCGCCCCCGCGGCCCCGGCTGCACCCGAGCTCTTCCCCAGCGAGGAGGGAGGGGCCTGCATGAGCCTGGGCCCCCCCGGCTTCGAGGGCGACGCCCTCAGCAAGGCCGTGGCCGAGCTGGGCACGGCCGGCCAGTCCTCCTGGACGGTCAAGGTCGGCATCAAGGGCCGCCACCGTGACGCCGCCAACACCCTCTTCAACTCCTGCTACAACGCCGATCCCTCCGTCTGCCCGGCGGGGGGTCAGGGGGGCCACGGCCTGCTGGCCATCGTCCTCGACGGGCGGGTCGTCTCGGCCCCCGAGGTGAACAGCCTCAACCTGGCCGACGACGACTTCGTCATCAGTGGTGGCGGCACGTCGGGCTTCACGGAGAGCTCGGCCAAGGATCTGGCCCTCAAGCTGCGCTACGGCGCCCTGCCCGTGGAGTTCACCCGCAGCGCCGAGCGCCAGGTGTCACCGACCCTGGGCGAGGACTCGTTGCGGGCGGGCATGCTGGCCGGCATCATCGGCCTGGCCGCGGTGGCCATCTACCTCCTCGTCTACTACCGGGCCCTCGGCGTGGTGGTGGTGATGGGCCTCGGCGTGTGGGGCGCCCTCATGTACGGGGTGGTGTGCTGGCTCTCGGCCAGCCAGGGCCTCACCCTCTCGCTCTCCGGTGTGGTGGGCATCGTCGTCTCCTTGGGCACCACCGTGGACTCCTACGTGGTGCACTTCGAACGGCTCAAGGACGAGGTCCGCCTGGGCAAGTCGGTGCGGGCCTCGACGGAGAAGGGCTTCCGCGACGCCTTCCGCACCATCCTCACCGCCGACCTGGCCTCCCTGATGGGTGCCGTCCTCCTCTGGTACCTGACGGTGGGGGCGGTGCGAGGGTTCGCCTTCTTCCTCGGCCTCTCCGTCGTCCTCGACCTGTTCGTGGCCTACTGCTTCGACCGGCCGATGGTGGCCCTCCTGGCCCGCAGCTCCTTCTTCACCGAGAACCGGATCTTCGGCGTCGCTCGCGGCCTGGGCCGCACCGACGGCGGGGTCTCCCACGTGGGGGTCCGATCGTGACCAGTCCCGTCGCCGACCAGCCCGGCCCCAAGCGGGGCCTGATGCGCCGCCTCTACCACGGGGAGACGGCGTTCCGCTTCATCCCCCGGAAGCGGCTGTGGTTCCTGTTGTCCGGCATCGTCATCGTCGTCGGCCTGGCCGCCCTGCCCCTGCGGGGAGGCCTGAACCTGGGCATCGACTTCACCGGCGGGGCCCAGTGGGAGGTGCGGGCCAACGGCCACAGCACCGTCGACGCCGAGGAGGCCATGGCGGAGATCGGCTTCTCGGTGGTCGAGGTGCAGGAGGTCGGCGACGATCTCCGCATCCAGGCCCCCGAGCTGGAGGGCACCGACGCCGAGCGCCAGGAGCGCAACGACGAGGTGGTTCGCACCCTCGCCGAGCTGACGGGCACGAGCGACGTGGACGTGGTGGTCAGCACCGTGGGCGCCTCGTGGGGCCAGGAGATCTCCGAGAAGGCCCTGCGCGCTCTCGTGTTCTTCCTCATCGCCATCGTGATCTACATCACGATCCGGTTCGAGTTCCGCATGGCCATCGCCACCCTGGGCGCCCTGGTGCACGACATCCTCGTGGTGGTGGGCGTCTACGCCCTGCTCCAGCTCCCGGTGACGCCGGCCACGGTCATCGCCATCCTCACCATCCTGGGCTTCTCGATCTACGACGGCATCGTTGTGTTCGACCGGGTCAACGAGAACACGCGCCTGCTCACCGGCAACGCCCGCATGACCTACAGCGCCATGGTGGACATGTCCCTCAACCAGGTGCTGATGCGGTCGTTGAACACCCAGATCACCGCCATCCTCCCCATCATGTCGGTGCTGCTCGTCGGCTCCCTGGCCCTAGGCGCCACGACGCTCCAGGAGTTCGGCTTGGCCCTGTTCATCGGTCAGATGTCGGGCGCCTACTCGTCGATCTTCATCGCCTCGCCGCTGCTGGCCATCCTGAAGGAGCGGGAGCCCCGCTACCGGGCCCTGCGCCTGCGCCTGGCCGAGCGGGACGAGGAGGGGCCGCTGCCGACCGCCGCGGCCCGGGACCGGGAGGAGGGCGACGGCACGGCCGACGGGGGGGAGGCGCCGTCGACGCCCCGCCGTCCGCCGCCCACCCGGCCCACCAGCGGCAAGGTCGGCACCTCGACCCTGCGGACCCATCCGCCTCGACCCCGCAAGCAGGGCAAGCGGCGCTGAGCCCACATCACTGAGAGGGCGAGCCGATAGGCGAGCTCTCTCGAAGGCAACACAGTGGCTTCTCGGAGGCGCAGCCGACGAGGGCTCAGAACCCGTGCCGGTGCTGGGTCAGAGCTGAAGGCCCGCGATCACCTGCCCGCCCGGGTTCTGAGGCGAGGCAAGTGCCCCGCCACGGGGCATGATGGCGGCCATGCCGACCGTCGATCGGGTGCTGCCGTGGAGGCGGTCGGCCGCGCCCCGGGACGAGGTGCTGGCGCCGCTGCTGGAGGACTTCCGGGCCCGGCACCCCAAGGGCTCCACCGCCCTCATCGCCCAGGCCTACGACGCGGCCAAGGTCGCCCACGCCGGACAGGTGCGCCGCTCGGGCGAGGCCTACGTCACCCACCCGCTGGCCGTGGCCCGCATCGTCGCCGACCTGGGCCTGGACGACGTCACCATCGCCGCCGCCCTCCTCCACGACGCGGTGGAGGACACGGCCATGTCGCTGGCCGACGTGGAGAGAGAGTTCGGGTCGCAAGTCCGCCACCTGGTCGACGGCGTCACCAAGATCGAGCGGCTGAACTTCGACTCGAAGGAGGCCCAGCAGGCGGCCACGGTGCGCAAGGTGCTGGTGGCCATGGCCCGCGACCTGCGGGTCATCATCATCAAGTTGGCCGACCGCCTCCACAACATGCGCACCCTGGCCGCCCTGCCGGAGTGGAAGCAGCAGCGCATCGCCCGGGAGACCCTCGACGTCTACGCCCCGCTGGCCCACCGTCTGGGCATGCAGGATCTGCGCCAGCAGCTCGAGGATCTGGCCTTCGCCACCCAGCACCCCAAGCGCTACGCCGAGATCGACCACATGGTGTCGATGCGGGCGCCGGAGCGCGACCTCTATCTGTTCCAGGTGCTGGAGGAGGTGCAGCACCGCATCAAGGAGCTGCGGATCGACGCCGAGGTCACCGGGCGCCCGAAGCACTATTGGAGCATCTACGAGAAGATGGTCGTGAAGGGGCGGGCCTTCGACGACATCTTCGACCTGGTCGGCATCCGGGTGCTGGTCGACCACGTGAAGGACTGCTACGCGGCCCTGGGCTCCATCCACGCCACGTGGACGCCGGTGCAGGGCCGGTTCAAGGATTACATCGCCCACCCCAAGTTCAACCTGTACCAGTCGCTGCACACCACGGTGGTGGGGCCGCAGGGCAAGCCCCTGGAGGTGCAGATCCGCACCCGGGAGATGCACGGCCGGGCTGAGGTGGGCGTGGCCGCCCACTACTCCTACAAGGAGTCGGGGGCCGATGCCGACGCCATGGTGTGGTTGAACCGCATCGTCGACTGGCAGCAGGAGATCACCGACCCCGAGCTGTTCTACAACGCCCTGAAGGTCGATCTCGACCAGGACGAGGTCTACGTCTTCACCCCCAAGGGGCGGATCGTCACCCTGGCCAACGGGGCCATCCCCATCGACTTCGCCTACGCCGTGCACACCGAGGTGGGCCATGCCTGCGCCGGGGCCAAGGTCAACGGGCGCCTGGTGTCGCTCGACCACCCGCTCCGCTCGGGCGACACCTGCGAGATCGTTACCTCCCGCACCCAGGGCGCCGGCCCCAAGCGCGACTGGCTGCAGATGGTGAAGACGCCGCGGGCGGCCAACAAGATCCGCCAGTGGTTCTCCCGGGAGCGCCGGGAGGATGCCCTGGCCGCCGGGCGGGACGACCTGGTCAAGGGCCTGCGCCGCGAGGGCCTCCCCGTGCGCGACGTCAGCCAGCACCTGCTGGCCGAGGTGGCCGAGGAGATCAACTACGCCGACCTCGACGCCCTCTACACCGCCATCGGGGAGCACCACGTCTCACCTGAGTCGGTGGCCAGCCGCATCGCCAAGCGCCTGCGCAGCGGCGACCCGGAGGAGGAGGACCAGCTCCCCGCCACGGTGCGCACCCCGCGCCGCCCCCGCCCGGGCCGCGACACCATCGGCGTCCACGTCGAGGGCCTCGACGACCTCATGGTGCGCCTGGCCAAGTGCTGCACGCCGATGCCGGGCGACGAGATCATGGGCTTCGTCACCCGAGGCCGGGGCGTCTCAGTGCACCGCACCGATTGCGCCAATGCCGTGTCGCTCTCGATGAGCCAGGGGGGGCGTCTCATCGAGGTGGAGTGGGACGGTGCCGGCTCCGGCACCTTCACCGCCGGGGTGGAGATCAAGGCTCTCGACCGGCCCCGCCTGCTGGGCGACACGTCGTCGGCCTTCGCCGACCACAACATCAACATCCTGGCCTGCGACTCCCGCATGGGGGCCGACCGGGTCACCATCATGCGCTTCGACGTGGAGCTGGGCGACCCGTCGCACCTGGAGTCGGTGCTGCGCTCCGTCCGGGGCATCGACGGGGTCTTCGAGGCCTACCGGGTCATGCCGGGACGGGGGAACCAGCGCTGATCGACCAGGGGCACTGGCTCTGACCCGATCCGTGCTTGGCGGCCGCGGGCTCGGGTAGCGGAGTCGGGTTCCCGACCGACGATCGTGGAGGTCCACGATGCCCGCTCTGACCGACAAGAAGATCGCCTTCCTCGTGGCCATGGAGGGGATCGAGCAGGTGGAGCTGACCGAGCCGTGGAAGGCGGTGGAGGCGGCCGGGGGGACGCCGGAGCTGCTCGCCCCCGAGACCGGGAAGGTCCAGGCCTTCGACCACCTGGACAAGGCCGACACCTTCGAGGTGGATCGGGCGGTGGGCGACGCCGATCCCTCCGACTATGACGGCCTCGTCCTCCCCGGGGGTGTGGCCAACCCCGATCAGCTCCGTGGCGTGCCCGAGGCCGTCCGCTTCGTCCGCGAGACGGCCGACGCCGGCACGCCCGTGGCCGTCATCTGCCACGGGCCCTGGACCCTCATCGACGCCGGCGTGGCCGACGGTCGCCGCATCACGAGCTGGCCCAGCCTGTCCACCGACCTCACCAACGCCGGGGCCGACTGGGTCGACGAGGAGCTGGTGGTCGACCGGGAGGGGCCGGGCCCGCTCATCAGCAGCCGCAAGCCCGACGACCTGCCTGTCTTCTGCCGGGCCCTGGTAGAGGAGATGGGCCGCTAGAGGCGGCAACCGAGGCCGGGGCGATCGGGGGCGACCGCTAGCCTCGCCCGCCGTGGCCGAGCGACCTTCCTTCCGTGCGCCGAAGGGCACGCAGGACGTGCTGGCCCCCGAGTCGGACCGGTGGCAGGAGCTGCTGGCCACCTTCGCCGGCCTGGCCGCGGCCTCGGGCTACGGCCTGGTGCAGACGCCGATGTTCGAGGACATCGCCGTCTTCCGGCGCCTGGGCGAGGGCACCGATGTCGTCACCAAGGAGATGTACGACTTCCACGACAAGGGCGACCGGCACGTCGCCCTGCGGCCCGAGGGGACGGCCTCGGTGGTGCGGGCCTTCGTCCAGCACCGACCGCCCACGCCGTGGAAGGCGTGGTACGCCACGCCCTGCTTCCGCTACGAACAGCCCCAGTCCGGCCGCCTGCGCCAGCACCATCAGGTGGGGGTGGAGGCCCTGGGGTCGGCCGACCCCGACCTCGACGTCGAGGTCATCACCCTCGGGCACGACTACCTCCGGGCCCTGGGGCTGCGTCGCTTCACCGTGGTGGTCAACAGCATGGGCACCCGGGCCGACCGGGCCGCCTACACCGAGGTGCTGCGGGCCTGGTTGGCTGACCGCGCCGATGCCCTGGCTGAGGACGACCGGGCCAAGGTGGCCACCAACCCGCTCCGGGTGCTCGACAGCAAGCGTCCGGCCACGCAGGCCACCGTGGCCGATGCCCCCCGCATCACCGACTCGCTCTCCGAGGAGTCGCTCACTCACATGGCCCGGGTCGAGGAGGGGCTGGGCGCGGCCGGCATCGATTACATCCGCGACCACCGCTTGGTTCGGGGCCTCGACTACTACACCCACACCACCTTCGAGATGCAGAGCGAGGCCATCGACGCGGCCCAGAGCACCATCCTCGGCGGCGGCCGCTACGACGGCCTGGCCGAGGATCTGGGCGGGCCACCCACGCCCGGGATCGGCTTCGGCTCGGGCATCGAGCGCGTCCTCCTGGCCTGTGATGCCGAGGCCGCCGGGCCGGTGGCGGCTCCGGGACTCGACGCCTTCGTGGTCGACGTGGCCGGCGGCCAGCACGCCCGCGACATCACCCGCGACCTGCGCCGGGCCGGCCTCCGCGTCGACCGGGCCTTCGACGGGCGGTCCATGCGGGCCCAGATGAAGGTGGCCGACCGCTCCGGGGCCGAGGTGGCCGTCATCGTCGGCGAGCAGGAGGTGGCCGACGGGGTGGTCACCCTCCGGCCCCTGCGTGGTGAGTTCGGCGCCGAGCAGCGCACCATCCCCCGGGCCGACCTGGTCGCCGCCCTGACATCGAGAGAGAGCACGTCCCATGCCTGAGGCCGTCGGCCTGCGCACCGTCTACTGCGGCGAGGTCCGCACCGAGCACGTCGACCGGGAGGTCTCGGTGTGCGGCTGGGTGGCGCGCCGGCGGGAGCACGGCGAGCACCTGGCCTTCGTCGACCTGCGGGACCACACCGGCGTGGTCCAGTGCGTGGTCGACGGCTCCGTCGACATCCGCAGCGAGTACGTCGTGCGCATCACCGGCACCGTGCGGCCCCGCCCCGAGGGCACCGTCAACCCGAAGCTCCCCACCGGCGAGGTGGAGGTGCAGGACTGCACCGTCGAGGTGCTGTCGGTGGCCGAGCCCCCGCCCTTCCCCATCGACGACCGGGCCGACGACGTGGACGAGACCGTCCGCCTCCGCCACCGCTACCTCGACCTGCGCCGCGAGCGGATGCAGCGCAACCTCCGGGTGCGTTCGGCCGTGAACTCGGCCGTCCGGCGCTCCATGGAGGCCCAGGGCTTCGTCGAGGTCGAGACGCCGATGCTCATGCCCTCGACGCCGGAGGGGGCCCGGGAGTTCCTCGTCCCCAGCCGCCAGCGCCCGGGGGCGGCCTACGCCCTGCCCCAGAGCCCCCAGCTCTACAAGCAGCTCCTCATGGTCGGCGGCGTCGACCGCTACTTCCAAATCGCCCGCTGCCTCCGCGACGAGGATCTGCGGGCCGACCGCCAGTACGAGTTCATGCAGCTCGACATGGAGGCCAGCTTCGTCACCCAGGACGACGTGCTGCGCTTCGTGTCGGACGCCGTCATGGACGCGGCCGAGGCAGTGACGGGGGAGCGGCCACCCGAGATCGAGCAGATCACCTGGCACGAGGCCATGGACCGCTACGGCAGCGACAAGCCCGACCTGCGGTTCGGCCTGGAGCTGGTCGAGCTGACCGCGGTGTTCGCCGAGACGGGCTTCAACGCCTTCAAGGCCCCTTCCATCAAGGGCATCCGGGTGCCGGGCGGGGCCGAGGCCCACGGTCGCAACAAGCTCGATGCCCTCACCGACCGGGCCAAGTCGGTCGGGGCCAAGGGCCTGGTGTGGATGAAGGTCGAGCCCGGCGGCGAGCTGGCCTCCCCGGTGGCCAAGTTCCTCTCCGACGACGAGAAGGCGGGCCTGGTGGCCGCCCTCGGGGCCGAGGCCGGCGACCTGCTCCTCGTCGTGGCCGACGAGTGGGAGCGCACCTGCGAGGTGCTGGGCGTGCTCCGCAACGACCTGGGCCGCCCCCCGGTGCACGAGGGCCCGTACCGCTACGTGTGGGTCGTCGACTTCCCCATGTTCGTGGGCCGGGACGACGCCGGGAACCCCCAACCTGCCCACCACCCGTTCACCCACCCGCACCCCGACGACCTCGACCGCCTGGAGTCCGATCCCATGGCCGTGCGGTCGAAGGCCTACGACCTGGTGCTCAACGGCTGGGAGCTGGGGTCGGGGTCGATCCGGATCCACGAGCCCGACCTGCAGGGCCGCATCTTCCGCCTGCTCGGCATCTCCGAGGAGGAGGCCGACCGGCGCTTCGGGTTCTTCCTCAACCCGTTCCGCTACGGCGCCCCGCCCCACGGTGGCGTCGCCGTCGGCGTCGACCGCCTGGTGGCCCTCCTGGCCGGGGCGGGCAACAGCCGCGAGGTCATCGCCTTCCCCAAGCCCCAGTCGGGCACCGATCCCATGACCGGTGCCCCCACGGCGGTCGAGCCGGCCCAGCTCGCCGATCTCGGCCTGCGCGCCCTACCGCCGTCCACCTGAAGGACACCTCCTCGTCAGGTGATGGCGGCACCACCCGCCAAGCTCGCCAGATCCGATGCTGTCCTGTACGTTCGCCCTCGGCACAGTTTGGTGGGATCAAGAGCGGGAGTGGCGCATGAAGCGTTCGAAGGCACGTCTGGTCGCGGGTTCGGTGGCGGCCACGTTGGTGGCGACGGGGATGCCCGACGGCCTCGTCGGGGCCGACGATGGTCCGGTGCAGGACCCGATGTCCGAGGACGCGATCCGCGCCTTCCAGGAGGGCGCGCCGCGCGACCTGGAGCTGCGTGACGCCCTGACGGCCCGCTACCCCGCCTTCGGCGGTTTCTTCGTCGAGGAGAGCCAGGTCGCCGTCCTCCTCTTCCAGGGAGGTCAGGCCCCCGCTGATGCCGAGCTGGCTGAGGTAGCCGCCGAGTTCGGCTTCGGCCCGTCCGACTACGTGGTGCAGGCCAGCGAGTGGGCCCGCGACGACCTGCTGGAGCTGGAGGCCGCGGTGATCGAGTCCTTCGCCGACGCCCGCCTCCCGGGGACGGAGGGCTCCATCGTCTCGATCGGCGTCGTCGACCGCCTGGGCCAGGTCACGATCGGCGTCGTCGGCGTCGACGGCGACACCGCTCGAGATGCCCTCACGGCGGGGCTCGGGGGCCAGGAGGCCGTCGACCGGCTGTTCGTCCAGCAGGTCGACCACCGCATCGGCGAGACCTTCGCCAACCGCTGGACCGACGTCGCCCCCTTCAACGGGGGCAACCTCGTCACCAAGGACACCGGCGGCAGCTGCACCTCGGGCTGGCCCGTCCTCAAGAACGGCACGCGGCGCTTCCTCGGGGCCGGGCACTGCGGCGAGGCCAAGTACTACGCCGGCGCCAACCTCTACATCGGCGAGTCGGACGGCTCGACGATCCCGCCCGGGGCCACGATGGGCTCGGCCACCGTCGACGCCATGCTCATCGAGGGTGGCTCGGTCAACAACAAGACGTGGCGCCACTACGACCAGCGGGTGATCCCGGCCGGGACCCCGCAGCCGGGAGAGGGCCGCTACGTGTGCTTCGGCGGGGCGGTGACCGCCTTCGAGTTGCTGGGCCTCGGGGGTTCGGAGACGGAGAAGTGCGGCACCATCGACATCGTCGACCGGGTGAACTACTACGGCGCCGCGGGTGACGGCTGGCGCAAGCACCTGTCGTGCGTCTGGGGGAATCGGGCCCTGGCCCAGGGCGGGGACAGCGGGGGCCCCGTCTACTGGGACACGGTGTTCGGCCTGGGCGCGGCCGGCACGATCACCGGCAACGACACGAGCCCCATCCCCTACGGGGAGGGCACCCACGGCACCTGCTTCACCCAGATCAACCAGGCCCAGATCATGACCCAGAGCACGGTCATCACCTCCTGAGGGCCGGGCCATCTACACCCGGTCCACCCACCTGCGGGCGGTCGCTCCGGCGGACGCCTCGTGGTTGCGGACCATCGAGCTGGCCGACGGGTCGCGGACGAAGTGGCGGTTCCGGGGCGAGCACCCCTCGGAGGCCGACTACCGGGACGACATGGCCCGCTACCAGCAGGCCTACGCCGTGACGTCCCGGGCCGACGGCGAGCGGATCGGCCTCGTCGGCGTCCGTGACCACGACCGCCTCACCGGCGTCGCCCACCTCCAGATGGTCGCCCCGCCCGGCCTGCGGTCGGCTCGGGTCGTCGAGGCGGTCGGCGCCTGCGTCCTCACGGCCTACACCCGCCTGGGCGTGCGCAAGCTCTGTGCCGAGGTCCCCGAGTTCGCCTGGGGGTCGATCGCCCGGGGGGAGGGTCGGCACTTCCGGCTGGAGGGCCGACTGCGACAGCACATCACGTGGGACGATCACTACTGGGACCTCTACGTCATCGCCTTCGACCGGGACGACTGGCTCCGCCGCGAGGACGAGATGCGCCGGCTCATCGGGATGAGCCCGACGCGTGGATGAGGAGGCCTTCCGGCGCTGGCGACACGAGCTCGCCGCCGTCCTGGGGGTGGATCGCGTCGACCTGGAGCCGGACGCCCCGCTGTTCGCCGACGGCCTGGACGCCATCCTCGTGGCCGACGTGGAGCGCCTCGTTCAGGGCTACCGGCCCGACTTCGCCTTCCGCAGTGACGACCATGTCGCCACGACGACGGCTCGCGACGTGGCCTACTACTCCGGCTTCTCGGAGTGGGACGCCCGATGAGCCGCCCCTGATCCGACGACCGGGCGGATACCCTCGGCCGGTGCCCGAGGACCTGTTCGCCGCCG
>CAZXRA010000229.1:0-6909 GCA_964643485.1 uncultured Iamiaceae bacterium | reverse complement strand
GCCGGCATGTCGGCTCGTCCCGCCACCCTCGGCCAGCTGCGCGCGTCGGGCTGGCGCTCGGTGCCCGTGACGCCGGAGGTCCAGCGCAACGCCCTGGCCCGGCTGCGGGCGGGCGAGCCGCTCGTCGAGGGGGTGATGGGCTACGAGGACACCGTCCTGCCCCAGTTGGAGAACGCCCTCCTGGCCGGGCACGACATCGTGTTCCTGGGGGAGCGGGGCCAGGCCAAGACCCGCATGATCCGCTCCCTCACGGCGCTGCTCGACGAGTGGCTGCCCATCGTGGCCGGCAGCGAGATCCTCGACGACCCGTACCACCCGGTGTCCCGCCACGGCCGCGACCTGGTGGCCGACAAGGGCGACGACACACCCCTGGAGTGGGTGCACCGCGACGACCGCTTCGGGGAGAAGCTGGCCACGCCCGACACCTCCATCGCCGACCTGATCGGCGAGGTCGACCCCATCAAGGTGGCCGAGGGGCGCTACCTGGCCGACGAGCTCACCCTCCACTACGGCCTGGTGCCCCGCACCAACCGGGGCATCTTCGCCATCAACGAGCTGCCCGACCTGTCCGAGCGCATCCAGGTGGGCCTGCTCAACGTCCTGGAGGAGCGCGACATCCAGGTGCGGGGCTACAAGGTCCGCCTCCCCCTCGACGTGCTGCTCGTGGCCTCGGCCAACCCCGAGGACTACACGAACCGGGGCCGCATCATCACGCCCCTGAAGGACCGGTTCGGGGCCCAGATCCGCACCCACTACCCCCTGGAGGTGGCCACCGAGGTGGCCATCGCCCAGATGGAGGCTCGGCCCTTCCAGGTGGAGGGCGTCGAGGTGCGGGTGCCCGACTGGATGGACGAGATCGTCGCCACCTTCACCCACCTGGCCCGGCAGTCCGGCAACATCAGCCAGCGCTCCGGGGTGTCGGTGCGGCTCACCGTCACCAACCGGGAGACCCTGGTGGCCAACGCCGTCCGCCGGGCCCTGCGCCTCGGGGAGGACGTCGTGGCCCCCCGGGTCAGCGACCTCGACGCCCTGGCCGCCTCCACCATGGGCAAGGTGGAGATCGAGTCCTTCGAGGAGGGCCGCGAGGGTGAGATCGTCGAGAAGCTGCTCCGCCAGGCCGTGCTCACCGTCTTCCGTGACCGGGTGGGCATGGGGGCGGCCGGGTCGGTGGTCGACGGCTTCGACGACGGCGAGGTGCTGCACGTGGGGGAGGACGTCACCGTGGCCGACTACGAGGCCCGCCGGGCTGAGCGCCCCGGCCTGGCCGAGGTCGTCGACGAGCTGGCCGGCGCGGGGGCCGGGCCGGCCGAGCGGGCCAGCGCGGCCGAGCTGGTGCTGGAGGGCCTCCACCTCTCCAAGCGCCTCAACAAGGACTCCGTCGGCGCCCGGGCCACCTACCGCTCGCGCTAGAGGCCGATCACCGGGCCCAGGGCTTGGCGCAGTCCCAGGCCGCTTCGAGGCGGGCGATGCCCGGGCCCTCCCAGGCGTCGGGGTCGTCGGCCCGGCACTGCACGTCGACGACCAGCGCCCCCCAGCCGGGGGAGAAGGTGGCCCGTCCGCCGGTGGCCGCGTTGGGGCGATCGGGGGCGACGAGCTGCACGTTCACCACGGCGTAGAGGAGCTGGGCCACGACCAGGGCGGTGAGCAGCCGGGGCCGGTCGCCCAACGCCCGGGCGAGCACCAGGGCCAGGCCGACGAGGGTGGGGAGCAGGTGGCCCATCTTCCACGGGAAGCGCAGGAAGAGGAGCTGGGACAGCACCACGGTCAGGACGCCCAGGCGCACCAGCCAGTCGGTCCGCCACCGCACCAGCACCCGGCCCAGGGCGGGGAGGCAGAGCAGGAGGACGACGGCGGCGAAGGGTCCGACGAAGTAGAGATCCTTGGCCAGGAACCGTCCGAGCTGGACGAAGGCCGACGAGGACGGGACGTCGTTCTGGGCGAAGGCGAGGGAAGCGTCGGCCGAGAGGAAGGCGGGGAGGAACAGGAGCAGGCCGACCCCAGCGGCCACGGCGGCGAGGACGAGGGCCCGCGCCATCGCCGAGGGTCCTCCGAGGGGAGCGTCGTCGTCCGGGTCGGACCGGTCGAGGGCTTGGGCCACGACCAGACCGCCCACGAGGAAGGCAGTGGAGGAGCGGCAGCCGATGGCCAAGCCGGCCAGCACCCCGGCCGTCGCCGCCCCCCGAAGGCAGGGCCGGGTACGGAGCACGAGGGCGGCTCCGACCCAGAAGGCCAGGGCCCACAGGAAGTCGACGGTCGAGGTGGCCGAGGCCAGGAACCACGGGTTGGCCACCACCACGGCCACCGAGAGCCCGATCCGGCCGACGCCCTCGCGGCGGAGGAGCAGGGCGAGGAGAACGGTGAGGGCGACGCCGGCGGCCAGGGAACCGAGGTTGGGTCCGACGGTGCCCGCCACCCACTGGAGGGCGCCGGTGGCCGCCTCGTGGACCGGAGCCCCCGGGTTGCGGCTGGGCGCGTAGGTGCCCTCCATGATCCCCCGGCCCGAGTGGAGGACGGCGCCCACGTCCAGGTCGGTGCCTGGGCCGAGGAGCGTCAGGGGCACGAGGGCCAGCGCAACGAAGGCGCCGGCGACGATCCACCCGCGGCCGACGCCGCGCGGGGCGTCGGCCGCACCCGCCCGGGCGGGCGGCGCGGGGGCGTCGGCGGTCACGCCGCCATCATCGCCGCGTTGGCCCTCCCCCCGTCGAACTGGCCCGCGTTTCGGTCGTTCCCACGACCAGAACGCGGGCCAGTTCTCAGAGGAGAACCGAAGTGGCGACGACATGGGTGGCTCGGGCGGCCAGAACGCGGGCCAGTTCGGGCGGGGCACGGGTAGCGTTCCCCCGGTGACGTCGAGCTTCCGCTACTCCCGTTGGGACGGCAGCCAGAAGGGGTTCGACTTCGACGCCGACGACCTCCTCGGCGAGGTCACCGACGACCTGCTGTACCACGGCGACCTGGCCGCCGCCCTCCGCCGCCTGATGCAGCAGGGCTTCGACGACCGGGCCGGCGAGCGGGTCCAGGGCCTGCGGGAGATGCTGGAGCGCCTGCGCGAGGCCCGGCGCGAGCGGCTGGAGCAGCACGACCTGGGCGGCGCCTACGAGGACATCGCCCGCCGGCTCCGCGACGTGATCGAGCAGGACGCCCAGGCCATCGACGCCTTCGAGCAGGAGGCGGCCGAGTCGGGCGACGAGCGGCGCCGAGAGCTCACCGAGGAGGTGGCCCGGCAACGGCGCGACGACCTGGCCGCCCTGCCCCCCGACCTGGCCGGCCAGGTCCGGGCCCTCCAGCAGCACGACTTCACCTCCGACGAGGCCCGTGACGCCTTCGACGCCCTCCTCGACGAGCTGCGCCAGGAGATGGTGCAGTCGTGGTTCCAGGGCATGTCCCAGGCCATGAGCGACCCCGACCCGGAGCAGATGGCCCGGATCAAGGACATGCTCGCCGCCCTCAACGAGATGCTGGCCCAGCGGGCCGCCGGCCAGGAGCCCGACTTCGACGCGTTCATGGAGCGCTTCGGCGACATGTTCCCCGAGAACCCCCGCAACCTGGACGAGCTCCTGGAAGCCATGGCCCGGCGCATGGCGGCCATGCAGTCGATGTTGGCCTCGATGTCGCCCGAGCAGCGGGCCCAGCTCCAGGCCCTGTCCGAGTCGCTCCTCGACGACCTCGACCTGCGCTGGCAGATGGACCAGCTCGGCGCCAACCTGCGCTCCCTCTTCCCCGATGCCGGGTGGGGTCGGCGCTACGACTTCAGCGGCACCGACCCGCTGAGCTTCGCCGAGGCGGCCGGCCTCATGGACGAGCTGGGCGACCTCGACCAGCTCGAGCAGCTCCTCACCCGGGCCTCGGCCCCCGGCGCCCTGGCCGATGTCGACCTGGAACGGGCCCGACAGCTCCTCGGCGACGAGGCGGCCGACAGCCTGGAGCGCATGGGCGACCTGGTGGAGATGCTCACCGAGGCCGGCCTCATCGAGCAGCGCGAGGGCCGCTTGGAGCTCACGCCACACGGCCTGCGCCGCATCGGCCGCAACGCCCTGCGCGACATCTTCCGGCGCCTCGACCCGCACCAGCTCGGCCGGCATCAGACCGACCGCACCGGCCCCGGGCACGAGCGTTCCGACGACACCAAGCCCTACGAGTTCGGCGACCCCTTCCATCTCCACATCGAGCGCACCATCCGGAACGCCCTGGCCCGCCAGGGCGGGGGGACGCCGGTGACGCTCACCCCCGACGACTTCGAGGTGGAGCGCACCGAGCACACCACCCGGGCGTCGACGGTGCTGATGGTCGACCTGTCGCTGTCGATGCCCATGCGCGACAACTTCCTGCCGGCCAAGAAGGTGGCCATGGCCCTCCACCACCTCATCTCCACCCAGTACCCGCGGGACTACCTGGGCCTGGTGGGCTTCAGCGAGGTGGCCCGCACCATCGAGGCCCACGAGCTACCGGAGGTGTCGTGGGACTTCGTGTACGGCACCAACATGCAGCACGGGTTCATGCTGGCCCGCAAGATGCTGGCCGGCCGGGGCGGCACCCGGCAGATCATCATGGTCACCGACGGCGAGCCCACGGCCCACCTCACCCCGGCCGGCAACCCGGTGTTCCACTACCCGCCGGTGCAGGAGACCATCGACGCCACCCTCTCGGAGGTGGTGCGGGCCACCCGGGAGGGGATCCGCATCAACACCTTCATGCTCGACGCCACGCCCTACCTCCAGCGTTTCATCGAGAAGCTCACCGAGCTGAACCGGGGCCGGGCCTTCTTCACCACGCCCGAGACCCTGGGTGACTACGTGCTCGTCGACTTCATCACCCAGCGCCGCGAGATCTCCCGACGCCGGGCGGGATGAGACATCAGTCGTCGACGACCCAGCAGCCGGCGACGTGGTCGTCGACCAGCCCCATGGCCTGCATGAAGGCGTAGACGGTGGTGGGCCCGACGAAGCGCCAGCCCCGGCGCTTCAGGTCCTTGCTCAGGGCGGTCGACGCCGCTGTCGTCGCCGGGATCTCCGAGAGGGCCCGGGGGCGGGGGTGGGGCTCGGAGGTGAAGGTGCGGACGTGGGCCGACAGCGACCCCGCCTCGTCGATCAGCTCCAGGGCCCGCGACGCGTTGGCGATGGCGGCGGTGATCTTCCCCCGGTGCCGGACGATGCCGGCGTCGCCCAGCAGGCGCTCCACGTCGGCCTCGGTGTAGGCGGCGACGGTGGGCATGTCGAAGCCGGCGAAGGCCTCGCGGAAGGCGGGCCGCTTGCGCAGGATGGTGATCCAGCTCAGCCCGGCCTGGAAGCCCTCCAGGCAGAGCTTCTCGAAGAGGCGGGTGTCGTCGGTGACGGGCCGGCCCCACTCGTCGTCGTGGTAGGCGACGTAGAGCGGGTCGGTGCCGGCCCATCCACAGCGGGCATGGCCATCCGGGCCGGTGACCAGGTCATCCATGGCGGGGAACCTCCAGGAAGATGGCCCGCCCCTTGCGCTCGGCGGCGGAACGGGTCAAGATCACACCACTGTAATTACGCATGTGCTATTGGGCCGTTGGCAACGTCAGGGGTCAAGGAGGTTGTGATGCACATCTCCCACGACACGAGTGGACAGCCAGGCTGGCAGGATCTCGCCAACTGCCTGGGGGTCGATCCCGACCTCTTCTTCCCCGAGCGGGGCGCGTCCACGCGCGAGGCCAAGGAGGTCTGCCGCGGCTGCGTCGTGCGGGCCGACTGCCTCGAGTACGCCCTCGACAATGGGGAGAAGTTCGGCATCTGGGGGGGCATGAGCGAGCGCGAGCGCCGCCGTCTCCGCCGCCAGCGGGCCTTGGCTCGCCGGGCCGCCGAGGAAGGGCCGGCCGCCGGCGTCGGCGGCGCCTGACCGCTCACCGGCCCAGTCGGGCTTCGATGGTGCGGTCCGCGGCCAGGTCGAGCTCGGCCCACCGGTGGGGGGGCGTGGCCCGCAGCACGGTCTCGGGCACCAGCCCCACGATCTCGGCCCGGGCGATGGCGGCTCGGGCCGCCACGGCATCCCACACCTGGGCCGGGCCCACGTGGTCGGGCGCCACCAGGTTCATCGACACCTGCACCTCGTCCCCCACGGCGAGGCCCAGGGCCCGCACGGCGGGGGAGCGGAGGTCCCGGGCGATGGCCCGAGCCTGGGCCAGATCGGGCCGGGCCAGCCACAGGTTGTAGGCCACCAGCACCTCTCGGGCCCCGACGGCGCTGGCCCCCGCCGTGGGGTGGGGCGTGGGGGGACCGGTCGTCGGGGCCAGGTCGACGAAGGCCGATCGGCGCACCTCGGGAAGGGTGCGTTCGGGCCCGTAGGCGAAGCAGGGCACCCCCAGTTCGTCAGCGGCCCAGGTGCAGTAGCGGTCGCGAGCGGCCAGGGCGTCGGCCAACGAGGCGCCGTGGAGGGGGACGAAGGGCACGACGTCCATCACGCCGATGCGGGGGTGGACGCCCTGGTGACGGCGCAGGTCGAGGCCGGCGACCACCGCTCGGGCCAGGTGGCGCGGTGCGTCCTCCCCCACCAGGGTGAACACGCTCCGATGGTGGTCGGGATCGGTGTGACGGTCGAGCAGGTCCGAGCCGCAGGTGCGGTCGAACTGGGACAACAGGGCGGCGTCCCGGCCCTCGCTGACGTTGACCACGCACTCCAGCACCGGGCGAGTGTGGCAGGTGGCCAACCCGCGCTCCGCCTGTCATCTCCGGGTCGGCAGGGGTAGGGTGGTCGACGTGAACTTGGGACCGACCGAGCTGATCATCATCCTCTTGATCGCCCTCCTGCTCTTCGGGGGGGCCAAGCTGCCCAAGCTCGCCCGGTCGCTGGGCGAAGCCCAGAAGGAGTTCAAGACGGCCACCGACGAGAACAAGCCGGGGGCCCGTAGCGCTGAGGAAGTGCGTGAAGACGACATCCGCCTTCGCGAGGCCG
>CAZXRA010000228.1:0-5204 GCA_964643485.1 uncultured Iamiaceae bacterium | reverse complement strand
GTGATGGATGTGTTCGAGGTGACTCGGCGGCAGGACGAGGTGTTGGAGGCCTTCGAGGCGCGTGTGGCGGGGGCGGCTGGGGTGCGCAACGCGGCTGATGGTGCTCTGGTGAGCCTGGTGGTGGAGGCGTTGGCGGAGGGGTGGTGGGAGGGGTGGGGGATCCATACGCCGGTGCAGTGGTTGATGTGGCGGGCTGGGGTGTCGCGGACGACGGCCCGCCAGGTGGTGCGTCTGGCCGCCCGCGCTGAGGAGCTCCCGACGACGTTGCGGTTGTTGTCCGAGGGGCGGCTCTCGTTGGATCAGGCGGCGGTGATCGCTCGTTTCACGCCGGCGGATCATGAGGTGTCGGTGTGTGAGCTGGCGGTGTTCGCCACCGTCAGCCAGATCGTCACTGCCACCCGGGAGTACGGCTTTGACACTGACACCCCGATTCGGAAGCGGGAGGCGGCGGAGCGGCATGTGTCGTTCGGGTCCGATGACGATGGCCAGTGGTGGGGGCGGATCCGTTTGCCTGGTGACGAGGGCAAGGTCGTCGAAGAAGCCCTGACGGTGGCTCGTGATCGTCTCCACGACATCGCTCGGGCTCGAGCCAAGAAGACGGCGGAGGCCGAGGGCCGCTCGGCGAAGGGCACTGATGCTCAGCTCGGTGTGTCTCGGGTCGGGTGGGCCGATGCCCTGGTCGGGATGGCGCACTCCGTACTCGGGACCAACGCCAAGGGGGCTGAGGCCGGCACCCGTACCGCGGTGCACCTGCATCTCGAACGCCCCCTGGCGGGGGCCGGTGATGTGTGGCGGGCCGAGATGCACGGCGGTCCGGCGCTGCCCGACTGGCTCCGGCGGTATCTGTTGTGTGATTGCGACATCGAGGTCGTCTGGACCGACGACGGCATCCCGGTGTCGACGAGTCGGAGCCAGCGCACCCCACCGCGACGGATCCGCCGCCTCATCGAGAAGCGCGACCGGTATCGCTGCCGGGTCCCGGGCTGTGACCAGACCTTGTGGCTCCAGGTGCATCACATCGTGCACTGGGAAGACGACGGCGAGACCGTCACCTGGAACCTGTGTTGCCTCTGCGGACACCACCACCGCATGCACCACCAAGGCCTCCTGGACATCACCGGCAACGCCGACGATCCCGACGGCCTGGTCTTCACCAACAAGCACGGCCTCGTCCTCGACCAGGCCGGACAGCCCCGAGCCCCGGCCCCGGGCGAGATGCCCGACGTGGCCGCCTACCAGTGCCCCATCGGCGAACGTCTCCAGAAGCGCTGGGTCTCTTTCAACAAGACCCGCACCTCACCACCGGCCGCGTCTCCGGCGCGACAACCCGCCGCCTGACGCGGGCACCCACCGGGACCACCACCCCGAACCCCCCGGAACCAGCCCCCCCGGGCCGTTCCGGCGCGTCTCAGCGGGCGGATCAGTGCGTTCTCCATCGTGGTCGCCGACGTCCACCTCGACGACGACGCCACATCGGGAGGACCGCCCTTGGCGCGCCGCTCGGGGAAGGTCAGCGGCGGCGGGACGGGCCGGCGGCGACCTTGCGGAGGTGGCCCACCAGGGCGGCCAGGCTGGTGCCGGCGTTGAGGCCACTGGTGGAGGGCATGACGTAGACCGGGGAGGGGCCCAGCTCCCGGGCCTGCCAGCCCGGCTCTGCCCGGCGCCCGGCCCCGGCCCGCCAGCCGGCCAGCCCGACGAGGAGGACGGCTTCGGGGGCGAGCAGGCCGCACAGGCGGTCGAGGCGCTCCAGGCCGCTGCGGTACTCGACGCCCTCCAGATCCTCGGCCCGGGGCGTGGCCCGCTTCACCAGGTCGGTCATGCCGATGCGGCCCTCCCGCAGGAGGCGCCAGGGGTTGCGGTCGGTGCCCTCGGGGAGCAGGCCGGCGGCGTCCATGGCTCTCCAGAAGCGGTTGTTGGGGCCGGTGTAGCCCACCCCGGCGTCGGCGGCGTGGAGGCTGGGGTTGAGGCCGCAGACGAGCAGCCGCATGCCGGGGCCGACGGTGTCGGCCAGGGTGCGGCCCCGGGTGGCCCGCACCCGCAGGTAGGACCACCCCTCGGGCTGGGTGGGTTGCAGGGCATCGGCCTCCACGTCGACGAAGCCCGCGCCCCGCACCAGGTCGGCGAAGCGCTCCGGGGTCCAGAAGGCGAAGAGGCGGCCGGGGAGGTCGCCCTCGGAGCGCTCGGCGCCCTCGCCGGCGAACAGCCGGACATCGAGGGGAGCCCCGACGGCCATGCTGCGGTGGAGGTCGGCCAGGGCCATCGGGAGGTGGGCGGCGGGGACGTGTTGGAGCGACTTGCTGGCCCACGCCCCGCCCAGGGACCCGGGCCGGAGCGGGAGGGCGCCGGCCTCGGCCCGGACCAGCGGCACGGCGGGGCACGAGCCTCGGGCCTCGGCCAGCATGGCCGCCCCCGGGTCGAGGCCGATCACGTGCGGCCCCAGGTGGGGGAGGTCGGTGCCGGTGCCGCAGCCCAGGTCGAGGACGATCCCGTCGCCGGTCGCCGTCACCAGGGCGCGGGCCCGCTCGGCGTCGGCCTTGATCCCGCGGGCGGCGTAGGTGGCGGCCCCCGCCTCGTAGGCCGCCAGCGTCCCCCGGTCGACCACCGTCACTGCTCCCTGCTCGCGCGCCATGTCATCGGGCAGGGTACGCAGGCGAGGCCCGGCGCGGGGTGACCCTCTCCTCAGCCGCCGAGCACGCGGGCCTGGAGGCGGCGCATGCCGGCCAGCCAGCGGTCGGGGTCGGTGGCCTTGCGGCGCTGGTACTCGGCCACCTCGGGGTGGGGGAGCACGAGGAACTGGCCCTCGGCCATGGCGGCCACGACGGCGTCGGCCACGGCGGAGGGAGGGATGACGCCCTGGAGGGTGACCGTCTGCACGGCGGCACTGTCGCCCAGGCCCATGCCCTGGCGGAGCAGGTCGGTGTCGACGCCCTGGGGGCACAGGCAGTGGACCCGCAGGCCCTCGTCGCCATGGGTGATGGCCAGCCACTCGGCGAAGGCCACGGCGGCGTGCTTGGTCACCGAGTAGGGGGCGTCCCCGATCTGGGCGAGGAGGCCTGCGGCCGACGCCGTGGCCAGGAACGTCCCGCCCCCCCGGGCGATCATGGCGGGCACGACGACCCGGGCCGCCACCACGTGGGCCATGACGTTGACGTGCCAGATCCGGTCCCAGGTGGCGTCGTCGGCCTCTAGGCCCATGCCGGTGCCGATGCCGGCGTTGGCGGCGAAGAGGCCGACGGGCCCGAAGCGCGCCTCGGTGGCAGTGACGACGGCGCGGAGCCCGGCCTCGTCGGAGGCGTCGCCGGCCAGACCGAGCACCCGGTCGCCGTGGCGCTCGGCCAGGCGGACGGCGGTGGCGTCGCAGTCGCCCTGGTCGAGGTCGGTGAGGGTGACGCCGGACGCCCCCTCGGCCAGGAACCGGTCGGCCAGCGCCTCGCCGATCCCCCGGGCTCCGCCGGTGACGATGCAGGTGGTGCCGTCGAGGGTGGTCATGCCCCGAGGGTACGACGCCGGGCGGGGTGAGTATCAGCGACCGATGGCGGCGGCCATGGTGTCGGCCACGATGCGCTGACGGTCGTCGCCCCAGGGCAGGGGCATGAGCACGGGGTGGTCGACCCCGGCGGCGGCGTAGGCCAGGACGGTCGACCGCACCAGGTCGGCGTCGCCCACCACGTCGATGGCATCGACCATCTCGTCGCTGACGGCAGCCACGGCCCCGTCCCGATCGCCGGCGGCGTGGCGGGCCCGCACCTCGTCCACCGTGGCCCCGAACCCGGCCCGGGTGAAGCTGTCGGCGTAGGCGTCGACGACGGCATAGGAGAAGAGGTCACGCCGGCCCTTGTCGAGGGCGGCCTCGCGGTCGGCCACCCCGGCGTGGACGTAGGCGTACACCCGGCACGAGCCCGGCTCCCGACCCGCCGCGGCTTCGCCCGCCCGCACCTGGGCCACCGACCAGGGCACGTGGGAGGCGGGCAGGTAGTTGAGCAGCACGCCGTCGGCCACCTCGCCGGCCAGGGCCAGCATGCGGGGACCGAGGGCACCCAGCACGATGCGGGGACGGCGCTCGCCCAGCCGGAGGCCGAGCCGGAAGCCCCGCACCCGGTAGTGGTCACCGTCGACGGTGACCTTCTCGCCCGACAGGCACTCCCGCACCAGGGCGACGTACTCCCGCACCTGAGCGAGGGGAGCCTCGCCGTAGGGCGCCCCGTGCCACCGGGAGGTGACGACGGGGGAGGAGATGCCCACCCCGAGCAGCACCTCCCGCTCGGGATCGAGGGCCTGGAGGGTGGCGGCGGCCATGGCCGCCAGGGGCGGGGTGCGGAGCTGGAGGGCGAGCACGCCAGTGCCCAGGGCCAGCCCGGGGGCGGCGGCCCCCGCTGCGGCGAGGAGGGAGAAGGCTTCGGGCCCGGTGGTCTCCGCCGTCCAGAAGGAGCGGTAGCCGAGGGCAGCGGCCTGCCGGGCCGCCTCCACCGCGCCGGCCGGGCCCAGCGGCATGAGGCTGGCGTAGGTGAAGCCGATGTCTCCTGTCGTCACCGGGCCGACGGTAGCCGGGTGATGATCTCGAGGAAGTGGCCGTCGTTGCTGAGGAAGTAGACGCCCCGCCCGCCGTCGTTCTGGTTGATCTCGCCCGAGTGGCGCTGGGCGGGGTCGGCCCAGTGCTCCAGGTCCCACGACCGGACCCGGCCGTAGATGGCGTCGAACTCGGCCTCGGAGACGAGGAAGGCGTAGTGCTGGGGGAAGATCTCGTCGTCGCCGCCCGAGGCGAAGTCGAGCCCCACCTCGTTGGCCGTGGTGACCTGCCAGAAGGGCCCGAAGGGCTCGGGCTCGTCGAGATCGAAGAGGTCGGCGAACCACCGGGCCGAGGTCTCCGCGTCCTCCGCCACCACGATCGTGTGGTTGAGCTTCACCGGCATGGGGCCAGTCTGCCGGCCGGGACCGGCATCTGCTCCCGGTCAGGCCCGGCGGACGAAGTACAGGATCAGCACGACGAGGAGGATGACGACAAGCAGTCCGACAAGGCTGACTTCCACGGTGCTGTTCCTTGGTGCGGCGACGATGACGGGTCCCCGCTTCCCGGGCATCCCACCCGCCAAACTCGTCAGCCGTCCAGGCGGAGTCGTGGGTCAGGCCGTCTCGGCCAGGGCGGCGTCGACCTCGGCGCGCAGCCCGTCGGCCAGGCTGAGGGGGATGTCGGCCTGGCGTCCGTC
>CAZXRA010000227.1:0-4463 GCA_964643485.1 uncultured Iamiaceae bacterium | reverse complement strand
TCGCCGCTTCCCCGGTTGCACCCCCTGGACAGCGCGGGCCGGGGCCCCGAGAGAGAACGATCCGTGAGCGACATGACGACGAGCACAGCGTCCTGGCGCCGGCAAGCTGCCTGCCAGGGCTTGGACCCGAGCATCTTCTACCCGGCCGACGACGAGGACGAGTGCCTCGACGCCAAGGCCGTGTGCGCTCAATGCCCGGTCGTCGATCTCTGCCTCGAGCACGCCCTGGGCGTGCGGGAGAAGGAGGGCATCTGGGGCGGGTGCACCGAGCGGGAGAGGCGCCGGATCATCCGGCAGCGCCGGCGCTCGGCCTGAGCGCCCGGCCCGGACCCGTCCCGTCATGACCCCCGACGACGCGACCCCGGGCGATCCCATCCCCGACGGGGACGACCGGCCCGGCCCCGCCCCCGGCACCGTCGCCGTCCACATCCGGCGCATCGCCGAGGGCGACGGGCCCCTCCTGCGCGAGGTGCGGCTGGCCGCCATCGCCGACAGCCCCGGCGCCTTCACCACCAACCTGGAGGCGGCCCGGGCCCGGCCGTCCGAGGCCTGGACCCGGGTGGCCGAGGCCCACAGCGGGGCCGACGACCAGGCCACCTGGTTCGCCGAGGTCGACGGCGACACGGCCGGCATGGTGAGTGCCTTCCGCACCGACGACGGGGCGGTCACCCTCACGTCCCTGTGGTCGGCCCCCGGCTTCCGGCGCATCGGCGTGGCCGACGCCCTCGTCGGGGCGGTGCGCGACTGGGCCATGGCCGCCCGGGCCGTCGAGGTCCGCCAGTGGCTGGTGGAGCGCAACGCCCACGCCCGGGCCTTCCACGAGGCCCTGGGCTTCGTCCCCACCGGGGCGGAGCGGCCCTACGAGCCTGCTCCGGAGATCCGCGAGGTCGAGCTCCGCCTCGTCCTGTAGCCGACCTGCCTTGGGGCGACGGCGGGATCGGGCGGTACGGTCGCCGGCCATGGACTTCACGTTCTCCGACGAGATGGCCGCCCTGCAGGAGACCTGCCGGCGCATCGCCCAGGACAAGGTCAAGCCCCGGGCCCGGGAGATCGACGAGACCAACGAGTACCCACAGGACATCTTCGAGGTGTTCCGCGACGCCGGCCTGCTCGGGCTGTGCATCCCCGAGGCCCTCGGGGGTGGGGGCGCCGGCATCCTCGGCCTCACCATCGCCATGGAGGAGGTGGCCAAGTACTCCAACACGGCCGCTCTCATGCTCCTCCTCACCCGCCTCCCCACCGGGCCGGTGATGATCGCCGGCAGCCGCGACCTCAACGAGCGCTACGTGGCCCCCATCGCCACGGGCGAGAAGCGCGGCGCCTTCTGCCTGTCGGAGCCCCAGGCGGGCAGCGATGTCATGGGCATGCGCACCAAGGCCGTGCAGGACGGCGACGAGTGGGTGCTCACCGGCACCAAGTGCTGGATCTCGGGCGTGGCCCAGGCCGACTGGTACACCGTCTTCGCCAAGACGTCGGCCGATCCGGCCAGCCGCGACCACGACTCCATCACCGCCTTCGTCGTCGAGCGGGGCTGGGACGGGGTGCAGGTCGGCTCCCTCGACCAGAAGATGGGCGTGCGGGGCGTGGCCACGGGCGAGTTGCTCCTCGATGGCGTCCGGGTGCCGGCGGCCAACGTCATCGGTGAGATCGGCGGCTGGCAGGCGGCCATGCAGGGCCTCAACTCCATGCGGCCCATCGTCGCCGCCCGGGGCATCGGCCTGGCCGAGGGGGCCCTCATGTACGCCACCGAGTACGTGAAGGAGCGGGCCGCCTTCACCAAGACCATCGCCGACTTCCAGGGCACCCAGTGGGAGATCGCCAAGCTGGCCACCGAGATCGAGGCCGCCCGCCTGCTCACCTACCGGGCCGCGGTGATGGCCGACGAGGGCAAGTTCACCAAGGAGTTCGTGCCCTACCTGTCGATGGCCAAGTACAAGGCCACCGAGGTGGCGGTGCAGGCCTCCAACGTGTGCCTCCAGATGCTGGGTGCCGCCGGCTACATGAAGGACCACATGACCGAGCTGTACTACCGCGACGCCAAGCAGCTCACCATCGTCGAGGGCACCACCCAGGTGCAGCTCGGCCTCATCGGCAAGGGCGTCATCGCCGGCCACCTCTGGTGGGACTGAACTGCTGAAACGAGGGGGAGCGAGTGCTCTAGGTTCCCCGGCCATGGCCGACCCCGCCTCCGCCGCTGCCACCACGTCGCTCGCCGAGCTGGGCGGGTGGCCCGGCGTGCTGGGGGCGCTCACCCAGCGGCGCGACCTGACGCCGGTCGAGACCCGGGCGGCCATGGCCGAGATCCTGGCCGGGGCGGCCACCTCGGCCCAGATCGCCGCCTTCATCGTGGCCCTGCGCATGAAGGGCGAGACCACCTCGGAGATGGGCGGTCTGCTCGACGCCATGCTCGACGCCTCCGAGCTGGTGCCCCTCGTCGACGTGGAGGGCGTGGTCGACATCGTCGGCACCGGCGGCGACCGCAGCCACTCCATCAACGTCTCCACGCTCGCCGCCATCGTGGTGGCCGGCGCCGGGAGCCGGGTCTGCAAGCACGGCAACCGGGCCGCCTCGTCGTCGTGCGGCTCGGCCGACCTGCTGGAGGCCCTCGGCGTGGTCATCGACCTGGGGCCGGAGGGCGTGGCCCGCTGCGTGGCCGAGGCCGGCATCGGCTTCTGCTTCGCCCCCCGCTTCCACGCCTCCATGCGCCACGCCGGCCCCACCCGCAAGGAGCTGGGCGTGCCGACGGTGTTCAACATCCTGGGCCCCCTGGCCAACCCGGCCCGGGTGCGGCGCTACGTCGTCGGGGTGGGCGACCCGTCGATGGCCGAGCGCATGGCCGAGGTGCTCCTGACCCACGGAGCGGAGCGGGCCTTCATCGTCCACGGCGGTGATGGGCTGGACGAGATCACCATCACCACCACCTCCAACGTGGTCGAGGTGGTCGACGGCCAGGTGCGGCCCCTCACCGTCGATCCCGCCGCCTACGGCCTGGGCCCGGCCCGCCTGGAGGATCTGCGAGGTGGCGACCCGGCCACCAACGCCCGCCTGGCCCGGGCCGTCCTGGCCGGGGACAGCGGCCCCCACCGCGACATCGTGGTGCTCAACGCCGCCGCCGGGCTGGTGGCGGCGGGGGCGGTCGACGACTACCCGGCCGGCATCGAGGCGGCTCGGTCGGCCATCGACTCCGGGGCGGCCGCCGCGGCCCTCCAGCGCCTGGTCGACACCTCGGTCACCGCCCGGGCCGACGGCCTTTGACCCTCGCCACCCGGGCCGGTCGCCCGGCCAGCCCTTCAACTTTGGACCGGTGACGACCTATGCGGCGGACTTCGGTCCAAAGTTCGCGGAGGGGAGGAGATCAGTCGCAGCCGGGGGGCTCCTCGGTGGCGGGGCCGTAGGTGGCGATGACCTCGCCGTCGCCGATGGAGTACTCGACCCGGTCGTCGGCCCCGAGGGTGGCGAAGCCGAAGAGGGTCTGCTGGGCCAGGGGCCAGTCGTCGGGCGCCCCCGCGCCGGCGCCGGTCTCCACGTCGGGCCCGTCGTCGGTCCGCTGCCACGGCTTTCCGCCGAGGAAGAGCCAGTCCATCCCACAGTGGACGTACAGGGGGACGGCGTAGCGCACGCCGGGCTCTGGTTGCTTCCCCTCCGCGAGGAAGGTGACGTCGGCCTCGGGGTCGGTCACCTCCACGCCGTCGGTGAGGGGCACGTCGGCCGGCCAGGTCCAGGTGTCGACCCGCTCCTCGCCGCCGCTCAGGGCCAGCACCCGTCCCTCGGTGTCGCCGTATACCCGGTCGACGTCCTGGTACTGGTCCAGGACCAGGTCGCCGGTGTCGACGGGCGTCCAGGCCCGCCCGTCGGCGCTCTGGTAGAGGGTGGTCGTGCTGTCCTCCTGGCACCGCTCGATGGCGGCGTAGCAGGCCTCGGGCGAGCTCCAGGCGTCGAGGTACGACCAGGCGACGACCAGGAAGCGGTCGCCCGCCACCGCCACCGCCGGAGGGAACGACTCGGCGTGGGGGCCACCGGGCGTTTCGGCCTCCTGCCACGTGCGCCCGCCGTCGGTGGAGCGGAAGAGGGCGGGCCGGCTCTCGTAGCCGAGGTCGGGATCGACGGGATCGTCCCCGACGGGGAGCATGCCGCTGGCCACCAGCACCTCGCCGGCGTGGACCAGGTGCCTCAGCTCGACGGCGCGCTCCAGCCCCGGCCGGTCGACGCGGGCCCAGGAGGCGCCGCCGTCCGTCGACGACCACAGCACCCCCTCGGCCTCCAGCCGTCCGGCGACGAGGATCTCGGAGCCCGTGGCGACGAGGCCGCCGGCGTAGGAGGTGTCGTAGGTGTCGACGGTTGCCCCGTCGAGGGGGAGGGGGCTCTCCTCCCATGACTGCCCGTCGTCACTCCGCCAGGCCACCGGGTTGAAGGGACCCCCGCCGGGGCGGGTGCCGAGGCGCAGGCTCCCCACCGCCACCAGG
>CAZXRA010000226.1:0-6832 GCA_964643485.1 uncultured Iamiaceae bacterium | reverse complement strand
CGTGGACGCAGCAGTAGTCGAACTCGATGCCCTGGCCGATGCGGTTGGGCCCCGAACCGAGGATCACCACCTTGGGCTTCTGCCCGGGGGCCACCTCGGAGGTGTCCTCCCAGGTGGAGTAGTGGTACGGCGTCTCCGCCGCGAACTCGGCGGCACAGGTGTCGACCGTCTTGAACGTGGGGTGGACACCGGCCTCCCGGCGGGCGGCCCGCACCTCGCCCTCGGGCACCCCCCACAGGTGGGCGAGCTGGGCGTCGCCGAAGCCGAGGCGCTTGGCCCGGCGCCAGGCGGCCCGGTCCATGCCGGCGAAGCCGGTCTCCCCGAGGTGCTCGCGCTCCTCGGTGATGAGGGAGATCTGGTCGAGGAACCAGGGGTCGACCTTGGTGGCCGTCGCCACCTGGTCGATCGTCATGCCCCGCCGGAGGGCCGCCTCGAGATGGAAGGGCCGGTCGGGCGTGGCGATGGTGGCCGCGGCGAGGAGGTCGTCGTCGGACAGGGCGTCGAGCTCGGCCTCGGACGGGTCGCAGTTGAGTCCCAGGCGCCCCTGCTCCAGCGAGCGCAGAGCCTTCTGGAGCGACTCGGGGAAGGTGCGGCCGATGGCCATGGCCTCCCCCACCGACTGCATCTGGGTGCCGAGGGTGGACGACTGGCCCGGGAACTTCTCGAAGGCCCAGCGGGGCACCTTGGTGACGACGTAGTCGATCACCGGCTCGAAGCTGGCCGGCGTGGCCCGGGTGATGTCGTTGGGGATCTCGTCGAGGGTGTAGCCCACGGCCAGGCGGGCGGCGATCTTGGCGATGGGGAACCCGGTGGCCTTCGAGGCCAGGGCCGAGCTGCGGCTCACCCGGGGGTTCATCTCGATGACGACCATGTCGCCGTTCTCCGGGTTGAGGGCGAACTGCACGTTCGACCCGCCCGTCTCCACCCCGACCCGGCGCAGGCAGGCGAAGGCCGCGTCGCGCATGATCTGGTACTCGACGTCCGACAGGGTCTGGGCCGGGGCCACGGTGATGGAGTCGCCGGTGTGCACACCCATGGGGTCGAGGTTCTCGATCGAGCAGATGATCACGCAGTTGTCGGCCTTGTCGCGCATCACCTCCAGCTCGTACTCCTTCCACCCGGCGATCGACTTCTCGATGAGGATCTCGGTGATGGGGCTGGCGTCGAGGCCGTTGGCCGCGATGCGCTCGAACTCCTCCGGGGTGGAGGCGATGCCGGTGCCCTTGCCGCCCAGGATGTAAGCGGGGCGGATCACCACGGGCAGGCCGATCTCGCCGACCACCTGGCGGGCCCGCTCCATGGCCGCCCGCACCTGCTCGGCCTTGGGGACGTGAGCGGCACGCATCCCCTCGTCGGGGGCGGCGGTGCCCGAGGCCGGCACCGAGAGGCCGATCTCGGTCATGGCCACCTTGAACTGCTCTCGGTTCTCGGCGGTGGCGATGGCCTCGGCGTTGGCCCCGATCAGCTCGGGGGTGCCCGGGACGCCCACGAGGCCGGCCTCGAACAGCTCCATGGCCAGGTTGAGCGCCGTCTGGCCCCCGAGGGTGGGCAGCACGGCGTCGGGCCGCTCCTGCTCGATGATCGCCGCCAGCACCTCGACGTCGAGGGGCTCGACGTAGGTGGCGTCGGCGAAGTCGGGGTCGGTCATGATCGTGGCCGGGTTGGAGTTGGCCAGGATCACCCGGGAGCCCTCCTCCCGGAGGACCCGGCAGGCCTGGGTGCCCGAGTAGTCGAACTCGCAGGCCTGGCCGATCACGATGGGGCCGGACCCGATGAGCAGGATCGACTCGATGTCGGTGCGCTTCGGCATCAGCCCCGCCCCTCCATCAGCTCGGCGAACGCCGTGAACAGGTGGGCGGCGTCGTGGGGGCCGGGGCCGGCCTCGGGGTGGTGCTGCACGCTGAAGGCCCTCTCGGCGGGGAGGGCGAAGCCCTCGCACACACCGTCGTTCAGGTTGACGTGGGTGAGCTCGGCGCCGGACGGGAGGGTGTCGGCGGCCACGGCGAAGTTGTGGTTCTGGCTGGTGATGTCGATGCGGCCCGTGCGGACGTCGCGCACGGGGTGGTTGCCGCCGTGGTGGCCGAAGGGCAGCTTCACGGTGTCGGCGCCCACGGCCCGGCCCAGGAGCTGGTTGCCCAGGCAGATGCCGAAGAGGGGCACCTGGCCGAGGAGGGCTTGGATGGCCTCCACCGCGTACGGCACCGTCGCCGGGTCGCCGGGGCCGTTGGAGAGGAAGACACCGTCGGGCCGGCGGGCCAGCACCTCGTCGGCCGGGGTGTGGGCCGGCACCACCTCGACGGTGGCCAGGCCGGACAGGTGGCGCAGGATCGTGGTCTTGATCCCGAAGTCGTAGGCCACGACCCGATGGGGGCCGTCGCCCACCGTGTAGGGCTCGGGCGTGGTCACCTGGGCCACCAGGTCGACACCGTCGGTGCCGGGCTCGGCCCGAGCCGCGGCGAGGAGGGCGGCCTCGTCGGCGGGGCCGAAGGCGCCGGGCACGGCCCCCCGGTCGCGGATGTGGCGGGTGAGGCGACGAGTGTCGAGGCCGCCGATGCCGGGCACGCCGTGGCGCACGAGCCAGGCGTCGAGATCCTCGTCGCTGCGCCAATTGGAGCGCCGCCGGGCCGGCTCCCGGACGATGATCCCCCGGGCGAAGGGGCGGCGGCTCTCGTCATCGGCCGCCGTCACGCCGTAGTTGCCGATGTGGGGGTAGGTGAAGGTGATGACCTGTCCGGCGTAGGACGGGTCGGACATCACCTCCTGGTAGCCGGAGAGGACGGTGTTGAACACCACCTCGCCGGTGGCGATGCCGCCCTCCGGCGTCGCCCCGAGGGCCTCGCCCTCGAAGACCTCGCCGTCGGCCAGCACCAGCAGGGCGGGCCGTACTCCCCGGGCCGTCACCGGCCGTCCCCCGGTACGAAAACGCCCCCTGCCGGGCGGCAGAGGGCACTCGTCAGAACGTTCACCGCAGTCTCCTGAGCCGTGCGGGCCTCACAGGACCCGCTTCACGGTCAGGCGCCGACCGTAGCAGCTGCCGCCCGGCCCGCCGACCCCGGATCAGCGCTGGGCGACGCCGTCGAGGACGACCAGCTCGCCCCCCGAGACGGTGTGGCGGATCCGGCCCTTCAGGGTCTGGCCCACGTAGGGGATGTTGCGGCTGCGGGAGGCGGTGGCCCCGGCCTCGACGGTCCAGGCCGCCTCGGTGTCGATCACGCACAGGTTGGCGGGCCGCCCCGCCGCGATCGGGCCGCCCTGGGTGTCGGTGAGGCCGGCCACGGCGGCGGGTCGCCACGACAGGCGGGCCAGCACCTCCGCCAGCGGCATGTCCAGGACGGCGAGGGCCACGCCGAGGGCGAACTCCAGGCCCAGCATCCCCGGCGGGGCCTGGTCGAAGGGCTCGTCCTTGGTGTCGGGGGTGTGGGGGGCGTGGTCGGTGGCGATCACGTCGAGGGCTCCGTCGACCACCCCCCGGCGCACGGCGGCCACGTCCTCCTCGGTGCGCAGGGGTGGGTTGACCTTGAACACCGGGTCGAACGAGGCGCAGGCGGCGTGGGTGAGCAGCAGGTGGTGCGGCGTGGCCTCGGCGCTGATGGCCAGGCCCTCGGCCCGGGCCGCGGCGATGAGGGCCACCGACCCGGCGGTGGACATGTGCTGCATGTGGATCCGGGCCCCGGTGAGGCGGGCCAGGGCGATGTCGCGGGCCACCATGGCCTCTTCGGCCTCGGCCGGCTGCCCGGCCATGCCCAGCCGGGACGACCACTCGCCCTCGTGCATGTGGCCCCCGGCGGCCAGCTCGGCGTTCTCGCAGTGCTGAGCCAGGACCACGTCGTGGGGCAGGCCGACGGCGTACTCCATGGCCCGGCGCATGAGGAGGTCGTCCTGCACGCCGGTGCCGTCGTCGGTGAAGACCCGGACGCCGAGGTCGGCCATCTCGGCCAGGGGGGCGAGCCGCTCCCCCGCCCGGTCGACGGTGATGGCCCCGGAGGGGTGGACGGCACACAGGGCGGTGCGCCCCAGCTCCTGCACCTCGCGCACGACGGCGGCCGAGTCGATCGCTGGGGTGGTGTTGGGCATGGCCACCACGGCGGTGAACCCGCCCAGGGCCGCGCAACGGCTGCCCGACTCGACCGTCTCGGCCTCCTCCTGACCCGGCTGGCGCAGGTGGGCGTGGAGGTCGACGAGGCCGGGGGCCACGACGCACCCGCCGGCGTCGACGATGCGGTCGGCCGCCAGGTCGGGGCCCACGGCGGCGATGCGACCGTCCTCGACCACCACGTCGGCCACCCGCTCGCCGATGGCATCGACGACACGGCCGCCCTTGAGGACGAGGGACTCAGGCATGGGTGCTCTCCCGGTCGGGGGCGTCGGCGGCCCGCTCGGTCGTCCCGGCGTCGCCGTCGAGGGAGCCGGTGCGACCCTCGGCGCCGAGCAGGCGGAACAGCACGGCCATGCGCACGGCCACCCCGTTGCGTACCTGGTCGACGATGACGGCCCGGGGGTCGTCGGCCGCCTCGGGGGCGATCTCCACCCCCCGGTTCATGGGGCCGGGGTGCATGATCACCGCGTCGTCCCCCAGCCGGGCGGCCCGGGCCGCGGTGAGCCCGTAGCCGGCCGTGTACTCCCGCAGCGACGGCACCAGGGCCTCGGTCATGCGCTCCTGCTGCATGCGCAGGAGGTAGACGACGTCGATGTCGTCGAGCACGTCGTCGAGCCGATGGGCCACCTGCACGGGCCAGCCGGCGAGCGACGGCGGCAGCAGGGTGGGCGGGGCGACGAGGGTGACCCGGGCTCCGAGGGTGGTGAAGGCGTACACGTCGCCCCGGGCGACGCGCGAGTGCTTGACGTCGCCCACGATGGCGATCCGCACCCCGTCCAGGCCGCCCAGGCGCTGGCGCAGGGTGTAGCAGTCGAGGAGGGCCTGGGTGGGGTGGTCGTGCCAGCCGTCGCCGCCATTGATCACCTGGGCGTCGATCCACGACGCCACCCGGTGCGGGGCCCCGGAGGAGCGGTGGCGGACGACCACGGCGTCGACCCCCATGGCCTCGATGGTGAGGGCGGTGTCGCGCAGCGACTCCCCCTTCTTCACCGACGAGGTGGAGACGCTGAAGGTCATGGTGTCGGCCGAGAGGCGCTTGGCCGCCGTCTCGAACGAGAGGCGGGTGCGGGTGGAGTCCTCGTAGAAGAGGGACGCCACCGTCCGCCCCCGCAGGGCGGGGACCTTGGGGATCTGCCGGCCGCTCACCTCCACGAAGGAGTCGGTGAGGGTGAGCAGATCCTCGATGGCCACCCGATCGAGGGACGCGGTGTCGAGCAGGTGCCTCACTTCACCAGCTCCCCCAGGTCGACCCCTTCGTCGTGGACGTCGACGATCTCGTCCCGCCGGGTCGGCAGGTTCTTCCCGACATAGTCAGGGCGGATGGGCAGCTCCCGGTGGCCCCGATCGATCATGACGGCGAGTTGCACGGCCCGGGGCCGCCCGTAGTCGTGCAGGGCACCGAGGGCAGCCCTGATGGTGCGCCCGGTGAAGAGGACGTCGTCCACCAGCACGACGGTGCGCCCGTCGATGTCCTCGGGGATGTCGGTGACGGCCTCGGGGAGGACGGGGCGGATGCCGATGTCGTCCCGGTAGAAGGCCACGTCGAGGGCGCCCACCTCGGGGCGCACCTGCTCGATGGAGTCGAGGGCGCCGGCCAGGCGCTCGGCGATCCAGACGCCGCCGGTCTGGAGGCCGACGAGGAGGACGCCGTCGAGGCCGTGGTTGCGCTCCACGATCTCGTGGGCCATGCGCCAGACGGCCCGGTTCAGGTCGTCCCGTTCGAGCACCCGGGTCCGGGGCACGAACACACCGCCGTAGGGGCGGGTGATACGGCGTTCTCGCTCGGCCACAGGCTCGTCCTCCCGTACGGGCCTCGCTGGACCCGCTTCACGGTCGCCCGGACCCTACACCCCGCCCTTTCCCAGCATCCAGAGGTCGTGGCCGGCGTCCCAGCGCCCCCGGCGGGTGAAGCGGGCCCGGGTGGCCACGGCCTCAGAGACGGCGTGGCCCGGGGCGATGCGGGCGACGAGGGGCGCCAGGTGAGCGTCAGCGGCAGCCCACCCGACGAGCAGGGCGACGGCGGCGGAGGCGACACCTCGGCCCCGGTGGGCACCGACGACCCACCAGCCCACGTCCCAGAGGACGCGCTCGTCCTCGGTGCCAGTGGTGCGGGCCCGCAGGCAGGCGATCCCCACCTCCCCCCACACCTCGTCACCGTCGACGGGACCGACGACCCGGTCGAGCGAGACCCCGGTCGCCGCCCGCAGGTCCGCCCCGGCGATCCACCGGCGGGCGGCATCGACCGAAGCATCGCCCGGGACGGTGGCGTCGCGGGCGATCTCGGGGTCGGCCCATGCCGCGGCCAGGGCCGGGGCGTCGTCCTCCCGCCAGGCCCGCAGGACGACCTCGGCCTCGGCGTCGGTCAGCGGGAGCGGCGGGCGCAGGTCAGCTGAGGCTGACACCCGCGATGGCGTCGATGCAGTCGGGCAGGTCGGCCGCCGGGTCGGCGAAGAACCCGGTGCGGGCCTCCCGCGTGCAGTCGTCGAAGCCCCCGACGCCGTGGCCGGCGTTGGGCACGGTGACCATCTGGGCGTTCGGCATGGCCTCGGCCTGGGCCACGGAGTCGTCGTAGGGGGTGATGGGGTCGAGCGTCCCGCCGAAGACGAGGGTGGGCACGTCCACCGTCACCTGCTGGTTGAACGTCTCGGGGAGGAACTCGACCTCCCAGTCCTGGCAGAAGACCTGGGCCGAGTTGAGGGCGATGAGAGCGTCCTAGTCCACCTGGGCCAGCTCGGC
>CAZXRA010000225.1:0-8488 GCA_964643485.1 uncultured Iamiaceae bacterium | reverse complement strand
CAGGAAGGCCTCGGCCTCACCCTCGCTGGCGAAGTCGAGGACGGCCTGGGCGACGAGCCGACGATCGTCGCCCTCCCCCTGGCTGACGGCCTGCGACGCCTGGTCGGCCCACGTCTCCTCGAGCGTGACCTCCTCGCAGAGCTCGCCGCTGAAGGCGCCGGTGCCGAGACTGGGGTCGAGGGCGAAGCCCTCCCCGAACGCCTCCGGGTCGAGGAGGCGGGCTCGGATGTCGTCCGGACCGGCGACGGGTGGGGCGGCCGTGGTGGTCGTCTCGCCAGGGAGCGTGGTGGTCGGGTCGCCAGCCGTCGTCGTCCCCCCATCGGCCTCGGTCGTGGTGGTCGTCGTCTCCGTCCCGTCGCCGTCACCGTCGTCGCTGCACGCGGCGGCGCCGAGGATGAGGCTGAGGGCGAGGGCGAGCCCGGCGGCACGGTGTCGGATCACATCGGCTCCTGAGGAGAAAGGGGGGCGCACCACTCTGGCCCACGGGATGGCGTGAGAGGCACGGGAAGGGCGAGCGGATCAGAGACCCGTCGTGGCCCCGTGCTGGCCCAGGGCCCACAGGGCGGCCGCCGCCACCAGGACGACGAGCACGAGACCGATGAGGCCGCCGACGAGCAGGGTGGTCCGGGAACGCTCGACCGGTTCCCGGGAGCGGCGGCGCCGGGTGTCGCGGAAGGGGTCGCCCAGGTCGAACGCCTCGACCTCGTCGTCGGCGCTCGTCCCGGCGTCGTGCCCCTGGGGCTCGACCGGGGCCGAGGGGACCAGCGTGGGCAGGGGCGGCCCGTCACCGGTGACGGCGAGGAAGCGCACCTCTCCACACTGGGGGCACGTGACGTGGCCTGCTTCCAACGTCGCACCGCAGTGGGCGCACGGAGGGGCGCCGGGCGCGCCGCTGTCGTCGGTGACCACAGGGAGATGATCGGCGGGAAGCCATCGATCGTGAGGCTGCCCCGATCAGTGCTGGCCCTCCTCCGGCTCCTCCTGGGTGTCGCCTGAGGTCGCGCCGTCCTCGAGGAACGAGAAGGTGCCGTCCGTCTCGAGGATCCCCCAGCGGATGGCGCCGAGGTCGGCGATCCCCCGCTTGCGGGCCGCCTCGTCCAGTTCCTCCCGCGGGATCCGTTGCCGGTGCAGCACCTCGTCGAACACCTCGCCGTCCCGCACGACCAGAGACGGTCGTCCCTCCAGGACGGCTCGGCTGCCGCGCCACCGGTGGCCGACGACGGACGTGGCCACCGCCAGCAGCCCCATGGTCGAGACAGCCAGCGCCGCCCCGGTGACCGACATGTCCTCCTGGGTCACGCCCTGCTGGATGATGTCCCCCAGCACGACGAGGATCACCAGCTCGAAGGCGGTCATCTCCGCCAGCTCCCGCTTGCCCATGGCCCGCAGGAGGACCCAGAGGATGGCGTAGACGGCGACGGCCCGAATCACGATCTCCACGGCACGCCCCTAGGGAAGGATCCACATGGTGTGGTCGAACGACACGCTCTCGAGCCCGGACGTCACCGTGACCGTGCCCCGTCGGCGCCACTGCACCCCCGGCTCCACGCGGGTGTCCAACGACAGGGTGAGGTTGTCGCCCGTCGGCGCATCGAAGGTCCAGACGACGTCGCCCGCGTCGGTGGTCGCCTCGGCCGGCTCGGGGTTCACCCCGTTCTCGTCGAAGGACTCCAGGAAGTCGAGCGTCAGCCGCACCTCGATCGGCCCCGGGAACCCGCCGGGCTTCGAGACGACGAGCTCGTAGGGCACCGCCAGCGCCGGCCGGGCCACCTGCGGGTAGGTCAGTCGGACCTCCATCCCGTCGGCGGCGGTCCTCGTCACGGTGCGGGCCCGCACGCCAAGCAAGCCGGTGAGCCCCAGGAGGACGAGAAGGGCGAGCAGGCCGAGCGCGACCTGCCGGATGCGATGGCTCCGCCTCTCGGCTCGCAGGTCGGCGACGTCGGGAACGGTCGTCGGAGCGCTGCGGGCCGGCACGGCCGAGCGCTGCCCCGACCTGGGCCTCGTCAAACTGGGGCAGGGCCGGAGACCGGCGACGCGGGCTCCTCGAGAGCGAGGCCGGTGGACCTAGGTGACCCGGCGAATGGCCGCGCGCAGCTCGCGTACGAAGGCCTGCGGATCCTCCACCGTCACCGTGGCCGCCTCGTGCCGCAGCAACCCGAACGGGAGCGCCGCCGGTACCGGCTCGTGGAAGTCGATGCACACCCCCTCCACCGCGGAGGTGGCGAAGGTGACGCCCGAGTCGGACAGGGACAGGCGCGGCGGACCCGCCACCCTGAACCAGTGGTAGGGGCCGGTCACCCCGACGTCGGCCACGTTCGAGAGTGGGGTCCGGAGCGACCACGGTCCGAACCGGATGGCGATGTCTTCCTCGCCGACCACGACCTCAGCGGTGGCCCGCACCACGCCGAACAGCAGGGCGGGAATCGCCATGGTGCGATCGAAGCGGAAGGGGAAGCGCACCTCTCGCGGGACGGCTCCCGGTGGCTGAGGCGGTGCGCCCTCCGGCTTGTCCTGCTCCACGGGTGGGTGGTGGCCCGGGCGGTTGCCCTCGGGGACGCGGGTCAAGGGACCAACTCCGGCAGGTCGCGCAGGCGGTGGAGTGATCGTCGGTTGCGAGCCACGGTGAGGGGTTGCACCAGGGGCGTGAGCCGGGTCAAGGGAGCCAACAGGCCCTCACGTATGGCGATCTCCGACCCACCGGGCACGGCCCGCACCTCGATCTCGACACGCGCTCGCCCGGCGGGCCGAGCCCGGGCTTCGAGGACCAGGAGGCGGAGGGGATCCACGTCCTCGACCTTGGTGCTGTCCTCCGTGGTGAACGGGCCGCCCAGTCCGACCCGGTGACGGAAGGCGGAGCCAGGAGCGGGCCAGTCCTCGTCCACGGCCAGGATGTCGACGGCCCCGACCAGCCAGCGGGGATAGGTGCGGGGGTCGGACACCACGGCCCAGGCGCGGTCGACCCCCACGGACAGGCTCACGTTGGCCTCGGCGAGGGCATGGCCGCGGGGTTCGGTGATCGTCATCGCCATCCCCTGCCCGTGGCCCGGCGACAGAACCAACGCCGCACTCCGTTGGTTCACCCGCGCCGGGTGATGGACGTGGCCGCGGCGCTCCTTACGTTGCCGGTCCCGGGCACTGAGGAGATCCCAGGCCACAGTCCGACGCCCACGCTCGCTCGATCCTCCCGATCCCCGATCGGCCCTACGCCGGGACCATCGTCTACGACGCCAAGAGCGACGACGCCGTCTTCCCCGCCATCGAACCGCGACGACCGCCAACCGGCGCGCCCAACGTGCTCATCGTCCTGATCGACGACGTGGGCTTCGGCGCCTCGTCGGCCTTCGGCGGGCCCTGCCGCACGCCGACCTTCGAGAGGCTCGCCTCCGACGGCCTGAATCAGCGAGCTGGTCACCGCGGCCCTCGCCGTCCTCACCGCCCTCGTCCTCGCTCCCCTGCTGGCCGACCTGCCCCAGGCCACCCTGGCCGCCATCGTCCTCCTAGCCGTGAGCGGGCTCATCGCCGTCGACGAACTGCGGCGCCTGGCCCGCACTCCCGGGAGATGGCCCCGGCCCGGGGACGGCGCCGTCGCCGCCGTCACCGCCCGGACCGAGGACTCCTCAGGCGAGCGCGGGCTGGCGGTGGGAGTCGAGGGCCAGGGCGATCTCCACGACGCCGATGACGAGGGTGCGAAAGCCGAGGAGGAGGGCCAGGACCAGGACGGTGGTGCCCGGCCAGGCCAGGGCCAACCCCCCGGCCAGCACTGACAGCACCCCTCCGGCCACCAGCCAGCCCCAACCCGGATCGTTCCGGGCGGCCAGCCCGGTGGCCAGTCGCACCAACCCGACCACGATGAAGGAGATGCCGGTGACCACAGCCAGGGCCCAGAGCGTCACGTCCGGCCACACCAGCGACACCACCCCACCGGCGAGGGAGACGAGCCCGGCCAGGATGCCCAGCCACCGGGGCGGCGTGGTCGAGAGGATGTCATCGATGCCGTGGATGATCAGCCCGAAGCCGACCAGCCAGGCCAGGGTGACGGCCGCCGCGCCCGGGCTGAACAGGAGGGCGATGCCGAGCACGGCGAGCACGACGCCGAAGAGCAGCCGGACCCACCAGAGGTTGTGGCCCGGGGCGTACGAGGGAGGGGTGTTGACCATGGGCGGAGCGTCCTCCGTCCCGGCCCTCGTCGGGTCACCCCAACCGGGTGACTGCTCGGACGAGCCGCCCTCATCAGGCCAGATGGTCCTCCACGGGCGGCGTCCGACTGACCAGCAGGACGGCCCCGGCGGCGACGGCCACCACGACGAGGGAGGCCAGCCACCCCAGGTCGACGAGCCAGAGGAGGCCGAGGGCCCCCACCATCAAGCCGACCTGGAGGGCCAGCCGGTGACCGGCCACCCACCGGACCACAGGCTCAGGCGTGGCCTCGAACCCCTCCGCCCCGGCGCGGCCGACGGAGCGGCCGGCGGCCACCACCGCCCGTCGGATCCGCACCGCGCCGGGCCGCGGGCTCACCAGGTAGAGCACGGCGGCCAGGGCCACCACGAGGGAGACCAGGCGGCCGAGGCGGTGGAAGGCGTCCTGCGCGGCCCGGAGGCGGCCCCGGTCGTAGACGGTGATCTGGCCCAGGTCGTCGGGCACCTCCACCCCCATGGCCGCGTCGAGGCGCTGGGCCGTGCCCGGAGGGACGTCCTCCAGATCCACCTCAGGGATCGAGATCTCCCGGCCGAACAGCTCCGGTTCCGCCGCGGTGATGCGATCGAGGACCCGTTGCAGCAGGGGCAGCAGGTCGATGGTGACGGTGGTCGCCCCGGCCTGGACGGCGGGGGCGTCGCCGTCGAGCACCCGCAGGGCCGCCACCTCCTGGGCCAGGGCGTCCCGTTCCGTCCGGAGGCGCTGCACCTCGTCCGGACCGTCCGGGGCATCCACGGATCCCATCGTCGGAGCCGCGGGCCGCCGCCGGCTCACCCCGACGGGGTGGCGATGGTGCCCTCCGGCCACCCCGCGGCCCGCAGGGCCCGGACGGCGGCGACCGCCCCGGCCGTCAGGGGCACGGCCAGGAGCATCCCGATCACGCCGCCGGCCCGCACCTCCGGCGACCACGGCCAGCATGGTGACCAACGGGTGCAGCTGGGTGGTGCGGCCCAGGACCACCGGCTGCAAGAGATTGCCCTCGAGCTGCTGGGTGAGGAGGACCACAGCCAGCATGGCCAGAGCGGTGCCGAACCCGTCGCTCCCCAGGGCGAGGAGCACGGCGAAGCCTCCGGCGAAGGTCGCCCCCAGGAGGGGAACGAAAGCGCGTGATCCCGTCGCCGATCGAGGCGCTGATCTGCGGCCACTCGTCGACCACGGCGGCGACGCAGACCACGCTCAGCGCGCCCAGCACCAGGACGACGAGCCCCACGACGGTGAGGCGAGGCTGGCCAGCGCCCCCGGCATCCCGCGCCCCCGGAGGCGGTCGGCGATCGGGCCCACGCCGCCGGTCACCAGCAGTCCGAGGAACAGCGGGAGGACGATCACGCCGGCCAGCACGAGGGCGGCCACCACCATCGCCCCCGCGGCGCCGATGGCCAGCACGCGCCACGAGAGCCAGGCCAGGTGCTCGAACGCACCTCGGGGGCGGGCGATGGGATCGGGCACCTCTTGCCACGCTGGCAACGGGCGGACGGCGCCGACTCACCCGGCCCGGGTGAGCCTCAGAGGATGCCGATGTCGCGGGCGCGCTCGACCGCCTCCCGGCGCGATTCGACGCCGAGCTTGCGGTAGATGCTCTGCAGGTGCGTCTTCACCGTGTTGACCGAGACGTACATGGCCTCGCTGATCTCCCGGTTGTCCAAGCGGCCGATGAGGTGACGGAGCACTTGGTACTCACGGTCGCTCAGATGGCTTCCCTCGGCTCCTCCGGCCGGGCCGACCGGAACGCTCTTCGGGGCCGGCACGTCGAGCCCCTCGTCGAGGTAGAGGCGCACGTGGCCCTCTCGGGCCGTCACCGCGGCCGCGGCGACGAGGTGGGCGCGCGCCGCCTGGGGATCACCCCTCTCCTGTTCCAGCCGGCCGGCCAAGATCTCCCCCTCGAGACGCAGGCGGAGGTTGAGGGTGGGATCGCCGTGGACCGCATCGATCAGGGCGAGGGATCGACCCACTGCCCCCCTGCGGGCGAGGACCCGAGCCTCCAACAGCGACCGGCCGGCGCCGGGGTCGAGTCGATCCACCAGGGCTTCCGCCCGGTCGAGGTCACCGGCGGCGAGGTGGATCCGGGCGTCGACCTCGTCGATGGCCCCCCGGACGAACGGCGGGAGGGGCCAACCGTGGGGGCGTCGGGCCACTCCGACGACCAGGCCGATGGCGTCGTCGTGGGCACCCAGGCTGGAGGCCATCTGGGCCAGCTCGAGTTGCGCCAGGGCGACCGGGCCGGGTTGGCCGCGAATGACCCCGATCTCCACCGCCTCGTCCAGCGCCCTCTCCGCCTCCTGGCGCCAGTCGCGCTGCCGGGCCACCACCCCCAGGACGAGGCGGGCGTCGACGGTGGCCCCCACCAGACGGCGACCGTGCGCCGCCGCCGCGGCCAGGGCCGAACGGGCCAGGGCCTCGGCCTCCCGCAGGCGAGCATGCTGGACCAGGCACCAGGCCCGAGCCCCGAGAAGGGCCACCTCGTCCTCGGGGCGGTTCGAGCCCTCCCGGGTGAAGGCATCGACCCAGCGCTGCACCTCGTCGCCATCTTCCAGGAGGGCGGCGGCCCGGGCCAGGGCCACCGGGAGGTGGGCCCACAGGTCGCCGGCGGCCGCGTCGAGGGCGGGCCGGTCGCCGTTCCTCCGGGCCCGCCGGGCCCGCTCCCCGCGCTCGAGGGCGGGCCGAGGATCACCGGACGCGGCGAGGGACACGGCCACGGCCGCATCGATGAGGGGAGCCAGCTCCGGGGACCGGTGAGCCAGCACCGTTCCTCGACCGGGGCGCAGCGACACGCTGTTGCCGGTGCCCAGGCCCACCAACGTGTCGATGACGGCGTACTCCGGCCGGCGGACGGCGAAGGCCGGCGGGAAGCCGCGCATCCAGCGTTGGGCGACCTGAGGTCGGTGGGCCCGGATGAGCTCCGGCAGGTGGCGCACCACCATGTCCAGGGCCTCGTCGGGGCGCTGGGCCGCGAGGAGGTGCTCGACGGCGGCGTCGGGATCCCCGGCGTCGACGAACCAGGCCGCGGCCCGAGCATGGCGCTCGGCCTCCTCTCCCGGGTGACGGACCTGGAGCCGGCGCCGGAGGAAGGCGGCGAAGAGGGAGTGGTAGCGGTACTCGCCGTCCCTCACCGGCCGGACGAACCGGTTGGCGCGGTGGAGCGAGCGGAGCAGTGCCGCCGATCCGGGCCGATCGGCGACGGCATCACAGAGAGCGGGCGTGAGGCGGTCGAGGACCGAGGTGTGCAGGAGGAACTCCTGGGTCTCGCCATCGAGGTCGTCCATGACCTCCTTGAACAGGTGGACCACCCGCCGGTCGGTGCCGACAGCGCGCGCCACGTAGGTGTCGACCTCGCTCCCCCGCCGCCCGTCAAGGGCCGCCGCCGTGAGCTCCAGCGCCGCTGCCCACCCTTCCGTCTGGGCGTGGACGACCTCGACGTGACGAGCGGTCACGGCCACGCCCGGACGGGCCGCCAGGAAGCGGCGGGCCTCGTCGAGGGTGAAGGCCAGATCCTCGGCTCCCAGCACCATGACATCGTCGGACCCGTCGGTGCCGTCCAGGTCGAGGTGGGAGCGTGAGCACAGGCACAGGTGCAGCTCCGGCGGTGCGTGGCGGACCAGATCCTCGACGAGGCCGAAGGAGGGGCTCCCCTCCACCACGTCCACCCCGTCCAGGACGAGCAGGGCGGGCAGGGTCGCCGGGACCACCAGGCGACCGGCCAACCGGGACGGGTGGCGATCGCCGGCGTCCAGGGTGAGGAGCACCGACGTCGGCGACCACTCATCGAGCCACTGCTGGGCCAGCACCGATTTGCCGGCCCCTGGTGGTCCGGTGAGGACGGTCAGCCGGGGCGCGGCCGTGCTCAGCCGGGCGAGCAGTCGGTCGCGAGCGATCCACGACGACCGACGGCCGAGTGATGAGTCCTGCGGGGGGCGGGCCATCCAGCCTCCCCTTGGCGACGACACGGGGGTTCGATGAGGGAGGGGCCGGGCACAGGGTAACTGATATGTGACGCTCCGTGCAGGATTTTCTGGTCAGTCCCTGTCACTCCGAGAAGACGCTGCGGAGCTTCGCCTCCTCCTCGTGGGACAGGTTGGTGCTCAGGAGCTGGGCCTCCACTCCCTCGAAGGCCTCGTGCACCCGATCGATCACCGCCCCGCTGGACAGCAGGAACAGGGCCGACGTCCCCGGCGTGACCTGGGCTCGCACCGAGCCGATGACGTCGTCGTCGATGCCCACGTCGGCCAGCGATCCCCCCAGGGCCCCGGCCGCGGCCCCCATGGCCGCCCCCAGCAGGGGGACGAAGAAGATGAGGCCG
>CAZXRA010000224.1:0-4825 GCA_964643485.1 uncultured Iamiaceae bacterium | reverse complement strand
GGGTCACCCACGACGACTCGGCCAGCCACATGCTGTCGCGCTGGAAGACCCGGCGCACGTGAGCGAAGTAGATGGTGGGCAGCTCGATGCCCTCGGCCTCGATGTACTGCCAGATGTCGAGCTCGGTCCAGTTGCTGAGGGGGAACACCCGGATGTGCTCGCCCTTGTGGTGGCGGCCGTTGTAGAGGCTCCACAGCTCGGGGCGCTGGTTCTTCGGGTCCCACTGACCGAACTCGTCGCGGAAGCTGAACACCCGCTCCTTGGCCCGGGCCTTCTCCTCGTCGCGGCGGGCCCCGCCGAAGACGGCGTCGAAGCCGTGCTCCTCGATGGCCTCCAGGAGGACCGGCGTCTGGATGCGGTTGCGGCTGGCGCCGGGACCGCCCGGGTCGACGACCTTGCCGGCGGCGATGGCGTCGGGCACCGAGGCGACGACGAGCCGGAGGCCGTGGCGCTCGGCCTCGGCGTCCCGGAAGGCCAGCACCTCGTCGTAGTTGTGGCCGGTGTCGACGTGCATCACGGCGAAGGGCAGCGGGCAGGGCCAGAACGCCTTGCGGGCCACGTGGAGCATCACCGCCGAGTCCTTGCCTCCCGAGAACAGCAGGACCGGGCGCTCGAACTCGGCCGCCACCTCCCGGATGATGTGGATGGCCTCGGCCTCCAGGGCGCGCAGGTGCGAGAGCCGGTAGTGGGGGGCCTCGGTGCGGAGGGACACGGCGGCTGAGCGTAGCGGGCGCCCTCGCTAATCCTGACCTTGGCGGTCAGGCATTCCGGCCGGAGCAGGGCGGCCAGACTGGCCCGATGTCCCTCGAGCCCGCCGACCCCTCCCCCCTCGCCTCGCCGGGCGACCACGCCCTCGCCGTCGACCTGGCCGAGGCGGCCGGACGCCTCCTTCTCGACCTGCGGGAGGAGCTGGCCGGGGCCGGGTCCCGTGTCCTGAAGGAGGAGGGCGACCGCCGGAGCCACGAGCTGCTCATGGCCCGGCTGGCCACCGACGCCCCCGGGGATGCTGTCCTCTCCGAGGAGGGCCTCGACAGCCATGCCCGCCTGCGGGCCGAGCGGACGTGGATCGTCGACCCCCTCGACGGCACCCGCGAGTTCGGCGAGCCCCCCCGGGACGACTGGGCCGTCCACGTCGCCCTCGTCGTCGCCGGGCAGCCGGTGGCCGGGGCCGTGGCCCTCCCGGCCCAGGGCGTCACCCTCTCCACGGCGACACCCTCCGGTCCCCCCCATCCGGTGCCGGCGACGCCCCGGGTGATCGTCAGCCGGAGCCGTCCCCCCGCCATCGCCCTCGCCGTGGCCGACGCCCTGGGGGCCGAGCTGGTCGAGATGGGCTCGGCCGGGGCCAAGGTGGCGGCCGTGGTCCGGGGGATCGCCGACGTCTACGCCCACGCCGGCGGGCAGTACGAGTGGGACAGCTGCGCCCCCGCCGCCGTGGCCGCCGCCGCCGGCTTCCACACGTCCCGCATCGACGGCTTCCCCCTCGTCTACAACGAGCCCGACCCGTGGCTGCCCGATCTCCTGGTCTGCCACCCGGCCCTGGCCGAGACGGTGCTCGCCGTCACCGGTCGCTGACCGGCGCTCAGGCCGGGGGAACGCCGATCACCACCACGGCGATGTCGTCGGCGGGAGCGTCGGGGTCGCGGAACCGGTCGACGGCCCGGATGACCTGGTCGGCCAGGGCCACGGCCGAGAGCCCCTCCGGCGCACTGCGCAGGGCTTCCATCAGCCGGCCCTCGCCGAACTGGTGGGGGCCGTTGCGGGCCTCGGTCACGCCATCGGTGTAGAGCACCAGGGCGTCCCCCGGCTCGAGGGTGAGATCGACCTCCTGGAGGGGGGGGTCGGGGAGCACGCCGAGGAGCATCCCGGCCGCGTCGACCCGCTCGACCACGCCGCCGGGGCGGACGAGGATCGGCCGGGGGTGGCCGCCGCACGAGACGGTGGCCCGGGCCCGCCCGGCCTCCGGCACCAGGTGGACGAGGACGGCGGTGGCGAAGGCGGCATCGTCGATCTGGTCGATGATGGCGTCGTTGGTGGCCGACAGCACCGCGGCCGGCCCGTGCGGCCCGTCGGTGGCGGCCAGGCCGGGGGCCACGGCGCGGAGCGTGTGGCGGAACAGGCCCGTCACCGCGGCGGCAGCCGGGCCCTTGCCGCACACGTCGCCTAGCACCACGTTCCACCCGGCCGTGGTCTCGAACACGTCGTAGAAGTCGCCGCCGATCTCGATGCCGGCGTCGGCGACCCGGTAGCGGGCCCCCAGGTCGACCCCCCGGATCTCCGGGAGCGCCGGGGGCAGCAGCGTCTGCTGCAGGGCCCGGGCCACCTCGGTGCGGGAGTCGAAGAGGTGGGCGGTGTCGATGGCCGTCGCCGCCCGACCGGCGATGTTCTCCACCAGGGCCTGGTCGTCGGCCTCATAGGACCGGGGGCCGGAGGTGACGAGGGTGATCCCGCCGAGCACGCGCCCCCGGGCCACCAGCGGGGCGACGAGAGCCGAGCGGGGGGCGAGGGTGCGGAGGAGGGCGAGGTGATCGTCGTCGACCGCCGCGGCAACCAGGTCGTCGTCGGTGATGTCCTCCACCCGCTCGGACCGGCCGGTGCGCATGGCCCGGCGCACGCTCCAGATGCCGTCGCCCCCGGCCTGGCGCCGCGTCTCCCGCATCTGCCGCACCAGCGGCACGAGCTCGGGCCGGACGTGGGCGGTGCACGTCTCGTGCAGGCCGCCGTCGTCGTCGAGGGCGTCGAGGATGCACCAGTCGGCCAGGCGGGGCACCAGGGCCGCGGCGAGCTGGTCGTACACGGCCTGGGGATCGAGGGTGGAGGCCAGGATGCCGCTCACCTCGGCCAGCAGGGCCAGCCGCTCGCGGGACGCCTCGGCCGCCAGCCGGGCCTGATGCTCCCGCTCCAGCAGCTTGAGCTTGACGTCCTCCATCAGCTTGCGCTCGGTGACGTCCGAGGCCACGCCGATCATCCGGAGCGGGGTGCCGTCGCGAGCGGCGACGACGCGCCCGCGCGTCTCGATCCAGCGGGTCTCCCCGTCCGGGCGCACCAGCCGGAACTCGTCGTGGTAGTCGCGCCCGGCGCGGGCCGCCTCGACCAAGCCCTCCCGCACCCGCTCCCGGTCGGCCTCCGGCACGGCGTCGAGGACGGTCGCCCCGGTGCGGTCCACCGTCCCTGGCTCCAGGCCGGCGATGGCCTCCATCCCGGTCGACCACTGGACCCCGCCGGTGACGATGTCCCAGTCCCACGTGCCGAGGCCGCCGGCGTCGAGCGACAGGTCGAGCCGGGCCAGACTCTCCCGCTGGCGCCGGGAGACAAGCTTCTCGTCGGTGACCTCCACGAAGATCAGCCCCGCCCCGAAGAGCACGAGGTCGGGCCGGCGGATGGGGAAGGCGCTGACCTGCCAGTAGCGCCGCCGGCCCGGCTCCCCGGTGCGCACCTCGAGGGGATCGGCGGTTCGCCCCTCGACGAGCACCTCGGTGACCAGGGGCAGAACGCTGTCGGCGACGGTGGGGATCAGCTCGGTGAGCGGCGTGAGGGGGGGAAGATCGTCCCCGCCGGTGGCCGCCGAGGGGAGAGGCGGGGCACCCATGGCCCGGAGGGCGTCGTTGTAGTGCAGCACCCGGGCGTCGGTGTCGATGACCACCGTGGCCACCGGAGCGTGGGCCAGCAGCGTGTCGAGCACGGCCCGCACCCGGAGGCGCTCGCCGTGGGCCGCCTCGGCCTGGCGGGCCAGCCGGGCCGTCTCGGCCAGCAGGGCCAACTCGGCAGCCAGGCCCTCGAGGGCGGTCACCTCGGCCGGGGTGAAGCTGGCCGGATCGGCGGACATCAGGGCCAGCACGCCGACGGCCCGGTCGCTGGCCACCAGCGGAAGCAGCACGCCGCTGCGCAGGCCCAGCTCCATCCAGAGCCGGTGCACCTCCTCGCTGGGAGCCATGGCCGCCAGCTCCTCGGGAGACGACCGTTGCACGGCGGCTCGCCGTTCCCGGAGGGGCGTGGCCATCACCGCCGCTGTCTCGGGATCGACGCTGGCCTCGGCCATGAGCCGGTCGACGAGGGGGGCGAGGGCGGGGTCGCGGTGATGGGCGGCGACCCGGGCCATGGTGCCGTCGGGTTGCACGAGGTGGACGGTGCCCCAGTCGGAGAAGGCCTCGACCACCAGCTCGAGCAGCCGTTGCGTCGACCCCGTGGCGTCCGGTTCGGACGCGAAGGTGGCGGCCACCCGGGCGGCGCGCGCCGACGGGTCGCCCGCCGTCGTCACGACGTCACCCCCCACGTCCGGCCCCAGGCCCACAGGGGTGACTGTACGCCTTTCGCGGCGATCCGGCACGGAGCGTCCCCGCTCGCCCTCGCTGAGCGCCAACCGTCAGACTGCGGGGGTGACGTCCGCCCCCGCTCCTGCCCCCGACCTGGCCGTCGGGACCTTCACCGACGCCGGCCCCTGGGTGGTCGACCTCGACGACCTGCCCTGGCGGTCCGCCGTCCCCGCCGAGCGGGCCCGGCTCCAGCGCCGCCTGCCCGCCCTCGTGCGCTCGCCCCGGCTGCCCCCCCTCCGACGCCTGGTCCGGGTGACGGGACGCATCATCCCGCCCCTGCTGGTGTGGGGCGTCGGGGCCCGGCGTCGGGGCGGCAGCGATTCCCGCGCCGACATCTCCCGTCGCCTGCGGCTGGCGGCCGAGGATCTCGGCCCGACCTACATCAAGCTGGGGCAGATCATCGCCTCGGGCGAGGGACTCTTCCCCGCCGAACTGGTCGAGGAGATGCGCCGCTGCCGCGACCAGGTGCCGCCCGAGCCCTTCACCTCCGTCCGGGCCGTGGTGGAGGCCGACCT
>CAZXRA010000223.1:0-8405 GCA_964643485.1 uncultured Iamiaceae bacterium | reverse complement strand
GCCGTTGGCGTCGTAGGTGTTGGTGACGGTGCCACCCAAGGGGTCGGTGACGGTGAGCAGAGCACCGCGGCTGTCATGGGTGTAAGTCATCTCGAAGTCCGCCGGTGTGGCGCCGAGCTCGTTGCCCCGGGGGCTCACCGTCGAGATCGCCAAGCCCCGATCGTCGAAGGTCGTGGTGCTCTCGTGCCCGAGTGGGTCGATCACCGAGGCGCGGTTGCCATCGGCGTCATAGCCGTAGGTCCAGGTCTCGCCGCGAGGATCGATCACCGCCGTGACATCGCCCGGGTGGGCGTTGTCGCCGTAGGCGAAGGTGACGACCGCATCCGCGGGTGGGGTCGCTCCCACCAAAGGGGTCGAGATGGTCTCGACGTTGCCGTTGGCGTCATAGGCATAGGTCGTGGTGGTCCCCGCCGCGTCCGTCACCGTCAGCGGCGAGCCAAAGCTGTTGTAGGTCGCTGTGCTCTCTCGGAGCAGGGGATCGACCGTGGATGTGCGGTTCCCGGCCGTGTCGTACGTGAAGGTCGTCTCCTCGTCATTGGGATCCACCACCGACGAGATGAGCCCGTCACCGGTGTAGTCGTAGGTGGTGGTCGCCGCCTCAGGGGTCCCGTAGCCGCGGGTGGTTTCGACACGAAGGCCATCGACGAAGCGTTCGAGAGTGGCGTTGCCCTCCGGGTCGGTGGTGATCACCGATCCCGGGATCGTCGTGTAGTCGAAGGTCGTCTCCCGTCCGAGCCGGTCGGTCTGGCTCTCGACCCAGCCCGAGCTGTCGTAGACGTTGGTGATCGGCACCGGCGTCCCCGACCCCTCCTGGTTGGGATCCAGCATCGTCAGGAGCCGGTGCGATCCGTCGTAGGTGAAGGCCCAGGTGCCACCCCCGACATCGGTCCACTCCACCAGGTCGCCGGCCCCGTCGTAGGTGAACGTGACCGTGCGGGACGGCGACGAGGAGTCCGTCACCGACGTGATCCGGTTCCCCGCCCACGTGACGTCGAGCGTTCGCCCCGCAGCATCGGTCACCACATCGAGGTTGCCCGACCCGTCGTAGGTCAGCTCCACGCCTACGGTCGGATCGCCCACCAGGCTGCCAATGGCCACCAGGCGGCCCGAGGCGTCGAAGTCGAACGACGTCACCCCTCTCCGGGTGAAGGTCCAACTGCCATCCCCGTTCTTGACCAGGGTCGCCTTGATCCGTGACGCCGCTGGCGCATACGTCGTGGCACCAGGCGAGGTCGGAAGGAACCGAACCTCGGAGCCAGACTCCTCCCGTACCGTCACCTCATCCACCGACGCCGTCAGGGACATGGCGTAAGAATGCGTCCACCCATAGCCGAGGGGTCCGTTCATCCCCGCCGCCGTCGAGCTGTAGGCGTGAGTGAGCGCCATCGGGACCCCTCGGCCGGGGAAGGAGAAGTCCTCGAAGGTGTGCCAGAACTCCCCCGACGGCACCGAGACCGGATATCCCGTGTGCTGGCACACCGGACACAGCTCCGACGGCGACCCACCCGCTCGGGTCTCCGCATCCGTCAACGGCCCCCCATCGAGAAGCCGTCCTCCGGCCCGGTAGTGCTCGTAGATCTCACTGGCGGTGAGAGCACGGCCATAGACCGCCACCTCGTCGATGTCCCCTCGGAAGTAGTCACCGTCGTAGTTGCCATCCCGCCCGATCGCGACCCGACGAGCGCTGCCCCTCTTGCATGCAGGACCCCTCCCTCTTCAAGCTGCCCACGCACAGTAGTCACATCCTCACGCCAGAGTCAGACCTCTTCGCAGGGTGAAGAGGGGACGCGGGTGTCTCGGAGCCTTCGCCTTCTATCGTCACCCCGATGGGCCCTCCCCCCGAGATCGACGCGCCCGGGGCGGCGCGCCCGGGGGTCGTCCTCGCCGGCCGCTACCGACTCGAGCGCCCGCTGGCCACCGGGGGCATGGCCCGGGTGTGGGTCGCTCGCGACGACGTGCTGGCTCGCCCCGTGGCCGTGAAGGTGTTGCACGAGCACCTGGGCAGCGACGACTCCTTCGTGGCCCGCTTCCGGGCCGAGGCCCTGGCTGCGGCCCGCCTCACCCACCCCTCGGTGGTCTCCGTCTACGACACCTGCTCCGAACAGGGCCTGGAAGCCATCGTGATGGAGCTGGTCGACGGGACGACCCTCCGGGCCCGCCTCGACGACGAGCAGCGGCTCGACCCACCCGAGGCCGCCCGCATCGGGGCCCGCATCGCCGACGCCCTGGCCGTCGCCCACCGGGCCGGCATCGTCCATCGCGACATCAAGCCCGCCAACGTGCTGCTCGCCACCGACGGCCGCGTCGTCGTCACCGACTTCGGCATCGCCAAGGCCACCGAGGTCGGCGACCTCACCACCGGCCGCCAGATGCTGGGGACGGCCAAGTACCTCGCCCCCGAGCAGGTGGAGGGAGCCCGGGTCGATGGTCGGGCCGACCTCTACGCCCTGGGCGTGGTGCTCTACGAGATGGTCTGCGGGCGGGTGCCCTTCCACACCGACACCGAGGCGGCCACGGCCCTGGCCCGCATGCACCAAGACCCCCCGCCGCCCCGGGCGCTGCGCCCCGACCTGGACCCCTCCTACGAGCAGGTGATCCTGCGGGCCCTGGCCCGCCGCCCCGACGATCGCTGGCCCGACGCCCCCACCCTGGGTCGGGCCCTGGTCGCCTTGGCCGCCGGCCGCCACGTGACCCCTCCGCCGCCACCCCGACCGGCACCGGCACCCCAGGAGTGGCGATCGCCCGACCCCGTGCTCTCCTCGCCGTCCCCGGCGCCCGCCCCCGCGGCGCCGGCGGTGCCGTCCCCCACCACCGTCCCCCACGCCCCGTCCCCCCCCCCCCCAACCCCACGCCGCCGGCGCCCCATCCGATCGGTCGTCTTCCGCGGCGTGGTCGTCGTGGCCGTCGTGGTGGCCGGAGCCCTGGCCTGGCAGCTCGTCGGCCCGGACACCGAGAAGGTGGCGCCGGTGTCCACCGTGGCCTTCGACCCCTTCGGCACCGGGGACCCCGGGGAGAACGACGCCGCGGCCGCCCTGGCCTCCGACGGCGAGCCGGACACGGCGTGGGCGACAGAGACATATCGCGACCCCGACCTGGCCTCGTACAAGCAGGGGGTCGGGCTCGTTCTCGACCTCGGGCGGCGCCACGCCGTCGCCGGCCTGGCCCTCGCCTCCCCGAGCTCCGGTTGGACAGCCGAGGCCTACGTGCTGGACGATCCCCCCGGTGCGGACGTCGCGACATGGGGCGAGGCCCGGGGCCGATCCGAGGGGCTCGATGACGGTGCCCGCCTGGACCTGGACGGGGCCGAGGGCCGCTACGTGCTGCTGTGGATCACCCGCACCGCTGACGATGGCATCGTCCGCCTGTCGGAGGTGTCGGTGACGGTGTCCACGTGAGCGCCGACCCGGATGCCGACCTCCTCCCCGGGGCCCGAGCCGGCGACCGGGACGCCCTCGACGCCCTGCTCCGCCGGCACGAGCAGCAGCTCCACGCCCTCTGCCGGCGGATCACCGGCGATCCCACCGATGCCGTCGACGCCCTCCAGGAGGCCATGATCGCCATCGTGCGGGGCATCCTCCGCTTCGACGGGCGCTCCAAGGTCTCGACCTGGATGTACCGGGTCGCCACCAACGCCTGCCTCGACGAGCTCCGCCGTCGGCGGCGGCGCCCGACCGAGCCCCTCCCCGACCTCGAGGAGGCCCCCCCCGGCGGGGCGCCGGCCCTGGACGAAGGCGTGACCGATCGCACTGCCCTCGACGAGGCCCTGGCCGCCCTCCCCGTCGAGTTCCGGATCCCCGTCGTGCTGCGCGACGTCCTGGGCCACGACTACGCCGAGATCGCCTCCCTCCTCGCCATCCCCCCCGGCACCGTCCGCTCCCGCATCGCCCGCGGGCGGGCCCATCTGGCTCGCAGCCTGGGCGTCGACGCCCCCGCCGACGCCACCGGGAACCAGACCCCCGCCCCCGAACGTCCCAGCCTGCAGCCATGACCACCGACCCGCCCCCCGACGAGGATCTCGACGCCGACGACGAGGCCGTGCTCGCCGTCCTCGACGACACGGCCACCGCCGACCAGCGTCGCCGCGTCGCCCGTGACCCCGTTCTCCGGTCCCGGCTGGCGGCCCAACGCGCCGCGGCCGAGGCTGTGGCCGCACCCGTCGCCCCATTGAGCGACACCACGTCCCACCGCCTGCGGATCGCCGCGCTCGCGGCCCTGGATGCCCCCGTCGACGAAGGCGACGCCGCGGCACCGGGCGAGGACGCCGACGACAGCCCCGTCGTGGTCCCCCTCCCCCCCCGCCGCCCGGCCCGGAAGCTGCCCCCCTTGCCCGCCGTGGCCGCCGTGGTGCTCCTGCTGATCGGCGTGGGCCTGGCCCTCATCCTGAGCGACCGCTCCGGCGGCGACCTCACAGCCGAGCGTTCGACGGCCGACGCCGCGGCCGAGGAGCAGGCCCGTGACCTGGGTGAGGACGCGGCCACGGGTGGGTTGCCCGCCAGCGAGCCCGATGCCACTCACTCCGACGACGGCGCCGAGGCGGCCCCGAACGCCGACGCCTCCTCCGCCGCCGAGCTCCCCCGCTACCCGGACGAGGCCGCCCTCCGAGAGGCTCTGGAAGACATCGATCCCCTCACCCTGCAGTCGCCTACGAACTCGACCGCCGGCAACGCCCTGGAGCAGGAGCGATCCCTCGAGCAGGCCGCCTTCTGCGACGAGGGCCTGCAGGCCGTCCTCCCCGAGCTCGGCCCGACCCAGGCATCGCTCCTCGTCCTGGTGGACGACCGCGAGGTGCTGGTGATCAGCAACCCCGTCGCCGCCACCGCCCAGACGTCGGCCTCCACCCGCCTCACGGCGCTCGATGCCCGGAGTTGCACCCCACTCTTCGGTGTGCAGCGCTGACGGAGCGGACGGACGGCGACGGCGATCCCCGCGGTAGGGTGCACGGCCGTGACCACCCCGACGACCCCGACGCCGGATGCCGATCGCTCGTCCGGTGCCGACTGGCCGGCCCAGGCCACCGACGCCATCGTCGGCCTCGTCGACACGGCCAAAGAGCGCGTCACCGGCCCGGCCACGTCGCTGGCCCGGGGCCTGGTCTACGGCACCCTCGCCACCCTGGTCGGCACGGCGGCCCTGGTCCTGCTGGTCATCCTCCTGGTCCGATCCATCGACATCGGGATCGACGCCCTGCTGACCGCGGCCGACCTGGCTGAGCCCGGTCGTTCCACGTGGATCGCCCACACCGTCACCGGCCTGCTGTTCCTGCTGCCCGGATTGGCCCTCTGGCGCCGCGGCACGCGAGCTGCGGCTGACTGAGAAGCCCCTGCCGGAATACCCCCGGGGGGTGTCATGTTGGAGGAACCGTGTCCACCAGCCACCAGCTGATCATCGTGGGTTCCGGCCCCGCCGGGCTGACCGCCGCCATCTACGCGGCCCGCGCCAGCCTCGACCCTCTGCTCCTCGAGGGCGAGCCGTCCTCCACCACCGACCAGCCCGGCGGCGCCCTCATGACCACCACCGAGGTGGAGAACTTCCCGGGCTTCCCCGAGGGGATCATGGGCCCCGACCTCATGCTCCGCTTCAAGGAGCAGGCCACCCGCTTCGGCACCGACATCCGCATGGAGAAAGTCAGCCGCATCGACCTCTCGGCCCGGCCCTTCTCCCTCTGGGTCGGCGACCCAGAGGCCCCTGAGCCCACCTACCAGGCCGAGGCCGTCATCATCGCCACCGGGGCCCGCCCCGTGATGCTGGGCCTGCCCGGGGAACAGCAGCTCGTGGGCCACGGCGTGTCCACCTGCGCCACCTGCGACGGCTTCTTCTTCCGCGACCACGACATCGCCGTGGTCGGCGGGGGCGACTCCGCCCTCGAGGAGGCGCTCTTCCTCACCAAGTTCGCCCGGTCGGTCACCGTCATCCACCGGCGCGACGAGCTGCGGGCCTCCAAGATCATGCAGGAGCGGGCCCTCGCCCACGACCGCATCCACTTCGCCTGGAACCGGGTGGTCGACGGCATCGAGGGCGACGGCACCCTCTCGGGGGTCGCCCTCCGCGACGTCCACACCGGAGACACCGAGCACCTGGCCGTCACCGGCCTCTTCGTCGCCATCGGCCACCGGCCCAACACCGACGTCTTCAAGGGCCAGGTGGCCATGGACGACGGCGGCTACATCCTCACCGATGCCGGCAGTCGCACCGATGTCGAGGGCGTCTTCGCCTGCGGGGACGTGCAAGACACCGTCTACCGCCAGGCCATCACCGCGGCCGGCTCCGGCTGCATGGCCGCCATCGACGCCGAGCGATGGCTGGAGGCCCAGCACTAGCCGGGCGGAAGCTCCAGCGCCTCGCCGGCGTTGCAGCCCCCGGCACCCCCGGGACCCACGACCGATACAAGGAGAGCACCATGGCCAACGGCATCGACACCCTCAGCAGCACCACCTTCGACGAGACCCTTGCCGGGGCGGACAAGCCCGTCCTCGTCGACTTCTGGGCCGAGTGGTGCGGCCCCTGCAAGGCCATCGCCCCCATCCTCGAGGAGATCGCCGACGAGCACGGTGAGCGGGTCCAGGTGGCCAAGCTCAACGTCGACGACAACCCCGACATCGCCCGGCGCTTCGACGTGATGAGCATCCCGACCCTGATCCTGTTCAAGGACGGCCAGCCGCAGGCCCGCCTGGTGGGGGCCAAGGGCAAGGGCCAGCTCGTCCAGGAGCTCAGCGAGTACCTGTGATCCCGGGGTGCGCCGGGCGGCGGGCCCGGCGTCAGGCTCTAGCCTGCGGCGGTGGTCGCTCCTCCCCCGCCCGGCACCCCCTCGCCTGAGGGCCTGCCCCTGCGCCCGGGGGCGGCGGGCCCGGCGGTGGAGGATCTCCAACACCGCCTGCGCCGGGTCGGGCTGGCTCCCGACGGCGATGGCCACTACCGACCCTCCACCGAGGACGCCGTCCGGCACTTCCAGGGCGAGCGCGGCCTGCGGGTCGACGGCGTGTGCGGGCGTCAGACCTGGAACGCCCTGGTCGACGCGGGCTGGCGCCTGGGCGACCGCCTGCTCTACGAGCGGGCCACCATGCTCCGGGGCGACGACGTGGCCGACCTCCAAGCCCGCCTGGGTGGGCTCGGCTTCCTGGAAGATCGGCCCGACGGGCTCCTGGGGCCCCGCACCCGCCGGGCCCTGGAGGATTTCCAGCGGAACTCCGGGCTCACCATCGACGGCATCTGCGGGCCCGAGACCATCAACGAGCTGGTCCGCCTCGGCGCCCGCACCCCCACCGCCGTCAAGGCCGGCGTGGTCGAGAGGGAACGTCTGCGCGCTGCTCCCCGCCACCTGGCCGGCCGGCGCATCCTGATCGGCGACCTGGGTGGCGTCGGCGCCCTGGCCACGGCGGTGGAGCGCGCCCTCCACGCCGCCGGGGCCGCTGTCACCGTCACCGCCCACCCCGATGGCTCGGTCCAGGCCCAGGAGGCCAATGCCCTGGACGCCGACCTGTACGTGGGACTCACCGTCGGTGACACGGCCCGGTGTGCCTACTACACCACCACCGGGTTTACCTCCGAGGGGGGCCAACGCCTGGCCAGCCTCCTCGCCGCCGAGCTGGCCCACTCCCAGGCCCTGGACGTCGACGTCCGGGCTCAGGGCATGCAGCTCGCCGTGCTGCGGGAGACCCGGATGCCCGCCGTGGTCTGCGAGCTGGCCCCGGCCCGGGCCGTGGTCGAACACGCCGCCGCCCTGGCCGCCGTGGTCCGGGAGACGGTCGGCCAATGGGTGGCCGACCCTCTGCCCTCGCTCCACTGACGAAACGTCATCGACTTCGCTGACAGCGCATCACCGCCAGCGTCCGCGTCTGCCCTGTGGCGCGAGGTGAGAGTCAACCTTTTCCACCTCTTTGTCCACAGCCTGTGGGGGAACGGGAAGGTGAGGTTCAGGCTGTCAGAGACGGGTCGGTCAGCAGCCGGTAGATCCGCTCGAGATCTTCGACGTCGGCGAAGTCGATGACGACCCGGCCCCGCTTGGCGCCCATGGACACGCTGACCCGCGTGTCCAGGCGGTCCGACAGGAGCCCCTCCAGCTCGAGGAGCCCGGCGGGCCGGGTCGTCCCCGGCGAGGCTGAGGGCGTCGGGGTCGGGGTGGTCGGTTCGGCGTGGTGGACGCGCACCGCTTCCTCGACGTCCCGCACCGTCATCCCCCGCTCCACGCAGGTGCGGGCCAGCTGTTCCTGGAAGGCCCGATCGGGGCTGGACAGGATGGCCCGAGCGTGCCCGGCGCTGAGCTGCGCGTCGCGCACCATGCGCTGGACGGCAGGGGGGAGCTGGAACAGGCGGAGGATGTTGGCCACCGCCGACCGGGAGCGGCCGACGCGGCGGGCGATCTCCTCCTGCGTCAAGCCGAAGTCCTCGATGAGCTGCTGGTAGGCCCC
>CAZXRA010000222.1:0-4242 GCA_964643485.1 uncultured Iamiaceae bacterium | reverse complement strand
CGGGCGACGCCACCGCTGCCTCCACCCGGCGCCCTGGGCCGGCCCACGCCGGCCCTCGCCCCCCACATCGCCCGCCGTCCGGTCTCCTCCCCCGTCGGCGCGCCCTCGCCCACCCCCGTTTCTGCGCCCGGGACCGCCATTTTTGGGCTTCCCCCGGCCCCCCAACGCCAAGGGGGAAGAGAACGAGCACGATCAGTGGCGGTAGGAGGCGGAGCAGCCACGCACAGAGGTTGACCTTCTCCGCCAGTGCCGGTATTGTCTCCCGGAGCAGTAGGAATACCTGGAGGCCAACCGCCGTGCGCAAGCTGATCGTCCTCGCCATCGTGGGCCTCGCCGCCCAGCTGGTCGACGGCGCCCTGGGCATGGCCTACGGGGTCACCTCGTCGTCCCTGATGCTGGCCGTGGGCCTCTCGCCCGCCGCCGCCTCGGCTTCGGTCCACCTCTCCGAGATCGGCACCACCCTCGTCTCCGGCGCCTCCCACTGGCGCTTCGGCAACGTCGACTGGCGCATGGTCGCCCGCCTCGGCGTCCCCGGCGCCATCGGGGCCTTCGCCGGGGCGACCTTCCTCTCCAACCTCTCCACCGAGGTGGCCACCCCCTGGATGGCGGCCATCCTCCTCGGGCTCGGCCTCTACGTGCTGGCCCGCTTCACCCTCGGCCGCATCCGCACCGACCGCCAGGGCACGTCGTTCCGCTCCCGCTTCCTCAGCCCCCTGGGCCTCGTCGCCGGCTTCGTCGACGCCACCGGTGGCGGCGGGTGGGGCCCGGTCGCCACGCCCAGCCTCCTGGTGTCGGGCCGGGTGGAGCCCCGCAAGGTGATCGGCTCCGTCGACACCAGCGAGTTCCTGGTGGCCTCGGCCGCCAGCATCGGCTTCTTCATCGGCATCGGCAACGAGGGCGTGCGCCTCGGCTACGTCCTGGCCCTCCTGGCCGGGGGCGTCGTCGCCGCCCCGATCGCCGCCTACCTGGTGCGCATCATCCCCCCGGCCATGCTGGGCTCGCTGGTGGGTGGGGTCATCGTCCTCACCAACTCCCGCACCCTCGTCCGCGAGGCGGGGATCACGGGTGGAGGCGCGGCCGCCATCTACCTCGGCATCGTGGCCCTGTGGGCCGCCGCCGTGGCCTGGTCGGCCCGCCGGGTGCTGCGAGAGCGGGCCGAGACCCGAGCGGTCGATGTCGATGCCGCCGCGTCCGCTGCCCTCCCCGCTGACGCCGCCTTCGTCAGCTGACGTCGGCCTGGACGGGCGCCGCCCCCTCGGGCACCGCGGCGATGCGCCCGCACATGCGCCGGAAGATCAGGGCGTGGAACGGGATCAGGGCGTACCAGTAGAGGCGCCCCATCACGCCCCGCGGGTGGAACAGGGCTCGTTGCCGCAACCTCGTTCGTCCGCCGTCGGCGTGCTCGACGCGCCACTCCAGCCACGCCTCGCCGGGGAGGCGCATCTCGGCCCGGAGGCGGATCAGCTGCGGCGGTTCGACGGCCTCCACCCGCCAGAAGTCGACGGCGTCGCCCACGCCCATCCGGTCGGGGTGCCGTCGGCCTCGGCGCATGCCGACCCCGCCGACGAGCTTGTCGGCCAGCCCCCGGAGCGACCACAGCAGAGGCGTCACGTACCAGCCTCGGGCGCCGCCGATGCCCTCGACGGCGCGGAACACGTCTGCACACGAGGCGTCGCTCGTCGCCTCCTGCTCGTCGACCAGCAACCGCCCGCCGGCCCAGTCCGGATCGGTGGGCAGGGGATCGGCCGGGGTCCGACCGGGCAGGTCGGCGTCGGACCAGCGGGTGGTGACGGCCAGGTCGGCCACTCGCCGGAGGGCCAGCTCGAGCCCCTGCTCGAAGGAGATGGGCTGGTGGTCGATCACGTCGGTGACGGGCCGGTCGCCCACCACGACCTCGTTGATCAGGCTCTCCACCAGAGGTTGGGCCAGGCCGAGGGGGAGCGGCGTGACCAGGCCGACCCAGTAGGACGAGAGGCGTGGGGTCAGGACCGGCACCGGCACGAGAAGACGGGGCCGCAACCCGGCCATGCGGGCGTAGGTGTGCATCATGTCGCCGTAGGTGAGGACGTCAGGGCCTCCGATCTCCAGCACCCGGCCGGCGGCCTCGGGCACATCCGGCACCCGCACCAGGTAGGTGAGCACGTCGCGGATGGCGATGGGCTGGCACCGGTTGCCGACCCAGCGGGGCGTGACCATGGCCGGCAACACCTCGACCAGCGAGCGCAGCATCTCGAAGCTGGCCGATCCGGAGCCGATGATGACGGCGGCCCGCAACTCGGTGACGGGGACGTCGCCGGCGGCGAGCACCGTCCCCACCTCGTGCCGGCTGGCCAGGTGGGGGCTCAGGGCGGGATCGTCGTCGGCCCCCAGGCCCCCGAGGTAGACGATCCGCTGGACCCCGGCGTGGGCTGCGGCATCGCGAAAGGTGGCGGCGGCCTCCCGGTCGCGGGCGGCGAAGTCGTGGGCACCGCCCATCGAGTGCACCAGGTAGTAGGCGACGTCGACCCCGGTGAGAGCGGCCTCCACCGCGTCGGCGTCGGCGAGGTCGCCGCGGGCCACCTCGACCTGGGCGCGCCACGGCTCGTCGTCGAGCTTGGCCGGGGAGCGGGCCAGGCACCGCACCCGGTGGCCGGCGTCGAGCAGCTCAGGGACGAGCCGTCCGCCGATGTAGCCGGTCGCCCCGGTCACGAGCACGGTGTGGGGTGTCGACATCGTCCCGGTCTACCCCCGGCTGGCCCCTTCGCCACCGAACCCGGCACCTTTCCGTACCTCAGAGGTGCAGAGAGGTGCCGGGTTCGCTCGGCCGTGAGGGGTCGACGGTCAGGCGGTGGTGGGGAGCCAGGCCGGGCGAGCGGCCTCGTAGGTGTCGACGGCCTCGGCTCGGCGGAGCGTCAGCCCGATGTCGTCGAGGCCCTCGAGGAAGCGGTGGCGGACCGACTCGTCCAGCGGGAACTCGGCCACCAGCCCGATGGCCGGCGCCTCCAGGGTGCGGCGCTCCACGTCGATGGTGATCTCCAAGGTGGGATCGGCCTCGACGGCCCGCAGGAGCTGCTCACCCACCTCGGGGGTCACCACCACGGGGACGAGCCCGTTCTTGGTGGAGTTGTTGCGGAAGATGTCGCCGAAGCGGGGCGAGACCACGGCCCGGAAGCCGTACTGCTGGATGGCCCACACGGCGTGCTCCCGGGAGGAGCCGGTGCCGAAGTTGGGCCCGGCCACCAGGATCGTGGCCCCGGCGTACTCCTCCTGGTTGAGGACGAAGTCGCGGTCGTCGCGCCACTCCGAGAACAGGCCCTTCTCGAAGCCGGTGCGGGACACCTGCTTGAGCCAGTCGGACGGGATGATCTGGTCGGTGTCGACGTCGGAGCGGTCGAGGGGGACGGCGGTGCCGGTGACGATGTGGACGGCGTCCATGATCAGGCTCCCTTGCTGGGAAGGTCGGCCGGGGTGGCGAAGTGGCCGGCGATGGCGGTGGCGGCGGCGACGGCGGGGGAGACGAGGTGGGTGCGCCCGCCTCGGCCCTGGCGGCCTTCGAAGTTGCGGTTGCTGGTGGAGGCACAGCGCTCGCCGGGGGCCAGCTTGTCGGGGTTCATGGCCAGGCACATGGAGCAGCCCGGGTCGCGCCAGTCGAAGCCGGCCTCGACGAGGATGCGGTCGAGGCCCTCCTCCTCGGCCTGGGCCTTGACCTTCCACGAGCCGGGCACCACCAGGGTGCGCAGGCCCGAGGCGACCCGGCGGCCCTCGGCCACGGCGGCCACGGCCCGCAGATCCTCGATGCGCCCGTTGGTGCACGAGCCGATGAACACGGTGTCGACGGCCACCTCCTTCAGGGGGGTGCCGGCGGTGAGGCCCATGTACTCCAGGGCCCGCTCGGCCGCGCCCCGCTCGGCGCTGTCGCCGAACGAGCTCGGGTCGGGCACGGCGGCGGTGATGGGCGCCACCTGGCCCGGGTTGGTGCCCCACGAGACGTGGGGGGTGATCTCGGCCCCGTCGAGGCGCACCTCCTTGTCGAAGGAGGCGCCCTCGTCGGTGCGCAGCTGGCTCCAGGCGGCCACCGCCTCGTCCCACGCCGCACCGGTGGGGGCGTGAGCCCGGCCCTCCAGGTAGGCGAAGGTGGTGGCGTCGGGGGCGATGAGCCCGGCCTTGGCCCCGGCCTCGATCGACATGTTGCAGACGGTCATGCGCCCCTCCATGGAGAGGGCCTCGATGACCGACCCGCGGTACTCGGCGATGTGGCCGATG
>CAZXRA010000221.1:0-3237 GCA_964643485.1 uncultured Iamiaceae bacterium | reverse complement strand
CCCGGGATCGAGGGCTACGACGGTGCACTGCTCAGCGGTGACGCCCACCCGGGCCAGCCGCTCGAGGGTGAGATCGACGAGCAGGCCGTCGCCGCTGTTGACCCGGCTGTAGGCGAGGACCACGCCGACCGTGAGCCCGCTAACGTAGCCGTCCCCGCGGGCGTGCGGCCGGCCGCCGCCTCCAGCACGGCCCGGTACCGGCGGGCCACGCTGTCGAGGTCGAGGGCGCCAACCATGGCCTCCCGAGCAGCGGTGGCCCGGCGGGCGGCCTCGGCCGGATCGGCGACGGCGGCCCGCAGGGCGGCGGCCAACTCGTCCACCCGGCCCGGCGGCACCACCCACCCCGTGCGCCCGTCCTCGATGTGCTCGGACAGGCCGCCCAGGTCGGACACCACCACCGGCACCTCGGCCGCCACCGCCTCGCCCAGCACGACGGGTGTCCCGTCCTGGTCACCGCCCGCCCCCACCTGCGAGGGCAGGGCGACGACGGCGGCCCGGGCCAGCTCGGCCGTCACGCCCGTCCGGTCCTGCTGCCCGAGGAACCGGGCCCGCTCACCCAGCCCCAGCTCCCGGGCCAGGGCCTCCAACGCCCCCCGGGAGGGGCCGTCGCCCACGACGGCCACCGTCACCTCCGGCACCTGGGCCGCGGCCCGCAGCAGGACGTCGACCCCCTTCTTCTCGACCAGGCGCCCCACGAAGAGGACCCGTCCCGGCTCGGGCGACCGGGGCCCGATGTCGGCCGCCATGCGGGCCACGTCGACCCCCATGGGGATGGGGTCGGCCACGGGGCCCAGCGGGGCCAGGGCTTCGCCGATGGCCGCGCTCACCGGCACCGTCGCCGCCGCCCGGGCCATGGCCGCCGCCTTGAGACGGGCCGCCGCCGGGGAGCGGAGGGTGTAGGCGTCGGCCCCGTGGGCGGTGACGACGTAGGGCACCCCCGCGGCGCGGCGGAGGCCCAGGGCGACGAGCCCCGCCGGCACCAGCCAGTGGGCGTGGACGACGTGGGGCCGCACCCGGCGGGCCTCCCGTCGAGCCGCAGCGGCGAAGGCGGCGACGAGGGGCGGGGCCTCGGCCGCCCGCCACCGCTGGTCCCGCAGGTTGGCCATGATCGCCCCGTGGGCCAGGCCCTCGTAGCGGCGGGGGAAGTAGGCGAAGCGCCGCACGTGGACGCCCTCCATCACCTCCTGCACCGGCGCCCCCGGCACCCGGGGCACGACGGCGTGCACCTCCACCCCGGTGGCGGCGAGGGCGGCCGACAGGGTGAGCACGAACTCGGTGGTCCCGTCGCCGGCCCGGGCCGGGAACGTGGTGGCCAGCACGAGCAGGCGCAGCGTCTCGGTCTCGGAGGGCCCCGGCATGCGCCCGTAGTATGACCGAATGCCCCAACGGAGCCCGTCGCCCTCCCGCGACGCCGCCGAAGGGGACGAGCCGTCCGCCGCCGAGGCCACCGCCGGCGGCTGGATGCGCCGGGTCGTCGGGCTCCTCGACCGCAAGCCCACGTCTCCCCGGAGCCGCCGCATCCTGGTGCTGGTGGCCATGGTCGTCTTCCTGGCCGTGAGCATCCCGTCCCTCGGGGCCCTGCGCGACGGCCCGGCCCTGCGGCCTGCCGTGCTCCCCCTCTTGGTGCTGGTGACGACCCCCCTGATGGTGCTGGCCAACGCGGCCGAGTACCGGGTGATGGGGGCGATCAACGGCCACCGCATCGCCTGGCGGGACGCCTCCCAGCTCACGATCCTGGCCGCCGTGGCCAACCTCCTCCCCCTCCCCGGGGGGGTCGTGGTGCGCACTCAGGCCCTGCGCAACAAGGGGAGCAGCTACAAGAAGGCCCTGGGCGCCAACCTGGCCGCCGGCCTGGCCTGGATCGCCTGCGGGGCCCTGGCCGTGGGGGCCCTCCTCCTGGCCGACGTCGACCGTCGGCTCGTGGCCGGCGGCGTGCTGGCCGGCGGGGTGGCCCTGGTCGTCGGCGTGGGGGTGCTGCTCCACCGGGCCGACCCCGAGCACGCCCGCTCCCACCTGCTCCGCCTGCTGGCCATCGAGGCCGGGATCGTCGTCGTGTCGGCCACCCGCCTGTGGCTGGGCTTCGCCCTGCTCGGCATCAGCGCCGAACCGGCTCAGGCCGTGATGATCTCCGGCTCGGTGATCATCGCCGCCGCCATCGGCATCTTCCCCGCCGGCCTCGGCCTGCGGGAGGCCCTGGCCGGGGGCATCGCCGTCATCGTGGACATGCCGGCCCGGCTGGCCGTGCTGGCCACCGCGGCCGACCGGGTGGCGGCTCAGCTCGGCCTGGCCATCGTGGCCGGCCTGCTGGCCCTCCTCACCCGGGGCGCGCCCCCCGTCGAGGAGGACGACCTCGACGACCCCACCCTGCAACCCCTGGACCTGCCGTGACCGACCCCACCCCCCGTCCCTCTCCCGCGCCGGTCGAGGCCCCGGGGGGCTGGCGCGAGCACTCCCGGCCCAACGTCGAGCTGCGCCGCCAGAAGGCCCGCAAGATCGTGGCCGTGGTCGAGGGCGTCCGTCCCGTGGCCGGCGCCCGCATGCTGGAGGTGGGCACCGGCTCGGGCGTCATCTCGGCCGAGCTGGCCCGGGCCGCCGGGCCCGACGGCACCGTCGAGAGCATCGACACCATGGACACCCGCCTGGAGCGGGACGGCTACGGGTTCCGCCTCACCAGCGGCGTGCGGCTGCCCTTCGACGACGGCTCCTTCGACGTGGTCGTGTCCAACCACGTCGTCGAGCACGTCGGCACCCGGGACGACCAGGCCGTGCACCTGGACGAGCTGGTCCGGGTGCTGGCCCCCGGCGGTGTCGTCTACCTGGCCACCCCCACCCGGTGGTCGGTGGTGGAGCCGCACTTCAAGGTCCCGTTCCTGAGCTGGGCCCCCCGTTCGCAGCGCGACCGGGTGGTATGCCTGGCCCGGGCCGGCACCCACTACGACGTCGACCCCTTCAGCCGCCGGGAGATGGCCGCCGCCCTCGACCGGCTCCCCGTCCCCTGGCGGGAGCACACCCTCGACGCCCTGGAGCAGCTCGACCGCATCGAGCAGCCGACGGGCCCGGCCCGGTGGCTGGCCCGGGCGCCGCAGCCGGTGCGGCGGGCGGCCCGCCCCCTCCTGCCCACGATGGTGTTCCTCCTCGGCCCCCGCTAGGGAGCCCGTCCCCGCTCAGGCTGGTGAGGCCTCCGGCTCGGCCATCACCTCGACGGCGCCCGTGCCGGCCCGGCGCAGGAGCAGGGCG
>CAZXRA010000220.1:0-5135 GCA_964643485.1 uncultured Iamiaceae bacterium | reverse complement strand
TCGTCCTCCATGAGGACGTCGAAGGCCACCTCGGCCGGGGGCCGGCCCTCCCGCTCGGCGATGGCCGCCACCGACGCTTCGGGCGGCGGCTCGTAGTCGGTCTCGCCCCGGAACGGGAACATCTTGTGCCACGACGTGGTGAGCGACCGGACGAAGTCGCCCAGATCCGCCGCCTCGCCCCCCAGCAGGGCGTCGCGCCCCTCGGGCCGCTGCAGGGCGGCGACCCGCTCGGTGGGGGACAGGAAGGCCAGCTGCCCCCAGCCCGACGACGTGGAGAAGGGGTGGATGGTGGCCGACCAGCCCATGAGGAGGCCGACGGGCCGGCCGTGGACCTGGCCGTAGACGCCGACCCCGTCGGCCGCGGCCCGATCGAGCAGGCCGACCACGTCGTGCCACAGGTCGGGGGCGGCGTCGGTCTGCTGGAAGTTGAAGGTGACGGGTCGGCCCGATCGCTGGGCCAGGCGTCGCATCCACCCGAAGGAGGCGGGCACGTCGGGGTGGTGCAGGGCGCCCTGGAAGACGCCGTGCCCGGCGGCCCGGAGGGCGTCGCCCAGGGCCATGATCTCGTCCTCGTCGGCCTCGGTGCCGGGCACCAGCTCGCCGTCGGCCGAGCGGTGCAGGGGGGTGCGTGAGGTGGACACCCCCAGGGCCCCGGCCCGCAGGGCGGAGGTGGCGATGCGCTCCATGGCGGCCAGGTCGTCGGGGGTGGCCGGCTCGTTGGCCGCCCCCCGCTCGCCCATCACGTAGGCCCGCAGGGCGCCGTGGGGCACCTGGGTGCCGACGTCCATCACCCAGCTCCGGCGGTCGAGGGCGTCGAGGTACTCCTCGAAGCTCTCCCACTCCCACTGGATGCCCTCGGTGAGGGCGGCGCCGGGGATGTCCTCCACACCTTCCATGAGGCGGATGAGCCAGTCGCGGCGGTCGGGGGCGGCGGGGGCGAATCCGACCCCGCAGTTGCCCATGACCACGGTGGTGACGCCGTGCCAGCCCGAGGGGGTGAGCTCCGGGTCCCACGTGGCCTGGGCGTCGTAGTGGGTGTGCATGTCGACCCAGCCCGGGGTGACGGTGGCTCCCTCGGCGTCGATCTCCCGCCGTCCGGGCCCGACGGCGTCGCCCACGGCGACGATGCGGTCGCCGGCCACGGCCACGTCGGCCCGGCGGGCGGGATCGCCGGACCCGTCGATGAGCGTTCCCCCGCGGATCACCAAGTCGTGCACGGGGCCACGCTAGGCCTTGGCGCGGGGGTCGGCCGGCAACATGAGCACAGAGAGTGTTCTGAATCTCACGGAAAGCGCCATCCGGGGGAGAAACCCCGGCGATCGGTAGCATCGGGCCGCCCCCCGGGCTCACGGGGAGGCCCCGGGCGACCGACAGGATCGAGATGGACGAGCTGGTGGAGGAGCGCCCGGTGGCCGGCGCTCTCGTGCGCCACCGGGGGGCCCGGATGGAGCAGCACGGCGTCGAGCGCTCCGCCCCGCGCCTGGAGATCCACGCCGGCGCCGTCTGGATCCGGGCCACCGAGGCCGGCCCCGGCGTCCTCGCCACCCACGGCGCCGCCACCGTGCAGGTGCGGGAGGGGGCCGCCGTGCTGGAGGTCAGCGACTTCGAAGCCCTCCTGGTCGTCGTCTCGGGCCGGGTCGCGGTGAAGGGCGCCGCCGCCCTGCCCCGCAGCGTCACCGCCGGCCACGCCGTCACCCTCAACCTCGACGGCGGGTTCGGCACCCCCGAGCCCCTCACCGCCGAGGAGCTGCACGCCGACCGCTTCGTCGTCGAGAACCTGGCCCGCGACGTCCTCGTCGAGGCCGAGGCCGCACCCCTGGACTCCGCCCCGGAGCCGGAGGCGGCACCACCGCCAGCCCCGCTCGCCGCCCCCGTCGGGGCGCGCGTCGACGGCACCCCCCCGGAAGCCCCCGCCCCGGAGTCGATGCCCCTCGACCCCGACCTCGGTTCCGAGGCCCCCGCCGAGGACGAGCCCGTCGTCGTGGCCGCCGCCCCGGTCGCGGCCTACGACCCCGCGCCCCTGGCCGTCCCGTCCCTCGGGGCCGACGAGCCCGCGGCCGCCACGGACGCCCCGGACGCGTCCCGTCCCCCCCGCCGGGGACTGGTGGCCGTGGTGATCGTCCTGGTGATCCTCGCTGCGGTGGTCGGCGCCATCGTCCTCACCGGCGACGACGTGCGCTCCGTCCCCCCCGCCGACGACCTCACCTCCGAGGCCGCGTCCACCGAACCCGTGGCCACGCCCGAGGCCACCCTCCAGGGGTGCGCGGCCACGCCCGCCGGCTACGAGGCCCGGGGCGTGGTCTCGGGCGGCAACGACGGCGTGGCCCGCTACCAGGTCGAGGTGGGCCTGGAGGACACCGAGGGCACCGTCTACGCCGAGAAGGCGGCGACGGTCGCCGCCCGCACCGACCCCACCGTCGCCGTGCGCTGGACGGTGGAGCTGGCCCTGGCCCCCGCCGAGGTGCGCCCCGACTCGGAGTGCCGCATCGTCGAGGTCAAGGCCCTCCCGTAGCCGAGGGGATCAGTCCGGCGCGATCACGATGGATCCCCGCCGCCTCTTCGCGGCGTACATGGCCTGGTCGGCTCGGTGGAGCAGAGCCTCCACCCGCTCGGAGCCGTCGGCCACCACGGCCCCGATGCTGGGCGTGACGGGGCAGGCTGTGCCGTCGGAGAGCAGGACGGGTGGATCGAAGGCTCGGCGCAGCCGTTCGAGCACCGGCGGCGCGGTGGCGGTCGTGGCCAGCTCGATGACGAGCACGAACTCGTCGCCCCCCCAGCGCCCGCACGTGTCGCCCTCGCGCACGGCGGCCGACAGGCGCTTGGCCGCCTCGACCAGCACGGCATCGCCGGCGGCGTGGCCGTGACGGTCGTTGATGGCCTTGAACTCGTCGAGGTCGACGAAGACCACGAGGGGGAGGAGCCGCAGGCGCTGGGCCCGGATCAGGGCCATGCGGATGCGGTCGAGCACCAGGCCCCGATTGGGCAGGCCGGTGAGGTCGTCGTGGAAGGCCAGGTCGACCAGCACGTCGTTGACGCTGTGGTGCACGGTCGTCTCCGTGCGGGTCACCACCAGCCCGCCCCGGGGCAGGCGCTCGGCGGCCAGGAGGAACCAGCGCACCTCCGAGGAGTCGTCGGCAGCGGCGACGTGGTACTGCACCTGGAAGCTGCCGCCCCGACCGTCGAGGAGGCGGGCCAGGCCGTCGGCGACGTGTTCGGCCACCGGGGCCAGGTCGCCGTCGACGGCCTGCAGGACCGTGGGAAGGGCGGTGCCGACGGGTGCGGTGAGCCCGTCGTCCGCGCCGTCCCAGCGCCGGTTGGTGGCGACCACGGTGCCGTCCCCGTCGACCACGGCCAGGCCGTGGGGGAGGGCATCGACGAGGCCGTCGACGGCGAGGACCGGCGCGTTCCCCGGGGAGGGGACGGAGGACGGGGGCGGCACAGGAGGAGACCTCGACCGGGGGAGAGGAGGGGAGGAGCGGCCGGCACCGTACCCAGCCGGTCCCGGGGTGACGCCTGGTCGATCGCGGTGCCCGATCCTCCTCCCGGGCCCCGCCGTATGCTGGCCGGCCTGGGGTAAGGGGCCCTGTCGACGATGCACAGATCCACATCTCCCGGCCCGAGGACCGGCCACCGTCTCCGGTGCGTCCTCCTCGCCCTCTCGGCCCTCGCCGTCGTCCTCCCCGGGCGACCGGTCCCGGCCCAGGACGGCGAGGGGCCGATCGACACGCCGTCCCTGCGGGAGGAGTACGAGGCCCTGGTAGGCGAGGAGGCCGAGACCCTCGCCGCCTACGACGCCACCACCCAGCGCCTGGACGACCTCCGGGTGGCGGTGCAGGCCGCCGAGGAGGCCGTGGCCCGGGCCGATTGGGCCCTGGCCGAGGCCGAGGGCGAGCTGGCGTCCAGCCGCGAGCGCGAGGCGGAGGCCGATGAGGCGCTGGCCCGGGCCCAGGGCCGGGAGCAGGCGGCCGAGGACCGGCTCCGAGCCCACGCCGTCGAGTCCTACATGGGCGAGGGGGGAGCCGGTGACCTGGCCGCCTTCGTCGACCTCCTCGAAGGGGACGACGTCTCGTTGGCCCGGCGGGGCTACCGGGAGTCGGTGAGCGACACCCAGCGGCGGCTGGTCGAGGATCTGGTCACGGTCCGGCGCCAGGCCGACGAGCTGGCCGGTGCGGCCACGGCGACGCGGCGCCGATCGCAGGCTCGGCGGGACGAGGTCGACCGCCTGCGCCAGGAGGCCACCGCCGCCCTGGCCGAGCAGGCCCGCCTGGCCCAGGAGACGGCCGACCAGCAGGCCCTGCAGGGGCTGCTCCTGACCGACATCCGGAGCCGGAAGGTGTCGATCGAGGCCCGCATCGTCAGCCTCGACCGGGCTGCCGACGGGGTGGCCCAGGTGCTGGCCACCTTCCAGGCCGGGGATCCTGAATGGCGGGCCGGGGCGGTGGACGTGATGAGCCCGTCGCCGGGCTCGGCCATCGTCTCGGAGTTCGGCCAGCGCTCCCATCCGATCCTGGCGGTGACCCGCCTCCACGCCGGCTGCGACATCGACGCCCCCAACGGCTCACCGGCGCGGGCCGCGGCCGACGGGGTCGTCCTCCTGGCCGAGGAGCGGGGCGGCTACGGGCTCACCGTCGTCGTGGCCCACGGGAGCTCGTTGGGCACCGTCTACGCCCACAACTCGTCCCTCTCGGTGGCGGTGGGCGACCAGGTGCGCCAGGGCGACGAGCTGGCCAAGGTGGGCAGCACCGGTCTCTCCACCGGGCCCCACATCCACTTCGAGACCCGCCTCAAGGGCACGCCGGTCAACCCCCGCGACATCTTCACCCGTCCCGGCGGCGAGCCGCCGTCCTGAGGCCGGCGCCCGCCGGTGGCCTTCGAGACGTCAGTGCCGAGCTGGGACCATATCGCGCATGTTCAGCAAGGTTTTGTCTGCGAGGGTGGCCGATGGTGTCTGAACGGTCGCTCTGGTTTGTTCGGGTGCTTTGGTTGGTTGTTCGTCTCTAGGGGGGTTTCCTCACGATGTTGTTTCGACGTTGGTTGGTTGCAGTGGCGGTGCTCCTCGGGAGTGTCACTGCCATCGCTTTTGCCCCCCCCCCCCAGGCGGTTCCGCACCCTTAGAACAGGCTTCCGGGCCCCGC
>CAZXRA010000219.1:0-9304 GCA_964643485.1 uncultured Iamiaceae bacterium | reverse complement strand
AATTGGGTGTGATGATGTCACAGTTGGTTGTTCTTCGACAGTGGGGATCTTCAGAGATGTTGTTTCGTAAGTTGTGGACAATGGTGGCGGCGGTCCTCGCTGCCGCAATTGTCATCGCTTTTGCCCCCCCCCCCCAGGCGGTTCCGCACCGCTAGGCGGGGGGTCTGAGCCCCGCGCCGTGGAGGATTTCACCCTCTCGATGGTGTCGGGCCAGCTCCAGTTGCGGGGGGCTGAACCCTTCGCTCTGGAGAACCCCACGCGGATCACCGGCACCAACACCGACGGCCAGCTCAGCGGGGTGGAGCTCTCGACGCCGACGGTGACGACGGAGCGCGACGCGCCCGACTACAACACCACGGCGGAGATCGATGCCGCGTTCTCGATGATCGAGGCGGGGGTGGGCACGATCAACGAGCAGCGGCACATGACGGTGCAGGTGAAGCTCGCCGTCGATCTCCACATCGTGGTGCCGATCCTCCCGGGGTCGAGCGATTGCCGCGCCGCGCCGATCGTGTTGACGCTGACCTCCACGGCGCCCCATGACGAGGCGAGCGGAGAGGTCACGCTGCGGGCCCCGAACTTCTCGGTCCCGCCCATCGTGGGTTCGGCCCAGTGCAACGGCCTCCTGGTGAAGCCGGTGAACGAGGCCCTCGCCGGCTCGGGGCACTCCCTCACCCTCACCATGAAGGGCGACATCACCGCCCCCACCGCCGGTGAGCCCACCGCCACCACGCTCGCTGTCTCCCCCGGGGATCGTGCCGACCTCGGTGACGCGGTGACCCTCATCGCCACCGTGGTGCCGAACCCCGCGGTCCCGGGCGCTCCGCCCGTATCCGGCGTGGTGACCTTCACCAACGACGGCATCCCCGTCGGCTCGGCCCAGGTCCAGGGTGACGGCACTGCCACCCTGACCGCCACTGATCTGCCGGCGGGATCGTTGCAGCTCCAGGCGGTCTACGGCGGTGCGCCGCCGGACTGGGACCCGTCGAGCTCGCCGATCGTCCCCTACACGGTGATGGCCCCGCCGTTCGTGAGCACCGACATCGCCGGCGAGATTCGCATCGGCGGCTCGCCCAAGGACTTCGACGTCACCGTGCACAACACCGGCTACGGCACCGACCTGGAGGACGCCCGACTGGAGGTCACCATCCGGCGCCCGAGCGTCGACCACTGGAACCCCATCGCTCCCATCGGGCCGGGCAGCGCGAACCCGCGCATCGTGCTGAGCCGGGTGGTCAACGGCGTCGCCACCCCGATCCCACTCCCCACCATGGTCCCCTTCCCTCCGTCTCTCGCGGGCGAGATCGGTGATGCCTCCACGTGGTCGGTGCCCGCGGGTGAAGAGCACACCGAGACGCTCCGGCTCCAGGTGAACGCCGGCACCGAGATCGGCCCGCTCGCCATCGACTTCACCTTGGTCACCGGTGCCGGGGCGAGCGAGGTGACCTTGGGCACGACCACGGGCGAGATCACGATGGTCACCGAGGCCCGCCTGCCCAGCGTCATCAACTCCGGCTTCCCCGGCTTCTTCCCGTTCTTTCCCGACGGTGTGCCGGTCACGACGCGGGTGCGGCAGGGCAACACCGCTGAGCTGGAGGCCCTTCGGATCGATTCGATCGTCGGCGGTGTGAAGGCCACGGGAACGTGGAGCTTCGCCGTCGACGGTGTGCCGGTGCTGGGCCAGCACGTCGACCTGCACCAGTCCGGCGTCTTCCAGTGGCTGACCAGCGTTCCCCTCTCGACGTCCTCGACCTCCTCACCCCGGGTGCTGCTCAAGATCCCCCGGACGGTGCCGGTCGGCGTCCACCAGGTGACGGTGCGCTACTCCGGCGACGCCATCTACGCCCCGGCCCACCGGACCTGGCCCATCACGGTGGAAGCGGCGACTGGCACCCTGTACGAGTGCGTGGCGTCGTCGGTCGTCCCCGTCCGGTTCACGGCCGACGTCGAGGTCGAGGGGGCCGTGCCTTCGCTGTGGCCCGTGGGCCGGGAACTTCCGGTGGATCGGGTGCAGGTGCGCCTGAACATCAGCCGAACCTCGGCCCAGGAGAACGTCCTGGCCAGCATCAACGAAGAGGGCCGGGACTGGCGGCTCGACGTGGATCCGGGTGGCACGATCAACCCGGCCACGGTCACCAGTGCCAACAACCTGGTGATGGTCCTCGACGACCCGAACACCCCGGAGGACGAGACCGGCCCCACGGACCACCAGATCGACCTCACCGATGGCACGGGTGCCATCACGGTCACGCCGACCCCCGGCGCCGCCAGCGCATACACCCTCGACACCATCAACGTCACCGCCACGCCGTCGGGCTTTAGCACGGGGTTCCTGTGCACCCCTGCTGATGAGCCGCACAGCTTCGGGACGATCACGTCGGCGGGGACGACCTTGACCGTCGATCCGGGTGAGGTCGTGGGTGGGGGACGCAACGTCGCCCTCACGGCGTCGGCTTTGCCGGCGATGCCGGGCGTGGTGGAGTTCCGGGACGGGACGACGACCATCGGAGTCGTGCCGGTGGACTCGACGGGCACGGCACGGATGACAACCGATGACCTGCCGGTGGGGGCCCGGAGCTTGACGGCCCGGTTCTTCGGTGGGTTGATCGGGATGTTGCCGTCGGCTCCGGTGGAGCTGCGGGTGGCGACGTGCGGTGCGGCGTCGGAGCCGGGCAACGGTGCCGTGGCGCGCCTGGTGTACCTGGAGCTGTTGGGCCGGTGCCCCGACGCGGCGGGCTACGAGTACTGGGTCGATCGCCTCGACGGCGGGACGTCTCGGGAAGCGTTCGCCCGGTCGATGGCGCGAACGCCAGAGGCGGTGGGCCGCGTCGTCGATGATGCCTACCAGGCGATGTTGGGTCGTCCTGCCGATGCGGCCGGACGCGCCTTCTGGACGCGTCGCCTCCAGGCATCGGGTCGCTATGACCAACTGCTCGCCGACCTGGCGGCATCGACCGAGTTCTGGTCGAAGTCCGGTTCCACCGATGGCGGGACGGTGACGCGGATCTACGAGCGGTTGCTGGACCGCTCTCCGGATCAGGGCGGCTTCGACTTCTGGGTCGGCCGCCTGGAGGACGGGACGTCGCGTCGGGCGTTGGTGCTGACGTTGGCGAACCAGTCCGAGCCGCTCGGGGCGCTGGTCGACGACGCCTATGACGAGATCCTCGATCGGAAGCCCACTGCCGCGGAGGGCACCGAGGGCATCGCCTTCCTGCGCTCCACCGGTGACCGCTCCGGGCTCTACGCCCGCCTGATCGGCACCCAGGAGCTCCACGACCGGGCCCAGGGCCTGCCCGACCCTGCCTAGGGCTCCAGCCCTGGGTCGGTGCATGATCCGGCCGCCCGCACTCCTCCCCCCGGGTGCGGGCGGCCGTTACCGTCGCCGATCGGAGGCGTAGGGTGCGGTCATGCCCGTCGTCGCCGAGATCCGGCCCATCCTCGACCTGCTGGCCGCCAACCCCGTCGACATGGCGGTCGTCACCCCCGAGGGGATGCGGGCCATGTACAAGGCCATCGCCTCGGCTCGGGAGCAGGTGGCCGAGGTGGGCGCAGTCGAGGACCGCGACCTCGAGGGCCCCCGGGGCCCGCTGCCCGTTCGCATCTACCGGCCCGAGGGCGACGGCCCGGCGCCCGTCCTCGTCTGGTACCACGGCGGCGGCTGGGTGATCGGCGACATCGACACCGCCGACTCCACCGCCCGGCGCCTGTGCGCCGAGGGGGAGGTCGTCGTGGTGTCGGTGGAGTACGGCCTCGCCCCCGAACAGCCTTATCCGGCCGGGCCCGACGACGCCTGGGCCGCCCTCCGGTGGGTGGCCGACCACGCCGCCGAGATCGGTGGCGACCCCGAGCGGCTCGCCGTGGGCGGCGACTCGGCCGGCGGCAACCTCGCCGCTCTGACTGCCCTCCGGGCCCGTGACGAGGGCGGGCCCGCCCTGCGCCACCAGCTCCTCGTCTACCCGGGCACCGACCTCGCCATGGAGCACCCCTCCATCACCGAGAACGGCGAGGGCTACTTCCTCACGAAGGCGGCCATGCTGTGGTTCGCCGACCAGTACCTCGGGCCGCAGCGGGAGCACGGCGACCCGGCGTCCCCGGCCATCTCCCCCCTGCGGGTCGACGACCTGTCGGGCGTCGCCCCGGCCCAGGTGCTCACGGCCGAGTTCGATCCTCTCCGCGACGAGGGCGACGCCTACGCCGCTCGACTCGCCGCGGCCGGCGTCCCCGTCGACCACGTGCCCCATCCCGGCCTCATCCACGGCTTCTTCAGCATGGGCTCGATCTCCCCCGACGCCGACAAGGCCACTACCGCCGCCATCGACCGCCTCCGGGCCGCTCTGCGAGGTTGAGGCTCGGGCGCCCCGCTGAAGCGGCGGCCCTGTCGTCAGCCCGTGGTTGATCCGACCAGATCCACGGGGACGCCGAGGGCCTGGTAGGTGGGGAGCGCCCGCTGGTCGCGTGTCAGCAGGGTCGCGTCGTGCTCGATGGCTGCTGCTCCGACGAGGGCGTCGTAGACGGCGCCCCCGCTGATCCCGAGGACGGCGAACCGCGATGCGAGCTCCTGGCTCGCGGCGGCCCCGAGGAACTGGGTGGCCGGAAAGGCCATGCGCAGGATCTCGTGGACGATCGACGGAGGGCGGCGGGCCGGCGGCGGCAATCGCGTCAGCACCGAGTAGGTCTCGAACGCCGCATGTCCCGCCAAGCCGACGCTCGTCCGGCCCAGGTGCTCGGTGACGATGCCGTGGTGCTCGTGGTCGGCCACGACGAGGGGCACCGCCACACTCGTGTCGACGAGGAGGAGCGCCACGGCGACTCAGCACCTGTCGGCGTCGCGGAGAGCCATGACCAACTCGTCGTCCACGACGGCACCGGAAGCGGGGATGACGAGGCGTCCGTTCCGCTCTTCGACGGCATCGCCGGGCACGGGCTCGATCCGGAGCCCTGAACCATCGGCGACGACCTCCACGGGCCCGGGTCGGAACCCCAGTCGATCACGGAGACGTTTCGGGATGACGATGCGGCCGGCGTCGTCGATGGTCGTCCGCATGGCAACACGCTACCAGTGACCTACCATTTGAGCTACCAGGAGTCTTCGCGGTCGGCCCGGTCGGCGGCCCGGACGGCGTAGCCGAACACGATGGCCGGGGCGAGGACAATGGAGCCCACGACCAGGCTGGTGACGATCAGGTTGACGACCCAGCCCTCGAACCCGACGGCGAAGCCGATCACGAAGGCGACCACGGCCACGCCGAAGAGGCCGTAACCGGCGCTCTGCCCGAGGCTCACCCAGCGGGCGATCCGCCGTCGCTTGGCGACGACGGGGTCGTCGGGCTGATCCGGGGTGTCCCCGTCGACGGGCATCAGTGGTTGAGCCCCTTGTGGATGTCCTTCGTGGCTTTGTACATGGCGAGGAAGGCGTCGTAGAGCTCGTCGTAGACCGGGGCGACCGATGGGTCAGGGGTGAACTCCCGCTCCACCTCCACCAAGCCGTCCAGGTCGTCGACGCTCAGCCGGCCCAGGGCGACGGCCGCCACCAGGGCCACGCCCCGGGTGCCGGCGTGCTGGTAGTCCTCGACCCGGTGGATGGGGCGCTGGAGCACGTCGGCGTGGATCTGGCACCACAGGTCGGAGCGGGCCCCGCCGCCGATGACGACGATCGGCCCCAGCGGCCGCTTGAGGAACGACTCCACCACCTGGAGCAGCCAGCGGGAGTTGTAGGCCACGCCCTCGAGGATGGAGCGGAGCATGTCGGCCCGGGTGTGGGCCAGGCTGAGGTTGGTCCACCCGCCCCGGATGGTGTGGTCGTCGACGGGGGTGCGCTCACCGTTCAGCCACGGCAGGTAGATCAGCTTGCCGCTCCCCGGGGCGGCGGTGGCCGCCACCTCGTTGAGCTCCTCCAGGTCGGCAACGAGCTTCAGCTGGTCGCGGGCGTGGAGCAGGCAGGCGCCGGCGGCCTCGTGCTCGTTGGCCAGGAAGTACTTGCCGGGCAGGGCGGCGGGCAGGGCGGCCATGTTGTTGCGGATGTCGGTGCGCTTGCCGGGCAGGTGGAAGCTGAGCCAGGAGGACGTGCCCAGGTAGAGGTGGGGTTCGTGGTCCTTCACCGCGCCGCAGCCGACGACGGCGGCGTGGGCGTCGCCCATGGCTGTGGTGACGGGGAGCCCGGCGGCGATGCCCCAGTCGTCGGCCACCTCGGCCAGCAGCTCACCCACCACCGTGGCCGACGGCACCAGCGGGGGGAGCTTGGTCTTGTCGAGGCCCGTCCACGACAGGAGCTGCGGGTCGTAGCGGATGGCGTCGCGGTCGCGGTTGTCGGTGAGCCAGTACATGACGGCGCAGTCGTGGGACATCACCGCCTTCCCCGTGAGCCGCAGGTTGAGGTAGTCGGCGGGCTCGAGGAAGCGCTCGGCGGCGTCGTAGACGTCGGGCCGCTCCTCCTTCAGCCACAGGATGTGGGCCAGGGAGTCCTTGCCCGAGTGGCTGGGGGCGCCTCCCGTGAGCTGGAGCCACTTGGCCAGGCGCCGGGGGTCGTAGCCCATGACATTGATCCGCCCGCCCACGGCCTTGGCCACCTGGGGGGCACCCCGGCAGTCCATCCAGATGATGGAGTTGCCGATGGCCTTGCCCGCGGCGTCGACGGCGACCGTGCCCGACCAGTGGGAGGTGACGCCCACGCCGATGAGGGAGGCGGCCTCGTCGGGGGCCTTGGCCACCAGGCGGTGGACGGCCCGGGTGATGGCGTCCCACCAGTCGTCGGGGTCCTGCTCTGCCCCCTCGGGAGGAGTGAGGAGGAGCTTGGTGGTCTCGATCTCGTGGGCTACCACCCGGCCCCGTAGGTCGACGAAGGCCACCTTCGGGCCCCCGGTGCCGAGGTCGATGGCGAGGATGTGATCGGCGGTCACGGGCTCCCCCTGGAGCGACACGGTGCAGGGCCGGCCAACCCTAGGCCTCCCCGCCGTCACCGCCGGCCCCAGGAGTTCACCTCCGCTACCGCAGGTGGGGTCGGGCGCCGAGCTCGCTCAGTGAGGGCCAGGGGAAGAGGACCGAGGGCTGGACGTCGAGGGCGGCGGCCAGGCGCAGCTTGAGCCGGTCGTGGGGGCAGAGGCGTCCTCTCTCCAGCTTGCTGATCGTCTGTTGGGCCACTCCTGCCGCCCGGGCCAGCTGGGGCTGGCTCATGCGTCGGGATCGCCGAGCCTCGTAGAGGAGGGCAGCCCACAGGTCCAACGGGATGGCCATGCCGTCGTCAGAACGGTCGGTCATCGTCCCCTCTTTCCTCCACGTCGGCGCCGAGTGCTTGCTACTGATCAGTAGCGACGCTCCTCTTACGTAGCAGACGGCGCCAGGAGGACGCGAACGTCACCCGGCTGAGATGTCGTCGTGGTCAGGCGATCTCGGCCGGCAGGTCCCGGTGGTGGACGATGACCAGCTCCTGCACCGCCCGGGTGAGGGCGATGTAGAGCAGGCGCCCCGCCGCCGCCTGGTCGACGGCACCGACGGCGAAGGCGACCGGCTCCACCACCACCACCCCGTCGAACTCCAGGCCCTTGGCCTCGGCCGGGGCCACCAGGCTGACGGGCTCCTCGGTGACGGCCCGGGCCCCCTGGCCCACCTCGATCCCGGCCTCGCTCAGCGCCGCGGCCACCGCGGCGGCCCGCCCCCCGTCCGGCGGGACGACGATGCCCACGGACGACCACTCCTCGGCGAGCCGGGCCACCGCGGCCACGACCTCGCCGGCCACGCCGGCCTCGTCCCTGGCCCGGCGCCGCTCCGGCGGCCGCCCCCCGAGGCGCACCGAACGGGCCGGCTCCAGGCCCGGAGCGACGCGGGGCAGCAGGCGGTTGGCCAGGTCCATGGCCGCGGCGGGGACGCGGTAGCCGACGGCCAGGTCGGCTCGCCGGACCGGTGCCCGGCCCCCCAGATGGACCGCCGCCCCCTCCCACGAGGTGACGGCCCCGGGCTCGGTGGCCTGGGCCAGGTCGCCCAGGACCGTCATCGACCCCGAGGGGCAGCGTCGGGCCAGGGCGCGCAGGGCCATGGCCGAGAGATCCTGGGCCTCGTCCGCCACGACGTGCCCGTAGGTGCGGACGACGCCGTCCACCCGGACCACCGCCTCGTCCACCACCACCGCCTCGGCCGCCGTCCACCGCTCCTCTTCCAGCCGGGCAGCGGCCGGGCGCAGCACGAGGGCCTGCTCCTCGGGGCTGAGCACGCCGGTCGCCGCCCGCCGCAATGCCGTGGGACTGGTCAGGAGCTGACGCACCAGGGCCGGGGCGCTGGCCGACGGCCACCAGCGGGCCAGGGCCCGACGGAGCTCCTCGGAGGTGCGGACGGCCGACTCGACCTCCCCGGCCGGGCCCCGGTCGCCGTGGGACTCGACGGCCAGGGCGGCCAGGCGGGTGCGCACCGCGTTCCGCCCGACGGACCACGGCACGTCCCGGGCCGCCACCTCGTCGAGGACGGCGGTGGCCGCGGCGGCGTCCAACGTCACCCGGGCCCACGGGGTGGTGACGACCACGTCGTCGGTCGGGGCCCGGCGCTGGCCGGTGACCGCCCGCCGCACCACCTCGGCCATGCGGGCATCGCCCAGGAGACGAGCCCGCGCCGGCCCGTCCACGGCGCGCACCCGGCCCCCGACCGCCCCCCCCACCAGCCGCTCGATCGTGGTCTGGCGGGTGGCCGCCTCCCCCAGGGAGGGCAGCACCTGGCTGATGTAGCGGAGGAACACCGGGTTGGGCCCGACCACGAGGACACCGTCCCGGTCGAGCTCCGCCCGGTGCTCGTAGAGCAGGAAGGCGGCCCGGTGGAGGCCCACGGCTGTCTTCCCCGTCCCCGGTCCTCCCTGCACGATCAGGCACGTCGCCCGGTCGGCCCGGATCACCTCGTCCTGCTCGGCGGCGATGGTGGCCACGATGTCCCGCATGGCCCCGGTGCGGGCCCGCTCCAGCTCGGCCAGGAGGGGATCGGGGATGCCCGCGGCCCGGACCTCGCCGGCCAGGTCCGGGTCGTCGAAGACCTCGTCGAAGAGGTCAGTGACCTGCCGGCCCTCGAGCAGCAGGCGGCGTCGGCGGGCCAGGTCGAGGGGATCAGCCGGGGTGGCCCGGTAGAAGGGCACGGAGACGGGGGCCCGCCAATCGACGACCAGGGGATCGCCGGCCCCATCCTCCACGTGGCGCCGACCCACGTGCCACGACGTGCCGTCCTCGCCGTCGATGCAACCGAACACGAGGCCGGGGACATCGGGGTCGAGGTGGCGGAGCCGCTGGGCCAGGTGGCCGGCGGCGATGGTGCTGTCGACCTCACCCCCGTCGCC
>CAZXRA010000218.1:0-7045 GCA_964643485.1 uncultured Iamiaceae bacterium | reverse complement strand
CGAGGCCGACGGGCTGCCGGCCTGGCCCGGTGCCGTCGGCCTCGACCCCTCCGGCTCCCTCGACTTCGGGGACTTCCCCGAGCACCTCGCCCAGGTGGACCCGCGGGGGGCGCTGGGCGTCGACGCCGTCGCCTCCTTGCTGCTGCACCTGGAGGACGAGCGGGCCCGGGGCGCGCTCGTGTTGGTCACCGACCTCTCCGACGGCGAGGGCGGGCGGGGCATTGCCGTCACCCTGACGAACCTGGGCGACGACTCCATCGCCGAGGTGCGCTACGAGCTGCAGGTGGACGGGCAGCCCGGGAGGGCCAGCGTCGTCACCGCGGGCTCGTGGTCCCAGCGCTGCCAGCCCGGCCGCGGCCACCAGGACCTCCGCCCTGAGCTCTGCGCCTGAGACGGCCCCCGGGCTAGTGGCCCCGGGCGATCCAGGCGTCGAGGTGGGGGGCCTCGGCCCCGATGGTGGTGTCGTCGCCGTGGCCGGTGTGGACGACGGTCTCGTCGTCGAGGGGCAGGAGCCGGTCGCGGATCGAGTCGATGATGGTGGCGAAGCTCGACCACGAGCGACCCGTCGCCCCCGGTCCTCCCTTGAACAGGGTGTCGCCGGTGAAGAGCACCCGGGCCGGCAGGTCGTGGAGCGAGCATCCCCCGGGACTGTGGCCCGGGGTGTGGATCACCTTCAGCTTGCGACCACCGACGGCGATCACCTGCCCGTCCTGGAGAGGCGCGTCGACGGCCCGCCGGGGGTGGACCTGCTCCCAGAGCATGGCGTCGGCCGGATGGAGCCACACGGGGGCGCCCACGGCATCGGCCAGGGCCGGGGCCGCGTTGATGTGGTCGTTGTGGCCGTGGGTGCAGACGACGGCCACGACCCGACGGCCGGCCACGCCGGCGACGATGGGCTCGTGGTCGTGGGCGGCGTCGATGACGACGCACTCCTCGTCGTCGCCGACGATCCAGATGTTGTTGTCGACGGCGAAGTCCTCCCCGTCGAGGGAGAAGGTCCCGGAGGTGACGACCTTGTCGACGCGGGGCCCGCCCGTCATCGGTCCCCCCCTCCCAGGACGACGACGGAGCGGAGCACCTCGCCCCGCTGCATCCGGGCGAACGCCTCCTCGACCTCGTCGAGGGCGATGGTCTCGCTCACGAAGGCGTCGAGGTCGAGCCGGCCCTGGAGGTAGAGGTCGGTGTAGAGAGGGAAGTCGCGGCTGGGCAGGCAGTCGCCGTACCAGGAGGGCTTGAGGGCGCCCCCCCGGCCGAAGAAGTCGATCATCGGGATGTCGATGCGCATCTCGGGGTGGGGCACGCCGACCTGGACCAGGGTGCCGGCCAGGTCGCGGGCGTGGAAGGCCTGCGCGAACACGGCCGGGTGGCCCACGGCCTCGATGACCACGTCGGCCCCGACCCCGCCGGTGAGCTCCCGGATGGCCTCGACCGGGTCGACCCGGGAGGCGTCCACGGTGTGGGTGGCCCCCATGCCCTCGGCCCAGGCCAGCTTGCGGGCGTCGAGGTCGACGGCGATGACGACGTTGGCCCCGGCCAGGCGAGCGCCGGCGATGGCGGCATCCCCCACCCCCCCGCAGCCGAACACAGCCACCGAGTCGCCGGGCCCGACGCCCCCGGTGTTGATGGCCGCCCCCAGGCCGGCCATCACCCCGCAGCCGAGCAGGCCGACGGCCTCGGGCCGGGCCCGGGGATCGACCTTGGTGGCCTGGCCCGCGGCCACGAGGGTCTTCTCGGCGAAGGCGCCGATGCCCAGGGCGGGGCTCAGCTCCACCCCGTCGAGGGTCATCTTCTGCGTGGCGTTGTGGGTGGCGAAGCAGTACTGCGGCCGGCCCCGGCGGCAGGCCCGGCACGTGCCGCACACGGCCCGCCAGTTGAGGACGACGAAGTCGCCGGGGGCCAGGTCGGTGACGCCATCCCCCACGGCCTCAACGATCCCCGCCGCCTCGTGGCCCAGCAGGAACGGGAAGTCGTCGGTGATGCCCCCCTCCCGGTAGTGGAGGTCGGTGTGGCACACCCCGCAGGCCTGGACTCGCACCAGGGCTGCGCCCGGGCCCGGATCGGGGACCGAGATGGTGGCCACCTGCACCGGTTCGCCCCGGCCGGGAGCCACCACCGCTCGCACGTCGTGCGTCATCGCCTGTCCCTTCGTCCGAGGGTGTCCTCCGTCACCGTACCGAGAGGGCACCCCGTGAGCGTTGATGTAAGGACACCTTGACATGCCCTCGGAGGACGGGCGATCATCACGGGCGATGATCGTGTGCCACTGCCGGGCGGTGAACCACCGCCAGATCGAGGCCGCCGCCCTGTGCGGGGCCGGCAGCGTGCGGGCCATCGTGGCCGCCTGCGGGGCCGGGGGGATCTGCGGCGGGTGCCGGCCCGTCATCGAGGAGATCCTCAGCGAGACCTCCGTCGCCCTCCCCCGGGGCAGCGCGGTTGCCGTCGCCTGACAGGCACCCCGCATATCCCACCGTCGGGCACCCCTGTGACCAGGGCGAGAAGCATCCCATACAGGCGTTCGACCGGCCATGATGGAGGAGTCCCGTCCCGTCCGGCCCCCGCCGGCGACCACCCGGAGGTCCCGCCATGCAGGGTGATCCCGCCGTCATCGAGATCCTGAACGAGGTGCTCACCGCCGAGCTCACCGCCGTCAACCAGTACTGGGTCCACTACCGGATGCTCGACAACTGGGGGCTGAAGCGGCTGGCCGAGCACGCCCGCCACGAGTCCATCGACGAGATGAAGGACGCCGACCGCATCATCGAGCGCATCCTCTTCCTGGAGGGCGTCCCCAACATGCAGCGCCTCAACCCGGTGCGGGTGGGCGAGACCGTGCCCGAGCAGCTCGCCGCCGACATGGCCGTCGAGCAGGCCGCCGTCGAGCGCTACAACCGGGGCATCGCCCTGTGCGTGGAGAAGGGCGACAACGGCACCCGGGCCCTCTTCGAGAAGCACCTGGTGGACGAGGAGGGCCACCTCGACTGGATCGAGGCCCAACTCACCCTCATCGAGACGCTCGGCCTGGAGCGCTACCTCGCCCAGCAGCTGCACGACACGGAATAGCCCGGGGGGACCTCCCCCCCTTTCGGAGGGTGATCAGCAGCCAGCCTGACCTGGGCGGATAGCCTCGCCTCGTGGCCGAGACCGGTGCCGAGGCCCGCGTCCTCCTGGACCGCTACGAGCTGGTGGAGCAGGTCGGGCGCGGGGGGATGGGAGAAGTGTGGCTGGGCCGCGACCGGCGGCTGCGACGCGACGTTGCCGTGAAGATCCTCCTCCCCCAGCTCTCCGACGAGCCGTCGTTCCGGGAGCGCTTCGCCGTCGAGGCCCGGGCGGCGGCGGCCCTCGAGCACCCCAACGTGGTGAACGTCTACGACATCGACGAGGACGACGGTGTCCTCTTCATCGTCATGGAGCGCCTCCCGGGACCGTCCCTCGACCAGCGCCTGGCCCAAGGGCCGATGAGCGAGGAGGAGATCCGCCGGGTGGCGGCCGACATGCTCACCGGGTTGGCGGCGGCCCACGCCCACAACGTGATCCACCGCGACATCAAGCCCGGCAACCTGATCCGCTCGGCCGGCGGGCGTTGGAAGGTCAGCGACTTCGGGGTGGCCAAGGATCTGGCCTCCACCGCCCACCTCACCCTCGCCGGCGTGGCCGTGGGCACCCCCGCCTACCTCGCTCCCGAGCAGCTCGACGGGCGCCCGGCCACCCCGGCCACCGACCTCTGGGCCGCGGCCGTCGTCCTCCGCGAGGCTCTCACCGGGCGGCGTCCCTTCGAAGGCGACGACCCCATCGCCGTGGCCCATGCCGTCCAGAACGCCCGCCTCTCCCCCATGGCCGCCGAGCGGCCCGACATCGATCCCGCCCTCGCCGGCGCCATCGACCGGGCCCTGTCCTTCGACCCCGCCGCCCGCTTCGCCACGGCGCCCGAGATGCTGGCGGCCATCGAGGGACGAGCTCCCGTCGCGCCGCCGCCTCCCCCTGTCGCACCCCCAGCCGAAGCCCCCGCCGCCGCTCCGGCATCCGAGCCGGCAGTGCTGGCCCCTCCTGCCCTCCCCGAGGATCCGGCCGTGCGGGCCAACCGGCGGGCCTGGCGCATCGTGGCCGGCATCGCCGTGTTCGCCCTGGTGGTCCTGGCCGTCCTGCTGGGCACCGCCGCCTTCATGGAGGAGGAGGGCGACGGGGACGACCCCGGCATCTTCATGCCCACCAGCGAGGAGCCGAGCCCCACCGAGGCGACCGATCCCGAGCCGACGCCTCCCACCAACGCCCCCGCCCGGGAGGAGCCGGCCGACGAGGACCCCCGCGACGAGGTGAAGGGCGGAGTCGGGATCTAGAGCGGATCGAGGGTGGCCGACAGGTCCAGGGCTTCGACCAGCCCGTCGGCGTCGACGGGACCGACGTGGTGGCGAGCCGCGGCCCGGGCCTCGGGCTCGGCGTTGCCCATGGCCACGCCGTGGCCCACGGCGGCGAGCACGGCGGCATCGTTGTTGCCGTCGCCCACCATCATCACCGCGCCGGGCTCGACACCGGCCAGGGCGGCCAGGGCCAGCACCCCTGACGCCTTGTCGATGCCGGCCGGGGTGATCGACACGAAGGCGGCACCGGGCATGGCCGGCGAGGTGGCCGAGTGCCCGACCGTCCCGGCCGGCGCCGCCTCACGGGCCGTCGCCGCCTCGAGGATGGGCACGACGAACTGGGCCCGGACCACCACGTCGTCCAGCTCCTCGTGACGCCGCCGCTGGTGGGGGATGCCCAGGAGCCCGGCGTGGGCGACGGCGAGGGGGGCGTCGCTGTCCACCGCGATCTCCCGGTCGCTGTAGAGCTCGAGCACCCAGTCCCGCTCAGCGGCCAGGCCGACGAGGGCCTCCACCGCCGGGAGGGGGAGGGGCTGGTGGTGGATCTCACCCCGGCCCGTGTGGACGAGACTGGTGCCCGACTGGAAGAGGTGCCATCCGTCGGGGTCGAGGCGGCGGGCCCAGTCCCACGTGCCCCCGAAGGCGGGGCGGGCCGTGGCCAGGGCCAGGTGCTGGCCCCGTCCCACCGCGGCGACCGCCGCGGCCCACACCGCCTCGGTGGGGGCGCCGGTCGGTCCGACCAGGGTGCCGTCGACGTCGATGAACACGAGGGGGAGCACCCGCTGATCGTGGTGGACGAGACGCCCTCATCGCGAAACGGTCGCCTGTCCAGACCGGTCGGTGAGGGTGCGGGGGTCGACCTCGGCCAGGCGGGCCTCGGCCAGGAGGGCGTTGCGAGCAGCGGCGGGCAGGTCGGCCAGGGCCCGCCCCAGCGTCGACGCCCGATCGAGGGCTGTCATGCCGGCCAGGATCCCGAGCTCGGAGGCCACGACGGTGCCGGTACGGGCGGCATGGACGGCAGCCAGGGCGAGGGCCTGCTGGTCAGCCGGAGCCGGGACCCGGCCGGCGACGACGGCGTCCCACACGGCCCGGGTCGCCCGGTCGAGCCCGGCCTCGGCCGCAGCGACGGCGGCCGCCGCACCGGCGAGGGTGCGCCGGGCCAACGGATCGTCGGCCAGAGGCCGGTCACCGTGGGTCGGTACCTTGGTCGCGGCGAGGGCGGCGGCCTCCTGAACGGCGTGCCGGGCGATGCCGACGGGGACGGCCCCCATGGTCGCCTGGGCGAAGGCGGCGAACGGGACGTGGAACACCGGCTCGGGCCGCCGGGGCGCGGACCCGACCCGGAAGGCCCGGTGCGGGGGCACGAGCACGTCGTCGACCGAGGCGTCGGCGCTGGCCGTAGCCCGCAGGCCCCGCGTGTCCCAGGTGTCGGTGTGGACGGTGACGTCGGCGGTGGGCAAGGCCACGGTGACGATGCTGCCGTCGGGGTCGGTGGCGTTGAACGTGAACCACTCGGCCCAGGGCGCCCCGCTGCACCAGCGCCAGCGGCCGGTGACGCGCCAGGCCCCGCCGGCGGCCGGGGTGGCCCGGCCGGGCTGGCCCGAACCGGCCACGGCCCCGCCGGAACCGAACACCTCGGCCGCCCCCTCCGGATCCATGGAGCCGGCGAACCAGGCCGGCCCGGAACCGATCATGGCCGCCCACCCCGCGGCCCCGTCGGCCGCCGCGACCCGGGCGATGGTGGCGCAGGCATCGGGCAGAACCAGGCCCAGGCCTCCCAGGTCGGCCGGCTGGTGGAGGGCGAAGAGGCCGGCCCCGCGGAGAGCGGCGACCGCGGCCGGGGTGAGGGCGCCCGCCTCCTCCCCCGCCGCCGCCCCGGCGGACACCGTCGCCAGCACGTCGTCCCGTCCCGGCAACGAGACGAGCGGATCGGGGATCACGGTCATCCCGCCGACGGTACCGACCCACCGATCTTGACCCATCGGTCAAGATCGGGCACGCTCGCGGGCGACCCGTTCCGCGCGCCACCACCCGGGGTTCCCCTCATGACCGACACCGCCGACCGCACCTCCTCGTCCGATGCCTACCTGGACGATCTCCAGGCGTTCCTCGACTCCGAGTGGAACCCGGACCTCACCGTGGCCGAGTGGTGGGAGAAGCTGGGCACCGAGGGCTGGTCGGCCCCGGCCTGGCCCACCGAGAACTACGGCCGGGGCCTCTCCCCCGCCGACGCCGGGCGGGTGGCCAAGGCCATCGCCGAGCACGGCGCCCTGGGCGCCCCCGGCGGCCTCGGCCTCCTGTTGGCCGGGCCCACCATCGTCATGCACGGCGACGACGAGCAGAAGAAGGTGTGGCTGCGCGACATCGTCACCGGCCAGAAGGGCTGGTGCCAGCTCTTCAGCGAGCCCGGCGCCGGCTCCGACCTGGCCGGCCTCAACTCCAAGGCCGTGCGCGACGGCGAGGAGTGGATCGTCAACGGCCAGAAGGTGTGGACCTCGGCCGGCCACGTGGCCGACATGGGCATGCTCATCGCCCGCACCGACCCCGATGCCCCCAAGCACCGGGGCATCACCTACTTCGGCATCGACATGCACCAGCCCGGCATCGAGGTGGTGCCCCTGAAGGAGATGACGGGCCGGGCCCTGTTCAACGAGGTGTTCCTCACCGACGCCCGCGTGCCGGCCGACAAC
>CAZXRA010000217.1:0-7237 GCA_964643485.1 uncultured Iamiaceae bacterium | reverse complement strand
GGTTTGGGCTCGGTGCCGCTGGGCCGGACCACGACTCTGGCCCCCTCGACAGCGATGCCCACCACGTCGGCCGGCGGCAGGTCGGGGCGGGACGTGCCATCCCGCAGGTCGGCCACGCCCACCACCCGGCGCCCGGCCACGCGGGTCGGAGGCGCGGCCCGCAGCCCGGCCATGGCCCCCCCGATGCGCGCCGCCCCCTCCGCTCCCTCCAGGCGCACCGACCACTGGCCGGTGCGATGGACGCCGAAGCGGCGGGCCAGGTCGTCGAGCCGATCGAAGACGTTGAGCCCCGCCGCCACCAGGTCGCTGATCATCTCGGCCGCCAGCAGCAGGGCGCCGATCCCGTCCTTGTCCTGGACGAGATCGCCCACGCAGTAGCCCAGGGCCTCTTCGTAGCCGAAGGCCAACCGCCGCTCGGGGCCGGGGGCCCGCACGATCCACTTGAAGCCGGTGAGGGTCTGGGCGTAGGCGACGCCGGCCTCGGCCGCCAGCTTCTGGAGCAGCGTCGAGGACACGATCGTGGTGGCGAACACGCCGTCGGGTGGCAGTCCCCCCCGGCGGACCAGGTGGTCGGCCAGCAGCCAGCCCAGCTCGTCGCCGGAGAGCGCCCGCCACGCCCCCTCGTCCCGCATCGCGCCCCGTTCCGGGTCGTAGACGACGATGGCCAGGCGGTCGGCGTCGGGATCGTTGGCCAGGGCCACGTCGGCCCCGGCCCACGCCGCCTGGCCCCGCAGCTTGTCGAGGACGCCGGGCTCCTCCGGGTTGGGGAACGGGGCGGTGGGGAAGGTGGGGTCGGGGTCGGCCTGCTCGGGCACCTCGTGCAGGGTGATGAAGCCGGCCTGGCGGCAGGCCCGGCGCACGGTCGCTCCCCCCACGCCGTGGAGCGGCGTGTAGGCCACCTGCACCGGGGCCCGGTCGGGTCGGGGGTGGAGCACGGTGGCCACCAACTCGGTGAGGTACTCGTCGATGATGTCCAGGGGGACACGGCGGATGATCGGGTTGGCCGACCCGCTCATCGGCACCTCGGCGAGGGGCCCGGCCGCGTCCATGTGGACGGCGATGGCCGCGGCCTGGTCGTCGTCGACCAGGCGCCCCTGGCCGTCGTAGACCTTGTAGCCGTTGTCGCCCGCCGGGTTGTGGCTGGCCGTCACCATCACCCCGGCGGCCGCCCCCAGGTGGCGCACGGCGTAGGCGAGGACCGGCGTCGGCACCAGGTCGGGAAGCACGTGGACGGGCAGGCCGTGGCCGGCGAAGGTCTCGATCGCCTCGGTGGCGAACACCTCGCTGCCGTAGCGAGCGTCCCGCCCCACCACCACGCCGCCCCGGGGGTCACCTGCCTCCCCGGCGAGCACCCAGCCGGCCAGGCCGGCCGACACCCGGCGCACCACGGCCCGGTTCATCCGGTTGGGACCGGGGCCGAGCGGGCCCCGCAGCCCGGCGGTGCCGAAGGTGAGCGAGGAGCGGAAGAGCTCGCGCAGCTCGGCGACGGCCTCATCGTCACCGTCCTCCACCCCGTAGAGCAGGAGCTGGACGGTGTGGGCATCGGAGGGCCGGGGATCGTCAGCGGCCCAGGCCCGCGCCCGCTCCACCAGGGCGGCGAGCTCCTCCTCGTCGGGGATGGGCCCCACCGCCACCGCCCGTCAGGCCTCGACCAGGTGGAGGAGCTGGGCCAGGGAGAGGCCGGGGCGAGCGCCCGTGTGCCCGATCACGGCGGCGGCGGCCACCGAGCCCAGGCGGCCACAGCGGTCGAGGGACATGCCCTGGGTGTAGCCGAACAGGAACCCGGCGGCGTAGAGGTCGCCGGCCCCGGTGGTGTCGACCCGCTTGGGCACCTCGTGGGGGGCGATCTCATGGGTGTGGTCACCGGCCACGACCACCGAGCCGTGCCGGCCCTTGGTGACGCAGGCGATCTTGCACCGGCCCCGCACCTTGGCCACGGCGTCGTCGACGTCGTCGACCTGGTAGAGCCGGGTGATCTCGTCGGTGTTGGCGAAGAGGATGTCGACCCCACCGTCGATGAGGGCCAGGAAGTCGTCGCGGTGGCGCTCGACGCAGAAGCTGTCGGAGAGGGTGAGGGCCACCTCCCGCCCCGCCTCGTGGGCCGCGGCGGTGGCCACCCGGTAGGCCGCCTTGGCGTCGTCCTTGTCGAACAGGTAGCCCTCGAGGAACGTCACCTTGGAGGAGCGCACCACGTCGAGGTCGAGGTGGTCGGGCCCGAGCAGGGCCGAGGCCCCGAGGTAGGTGTTCATGGTCCGCTGGGCGTCGGGGGTGACGACGATGAGGCAGCGGCCGGTGGCCGGCCCGTCGGTGGCCCGGGGCGACGTGAAGGCCACGTCGAGGGAAGACAGGTCGTGGGCGAACACGGTGCCCAGGTCATCGTCGTGGACCCGGCCGATGTAGGCCGCTCGCCCGCCGAAGGAGGCCACGCCGACGAGGGTGTTGGCCGCCGAGCCGCCCGACATCTCGGTGCGGTGGCCCATGGCGCCGTACAGCTCGGCCACCCGGGCGTCGTCGATGAGGGTCATCGCTCCCTTGGTGAGGCCGTGGGCCGCCACGAAGGTGTCGTCCTCGTGGCTGAGCACGTCGACCAAGGCGTTGCCGATGCCGACGACATCGAAGGAGGGCATTGTCACGGGCCCCGACCCTACCGGTCGTGGTCCTGCCCTTCGCGACCTCGCCGGATGCCGTCGCCCCACCGGGGGTAGGGTGAACGGCACGTGACAGTCCGGTTCACTGGCCGGGAGGAACCTCCGACATGTCCCGCTTCCATCCACTGCCCCGCAGGCACCGTGTCGCCCTCGGCTTGGCGGCGGCCCTGGCCGTGGCCGGCCTGGTGCCGGCGGCCGCTCCCGCCGCTCCGGCTGCACCCCTCACCCGAGGCGCGCCGGCACCCGGCTTCGGAGCGCCCGGCACCCCCGAGCGGCCGGCGTCGGAGCGCTACGTCCGCGACGCCTACACCATCGTCTTGGGCCGGCCGGCCGACGAGGCGGGCCTGGCCTTCTGGGGCGACCGACTCGACCGGGGCGGTGACCGCTCCGCCTTCGCCCGGCAACTCCTCCTCTCCCCCGAGCCCCTGCGGCGCCGTCTGGCCGAGATCTACGACGAGCTGGACTTCGCCCCCCCACCGAACGACGTCGTCATCGCCGACGCCACCGCCATCGGCAAGGGCACCGTCACCCTCGAGGCCGTCATCGTCCGCCTGCTCGCCTCCAACGAGTTCCACGAGATGGCCGGGGGCACCGACGAGGAGTGGGTGGAGGCCCTCTACGACAAGGTGCTGCGCCGGGCCCCCGACGAAGCCGGCGCCGCCTACTGGCTCGGGCGCCTGGAGGACGGGGCGTCGCGCGCCACGGTGGCGCGGGGCTTCGTCTTCGCCCCCGATCGCCGCCAACGCATCGTGCGGGAGGCCTACGACGAGGTGCTGGGCCGCCCGGTCGATCCCAGCGGCCTGGCGTACTGGGCCGGGCGCCTCGACCGGGGCCTCAGTGAGCTCGACGTTCTCCGGGCCCTGCTGGCCAGCCCCGAGGCCTGGGCGATGGGGTGCGGCCTCTTCGGCCAGGGCGAGTGCATGCTGCCCTTCCCCAACGACCTCATGACCCTGCCCGACCCGGCCACCGACACCGGCCGCCGGGTGGTCCTCAAGTCGCCGTGGGTGCCGGCCCCGGTGGGCGGCCCCGCCTTCGACCCCACCGAGTGGAACCGCCAGGACGGCTTCAGCCCCGGCTCGGCCCTGCTCGTGGCCAGTGCCGGCATCGACCCGGCCCAGTCCGGCCTGGCCCCCCTCACCGACATCGGGGCCTCGCTCGACCCCGACGCCCCCCTCGTGATCGTCGACGTCGACACCGGCGAGCGGTGGCCCTACTGGACCGAGCTCGACAGCCACGCCGCGACAGGGGCCGACCGGGCCCTGGTGATCCGCCCCGCCCGTAACTTCCTCGACGGCCACACCTACGCCGTGGGCATCGGGCCCATGCGCACCAGCGCCGGCCAGGCCGTCACCGCCCCTGCCGGCTTCCGCACCTTCCGCGACGAGCTGCCCAGCTCCAGCCGGCGGGTGGAGGAGCAGCGGGAGGCGGTGGAGACGGCCATCGACGAAGTGGTGACGGCCGGCCTCGATCGCGGCACCCTCCACCTGGCCTGGACCTTCACCGTGGCCAGCACCCGCAACCTGGCCGAGCGCATCGTCCACATGCGGGACGAGGCCCTCGCCGGGCCCACTCCCGCCTTCACCGTCGCCTCGGTCGCGGCAGGCGCCAACCAGACCACCCGCATCGCCGGCACCTTCCGGGTACCCCGCTACCTCACCGGCACCGGTGCTCCCGGCAGTCGGCTCCGCCTGGGCTCCGACGCCCTGCCCGAAGCCAGCGGCACCTACACCGCGCCGTTCGTCTGCACCGTGCCCAACTCGGCCCGGACCACCCCGGCCCGGGCCACCCTGTACGGGCACGGCCTGCTGGGCACCGCCGACCAGGTCACCAGCACCACGCGCCTGGCCAGCGAGCACAACATGGCCTTCTGCGCCACCAACTGGCTGGGGATGTCCTCCGAGGACATCCCCAACGTGGTGGAGATCATCAACAACCTGTCCCGGTTCCCGGAGATGGCCGACCGCCTCCAGCAGGGCCTGCTCAACTTCATGGCCTTGGGCCGGCTCATGACCCGCCCCGACGGGCTGACCAGCCACGCCGCCTTCCGGGACGGCGGCGATCCCCTCATCGACGGCAGCGATCTCACCTTCTACGGGTTGAGCCAGGGGGGGATCATGGGCGGCGCCCTGGTGGCGACGAGCCCCGACATCACCCGCGGCGTGCTCGGCGTGCCCGGCATGAACTACAGCACCCTGCTGGAGCGCAGCGTCGACTTCGACATCTTCCTCACCATCCTGACCCCGAAGTACCCCAGCGCCCTCGATCGCATCCTGCTCATCTCCGTGATCCAGATGCTGTGGGACCGGGGCGAGGCCAACGGCTACGCCAACCACATGACGACCGATCCCCTCCCGGGCACGCCCGTCCACGAGGTGCTCCTCCAGGTGGCCTTCGGCGACCACCAGGTCACCCAGTACGCCGCCGACGTCATGGCCCGCACCTACGGGGCGGCCACCAACGACCCACCGTTGGCCCCCGGGCGCCTGCCCGGGTTCGCCGAGCCCCTGTGGGACATCGACCGCATCGGCAGCGACCCCTACCCCGGCTCGGCCATCGTCTACTGGGACAGCGGCACGCCCGCTCCTCCCCTCACCAACCAGCCCAACCGGGCCGGCGACGATCCCCACGGCGACCCCCGGTCCGACCCCGATGCCCGCGACCAGATCAGCGCCTTCCTGCGGCCCGGAGGCCAGGTGGTCGACGTGTGCGGGGGCGATCCCTGCGAGGCCGACGGGAGCTGAGCCCCCGGCTCACCGAGGGCTGACGGGCGTTCGCGACCGGCTGCCGGCGCGCGGCGCGTAGCGTCGGGCGGTGACCTCGGTCGTCCTGCACCCGACCCCTGTCCGCGGCAGCGTCCCCCACCGCGCCGTGCTCGCCGCCTTCGTCAGCCTCGGCGTCGTCGTCGGCAGCTGGGGGGCACGCGTCCCCGACATCCGGGCCCGCCTCGACCTGAGCGAGGGATCGCTCGGCGCCGCCCTGTTCGGCCTGTCGGTGGGCGCCGTCGTGGGGTCGTGGGCGAGTGGCCTGCTCGTGCGCCGCTTCGGGTCCCGGTCGGTGGTGACAGCGGGGTGGGTTGCCATGGCCCTGACCGTGCTCCCCCCCGGGCTGTCCACCTCCTGGGGCCAGCTCACCCTGGCGGTGACCGCCTTCGGCCTGGCGATCGGCCTCCTCGACGTGGCCATGAACGGGGCCGGCGTGCAGCTCGACACCGTCTCGCCCGAGCCCTTGATCAGTGGCCTCCACGCCGGGTGGAGCGCGGGCATGCTCGTCGGGACGGGCGCCTGCGCCGTGGCCGTGGCCGTCGGCGTGCCCACGAACACCCACCTGGCCGCCGTGGCCGTGCTGGTCGGCATCATCGGGGGCCGGGTGGGGCCTCTCGTCCCCGACGGGCGCATCGCCGTCGCCCACGACGCGCACCCCGACGCCGACGACCACGCCGACGTGGGCGCTCACCGCCGACGTCGGGCCCGCCGCCTCGCCGCCCTGGCCGGCATCGGCGGGGCCATCTTCCTGGCCGAAGGGACCCTGCTCGACTGGGCGGGGGTGCTCGTGCGCGAGGACCTCGAGGGTGGGCCCCTACTGGGCGTCCTCGCCGTCACCGGCTTCTCGGCCGGAGGGCTCGCCGGCCGCCTGGCCAGCGACCGCCTGGCGGCGCGCTGGGGCCCCGATCGTTTGATCCGGGCCGGGATCGCCCTGGCCACGGCGGCCTTCCTCGCCGCCATCCTCAGCCCCTGGGCGGGACCGGTCCCCCTCCTCCTCGTGGCCGTGGGCGTGGGCACCGCCCCCTCGGTGCCCCTCGCCTTCGCCGCCGCCGGGCGCTCCTTCGGCGAGCACGGCATCGCCGTGGTGACGACGGCCGGCTACGGCGCCTACCTGGCCGGGCCGGCCATCATCGGCGGCCTGGCCCACGCCGCCGACCTGCGGACGGCCCTCGTCCTCCCCCTCGCCCTCGTCACCGCCGTCGCCGCCCTGGCGTGGAGCGCCGTAGCGCCGGGCAATGGTGCTCACCCCCGCGCCGGCATCGCTCCAACCTCCACCCGGTAGCACTCCCTCTGGTGCCGACCCACCAGCCGCCTGGACCGACTGACCGTGGTTGACTGGCAGGTACCGCCGATTTTCTTCCGCGATCTTGTAGCGCGCGATGACCTTCTGCGGCTCTCTACTCGTGGAGGAGGGCCACATGACGCAACCAACCGCTCAACAGTTCGAGACGTTCGTTCTCACGGTCGAGCCGCGTCTGCGACGTGCCCTGGCGGGATGCCGACCGATCGCCCTCGTTCCTGAAGGCGTCGCCGCCGCCCTGGCCTGGAGCTGGGAGAACTGGGCCGAGCTCGAAGAGATGGCCAACCCCGTGGGTTATCTGTTCCGCGTCGCGCAGTCGGCGACGCGTGACCGGCCTGGTCTCGCCCTCCGCTGGCCGCCACCTGCCGACATCGGTGTCCCGGACATCGAGCCCGGACTCATACCGGCACTGCTGCGCCTTCCGGAGCGACAGCGGATCGCAGTGTGGCTCGTGCACGGCCTTGGGTGGACCCATGGTGAGGTCGGGGAGGCTTTGGACATCACCGCGTCGTCGGTGAGCACGCACG
>CAZXRA010000216.1:0-5027 GCA_964643485.1 uncultured Iamiaceae bacterium | reverse complement strand
GAGGAACCGGTCACTGCCAGGCTCCCGGCGAAGGCGGCGCCGATGGCCGTCCCCACCCCGGCGATCTCGTCCTCGGCCTGAAAGGTGCGGACCCCGAAGGTCTTGTGACGGGCCAGCTCGTGGAGGATGTCCGAGGCCGGGGTGATCGGGTAGCTGCCCAGGAAGATGGGCAGCCCCGAGAGCTGGCTGGCGGCGATGAGGCCCCAAGCCAGGGCGGTGTTGCCCGTGATGTTGGTGTAGGTGCCCGGGGCCAGCGTGGCCGGCTTCACTCGGAAGGGGTGGTCGAACAGCTCGGCCGTCTCACCGAAGGCGTGGCCGGCGCGGAGGGCGGCCAGGTTGGCGTCGCGGACGGCGGGCTGGGACCCGAAGCGGGCCTCCAGCCACTCGACGGTGGGGTCGAGGGGTCGGGTGTACATCCACGAGAGCAGGCCCAGGGCGAAGAAGTTCTTGGAGCGCTCGGCGTCGCGAGGCTTCACCCCGAGGGGCTGGACCGCCTCCTTGGTGAGCGAGGTCATCGGCACCTCGTAGACGGTGTAGCCGTCGAGGCTGCCGTCGCTCACCGGGTCGGTGCGGTAGCCGGCCTTGGTGAGGTTGCGCTCGTCGAAGGCGTCGGTGTTGACGATGAGGGTGCCCCCGGGGACCAGCCGGGCCAGCTCCTTGCGGAGGGCGGCCGGGTTCATCACCACCAGCACGTCGGGGGCGTCGCCCGGGGTGGTGATCTCGTGGTCGGAGATCTGCACCTGGAAGGCGCTGACGCCGGCCAGGGTGCCGGCCGGGGCCCGGATCTCGGCCGGGAAGTCGGGAAGGGTGGCGATGTCGTTGCCGAGCAGGGCGCTGGCGCTGGTGAAGCGGTCACCGGTGAGCTGCATGCCGTCGCCGGAGTCGCCGGCGACCCGGATGATGACCCGGTCGAGCTCGACCGGGTCGCCCTCGGGCCCGGGGCCGGGCGGGACATCGGTGTCGGTCGCGGCCACGAGTGGGCTCCTGACGCGTCGTCGTCGACTGCGCCGGTCAGGCTACCCCTCACCGTCGCCGCCGCGACGGAGGTCGAGGCCGGTCGCGCCAGGCCGGCGCAAACCGCCCGCACCGGGGCGTGCGGGCGGTCGACGCCGGAGCCCCGCCCGCCGGACGAAGAGCCGACGGCGGAGCCCGGATCGGCGCCACCCCACCCAGCAGGCGGCAGGGCCGGACGCCGACAGAACCAGCTCAAACTGTGACGAAGGCAACGTTGCCGGATCTGCGCGGTTGACGCCCGTGTGACGTCACATGCCGACGGCGCCGCGCACCCGGTCGAGCACGCCCCGGGCCCGGGCCCGGGCCCGATCGCCCCCCGCCCCCAGGACGGCGTCGAGCTCGCTGTCCGGGGCCATCAAACCCTCGTAGCGACCCCGGAGCGGGCCCAGCCGCTCCTCCAACACGTCGGCCAGCTCGTTCTTGAGATCACCCCACCCCATGCCTCCCGCCTCCAGCCGAGCGCGGGTGGCCGCCACCGCCTCGGAGGGGGCGAACTGCTCCAGGATCTGGAACGGGGCCGAGGCGTCGGGGTCCTTGGGGGCGTCGACCGGGGTGCTGTCGGTGACGATGCTCCGCACCAGCTTCCGCAACCGGGACGGCGGGGCGAAGAGGGGGATGGTGTTCCCGTAGCTCTTGCTCATCTTGCGCCCGTCCAGGCCGGGGAGGGTGCGCCCGGCGTCAGCCGCCGGGACCTCCGGCTCGGGTACCACCAGGACCTCGCCGTAGACGGCGTTGAAGGCCTGGGCGATGTCGGCGGTGTACTCGACGTGCTGGACCTGGTCCTTGCCCACGGGCACCACCGTCGCGTCCATGATCAGGATGTCGGCTGCCATGAGCACCGGGTAGTTGTAGAGGCCCATGCTGACGTGGTGGTCGGGGTGCTCCCCTGCCGCCTCGTTGCGGTCGCGGGCCGCCTTGTAGGCGTGGGCCCGGTTCATCAGGCCCTTGGGGGTGACGCACGACAGCACCCAGGCCAGCTCGAAGATCTGGGGGACGTCGGACTGCCGGTAGAAGGTGGTCTGCTGCGGATCGAGCCCGGCCGCCAGCCACGTGGCCGCCACCGAGCGGGTGAAGTGCCGCATCTCCGCCGGGTCGCGCACCGTGGTGAGGGCGTGGTGGTCGGCGATGAAGTACAGCGACTCGGCCGTGGTGACCCGGTCGAGGGCGGGCCGGATGGCCCCGATGTAGTTGCCGAGATGGGGCTCGCCCGTCGGCTTGATCCCCGTGAGGGACACGGGGCGGCTCGGTTGGGTCATGGCGCTTCCTCGGCTGCTCTCGGGCGCGGTGATGCTACGGCCGTCCGGCCCCGCGACCGGGCGCTTTCAGGCGATGGACGCGTCGTAGATGCCCTGGATCGACGCGTCGAGGGCGGCGTCGAACTCGGCATCGCCCTGCTGGGCCGTGAGCCCCTCGGTGAGGGCCCGCGAGAAGCTGGCGATTACGCCGGGGTTGCGGGCCAGGCGGGCGTTGGCGTCGTCGCGGCTGTAGCCCCCCGACAGAGCGACGACCCGCACCACGTTCGGGTGCTCCACCAGCTCCTGGTAGAAGCCGTCCTGTTCCGGGAGGGTGAGCTTCAGCATCACCAGCTCCTCGGGGCCGAGGGCGTCGAGCTGCTCGCGGAGGGCTTTGGCCAGCATGCCCTCGGCCTCGGCCTTGGACGGGCTGTGGATGTCGACCTCGGGCTCGATGATGGGGACCAGGCCGGCGGCCACGATCTGGCGGCCGATGGCGAACTGCTGGTCGACGACGGCACCGACCCCGCGGGCGTCGGCGGTCTTGATGACCGAGCGCATCTTGGTGCCGAACATGCCCTTCTCTACGGCCCGGCCCAGCAGGGCGTCGAGGCCGTCGATGGGCTTCATCACCTGGGCTCCGTCGGCCTCGTCGGCCAGGCCCTTGTCGACCTTCAGGAAGGGGACGACCTGCTTTTCGGACCACAGGTAGTCGCCGGTGCCCTTGCCCTCGACGTCGCGATCCATGGTCTGCTCGAAGAGGATGGCACCGAGCACCCGGTCGCCGGTGAAGCTCGGGCTGGTGACGATGCGACTCCGCATGGCATGGATGAGGTCGAACATGGCGGCGTCGCCGTCGTACTCGGTCTCCTCGACCCCGTACAGGCGCAGGGCCTTGGGCGTGCTGCCCCCGCTCTGGTCGAGGGCGGCGATGAAGCCCTTTCCGTCCCGGACCTTCTCGAGCTGCTCCTGGTTCATGCTGTCGTGTCGTCCTCACGTGGGCGGCGAGCTGATGTCCCATCTTGGCCGACCGGGTCACGACGGGCGCAACCAGGAACGCCGCCGTCGGCGGAGGGGAATCGGGGACGGGATCGCCCGCCCGGACGCCGTCACTCCGCACCCGACGCCCACGGTAGGACAGCGAGGCCGCAGGCCCCCGGCTAGCTCAACGCCGCCAGTCGCTCGGCGGCATCGGCGAAGTCACGGTCGACGCCGACGATCCAGGCGAACAGCTCCCGGGAACGGCTCACGTCTCCCGCCCGTTCCCGCAGGTCAGCGAGGGCATAGGCGGTGCGGAGGTGGTGCTCGCGGGCCTTCTTGCCCCGCGGCGCCGACTCGAGCAGGCGGATGGCATCGGCCAGGCGGCCCCGGTCGGCCAGCGACCCAGCGGCCACGATGCGGCCCTCGGCCACCAGGTCGGCCGAGGGGGAGGCGTCGCGCAGCTCCTCCCAGAGGGCCTCGGCGTCGGCGTGGCGGCCCACGGCCCGGTAGCAGTCGGCCAGGACGGGGTGCTGGTCGACGCTGCCCGTGAGCTCCCCGAAGGCTTCGAGCTCGCGCGCCGCCGGCCGCCACCGGCCCAGCTGATAGAGGGTCAGGCCCAGGAGCTCCCGCACCGAGGCCGCTCCTGGCGCGTCGCTGGCTATGGGGCCGAGGACCTTGCGCGCCTCGTCCAGCCGCTCGTTGGCGAAGGCGGTGGCCGCTTGGGCGACACGACCGGCGGCCCGCTTCCCCTTCGTCGCCCCCAGGGCGGCCACCAGCTCCGACTCCACCAGATTGGTGTCGATGGGCGCCGGCCGGTCCCGCGGCTTCTTGCCCCGGGAGGGGACGGGGGCGTCCTCCCGCACCCACACCTCGGGCTCGTAGGGCTCAGGAGGGCTCAGCTCGGGCGGGCCGGGACGCCGTGGCGCGCCCGGAGATCCGTTGTCGGCTCGGCGGACAGGGGGGCGACGGCCTCCCTCGTCGTCCCTCCGCCGCACCGGACGGCCCGAGGTGTCCAACCGACGGGGCCTCTCCTCGTCGCCCCGCGCCGGGGGACGAGCCGGTCCTCGACCGGTTCCTGGGCGGGCTCCGGGGCTACGACGGGTCCCGCTCCCCCCGCGGACGTCGTCATGCATCCGCCCGGCGCCCCGGCGGGCGACACCACCCCACTGGGGGCGGTCGACACCCGAGCCCTCCTCGCGTCCCTCACGGCGGGGGCCGCTCGGGCGGCCTCGCCCCGGTCCGCTGGGACGGCCACGGCGGCCTGCTCCGGGCCTCCCCGATCGGCGACCATCATCCGATCCGGGGAAAGGCATCAGGGCAGCGTAGCCCTGGCTCCTCATCGGTCCCCAAAGCCTGGGTCGATCAGGCGCAAAACGACGAAGACCCCCGCCGAAGCGGGGGTCTTCATGAGAAATCCGGCGGCGACCTACTCTCCCAGGGGATCTCTCCCCAAGTACCATCGGCGCAGAAGGGCTTAACTTCCGTGTTCGGAATGGGAACGGGTGTGACCCCTTCGCCATCGCCACCGAAACCTGTGTTGTCAACAGGGCGCAGCCCGAGGGCCGCTGCTCCTTGAACACTCCATAGCGAGCACAAACATCTTTGTCGATCCAAGCCCTCGGCCGATTAGTACCGGTCGGCTGAACGTGTTGCCACGCGTACACCTCCGGCCTATCAACGTGATGGTCTCTCACGGGCCTTACCTGGTTGACCCAGTGGGAAACCTCATCTTGGAACGGGCTTCGTACTTAGATGCCTTCAGCACTTATCCCTTCCGCAGGTCGCTAACCAGCGGTGCCC
>CAZXRA010000215.1:0-6590 GCA_964643485.1 uncultured Iamiaceae bacterium | reverse complement strand
GTGGAAGATGCGGAACAGGACGACCGGATCGGTGGTGAGGTGGCGGGCGAACCAGTCGCGACCGAGCCCCAGCCCCAGGGCCAGGCCCGACATGAGGACGTGGCCCAGAGACGTCATGGCGGCCAGCCACGCCTCGACGGCCGGTCGCAGGTCGGGCGGAGCGACCGGCCACAGGTTGGGGCCGTGGAGAGGCAGGCCGGCCCGCACCCGGGGGTCGTCAGTCGGTAGCTCCCTGCCGAGGTAGTAGCCCTCCTTGTGGTCGGGCACCCCGGCCGTCAGCTCCCCCCCGACGGGGAACCAACCCCGCCAGGCCCGTCCCCCCCGATCCATGGAGATGGCGGCCTTCTCGGCCTCGGGGAGGGCGAAGAAGGCCCGGGCCGCGGCGTCCATCCGGGGCAACAGCAAGGGATCGACCCCATGCCCGACCACCGTGAAGAACCCATGGCGTCGACAGGCGGCGTCCAGCTCCCGCCCCACGGCCGCGGCATCGCCCTCGCCGGTGACCAGCGGGCCGACGTCGATGATCGGCAGCACCCCGCTCACGGTCGCCCCCGCCGCGGCCCGACGACATCGTCGGCGTCGGGCGGACCCAGGTGTCGCACGGGTCAGCCCGCGTCGAGGCCGGCCCGCAGCTCGGCCACGGCCTGGCCGATCCGCAGGGGCCCCTCCCCGTCGAGCACCCGGCGCATGAGGGCCGAGCCCACCACCACGCCGTCGGCGTGGGCGGCGACCTCGGCCGCCTGCTCGGGCGACGACACGCCGAAGCCCATCACGGCCGGCAGGTCGGTGGCCGCCTTCAGGCGGGCGCCCAGGGAGGCGGCGTGGTCGCCGATGGTGGCCCGCTCCCCCGTCACGCCCAGCAGGTTCACGCCGTAGACGAAGCCCTGAGAACGGCCGGTGAGCACGGGCAACCGGTCGGCGGGCGTGAGCGGCGAGGCCAGCATCACCGTCTCCAGGCCGGCGGCCCGGGCGGCCGGCTCCCACTCCTCCATCTCCTCCATGGGCACGTCGGGGAGGATGATCCCCGAGATGCCCGCCTCCCGGGCCTCGGCGGCGAAGCGCTCCACCCCCACCCGGAAGACGATGTTGAAGTAGGTCATCACGACCAGGGGGACGTCGACATCAGCCCCGGCCACGTCCTCCAGGATCGACCCCGGTGTGGCCCCGTGGTCGAGGGCCCGCTGCGACGCGGCCTGGATGGTCGGCCCGTCCATCACCGGGTCGCTGAACGGGATGCCGATCTCGATGGCGTCGGCCCCGGCGTCGGCGGCCGAGCGCACCAGGTCGATCCACCGCGGGTCGATGCCGCCGGTGAAGTAGGGGACGAGCAGCTTGCGCCCCGCGTCACGCCGGGACCGCAGGTGGTTCTCGAGAAAGCCGTCGGGCGCCTTCACCGCAGTCCCCGATCGGAGCCGGCGTTCGGGCCGAGCAGGCGGGACACCTGCTCGACGTCCTTGTCGCCCCGCCCCGAGAGGTTGAGCAGCACGGTCTGGCCGGCGAGCGACTCCCGCTCCCGGATCACCCAGGCCAGGGCGTGGGCCGACTCCAGGGCCGGGATGATGCCCTCCAGGCGGCTCAGGGTGACGAAGGCGTCGACCACCTCCTCGTCGGTGACGGCGTAGTACTCGGCCCGGCCCACGTCGGCCAGGTGGGCGTGCTCGGGGCCGCCGCCGGGGTCGTCGCGGCCGGCCGAGATCGACTCGGCCTCCTGGACCTGCCCCCACTCGTCCTGCAGCAGGAACGACTTGGAGCCGTGGACCACGCCGGGGATGCCCCGTCCCACGGCGGCGCCGCCGGCCGGCTCGGCCCCCACCAGGCGGGTGGACGAGTCGGCGAAGCCGCTGAACAGGCCGATGGCGTTCGACCCCCCGCCCACGCAGGCCACGGCCACGTCGGGGTCGCCGCCGGTGAGGGCCCGGCACTGCTCCCGGGCCTCGGCACCCAGCACCCGGTGCAGCTCCCGCACGATCCACGGGTACGGGTGGGGGCCCATGGCCGAGCCCAGGCAGTAGTGGGTGGTCTCCACGGTGGCCACCCAGTCGCGCATGGCCTCGTTGACGGCGTCCTTGAGGGTGCGGCTCCCGGTGAGGGCGGGGCGCACCTCGGCGCCGAGCAGGCGCATGCGGAAGACGTTGAGGGCCTGGCGCTCCATGTCGACCTCGCCCATGTAGACGAGGCACTCCTGGCCCAGGAGGGCGGCGGCGGTGGCGGTGGCCACCCCGTGCTGGCCGGCACCGGTCTCGGCGATCACCCGTGACTTGCCCATGCGCTGGGCCAGCAGGGCCTGTCCCAGGACGTTGTTGATCTTGTGCGACCCGGTGTGATTGAGATCCTCCCGCTTGAGCAGGAGGCGCAGGCCCAGGCGCTCCGACAGGTTGGCGCACTCGGTGAGCAGCGACGGCCGGCCGGCGTAGTCCTTCAGCAGCCCATCGAGCCGGGCCCGGAACTCCGAGTCGGCCCAGGCGTCGCGGAAGCCCTCCTCCAGCTCGGCCAGGGCCGGGATGAGGGTCTCGGGGACAAAGCGACCGCCGAAGCGGCCGAAGCGGCCGGAGGCGTCGGGCTCCCCCATCGTCGCCGGGGCGGCGGTGTCGGTCATACGTCTTCCGTCCAGTCGTAGGGGCCATCGTCGGCCTCCGGCTCCCAGCCTGGCGCCGCGGCCCGGGCATTGGCCACGAACATGCGCACCTTGCGGGGATCCTTGCGGCCTCCGGGGGCGCCACCGTTGCGCTCGACGCCCGAGGCCACGTCGACCCCCCAGGGCGCCACGGCGTGGACGGCGTCGGCCACGTTCTCGGGCGTCAGTCCCCCGGCGAGGAGGACCCGCATCCCCTCGGGGACGGCGGCCGCGAGGTCCCAGTCCCACGTCTCGCCGCTGCCCGGGCGGGCGCCGTCGATCATGACCACCCGGGCGCCGTACTCGTCGGCCCGAGCCAGGGCGGGGTCGTCGGCGGCGAAGGCCTTGATCACCATGGGGACCCGCTCGGCGACGTAGCGGGTGGCTTCGGTGGACTCCCGCCCGTGGAGCTGCGCCCCGCGGAGCCCGGCCTCGTTGACGATGGAGACGACCCGTTCGGGGGCCTCGTCCCGGAAGATCCCAACGGTGAGGGCCTCGGCCGGCAGCCGGCGGGCGATCTCACGGGCCTTCTGGACGGCGATCTGGCGCGGGGAGCCCGAGACGAAGTTGAACCCCACGGCATCGGCGTCCATGGCCACGGCGAGGAGCCCGTCCTCCTCACTGGTGATGCCGCAGATCTTCACGAACACGCGCCGATGCTACGGGACGGCCGGCCGTGCCCCTCAGCCGGTTCGAGCGGCGCGGAGGGCGGCCACCGCGCCGGACCGATCGGCATCGGTGACGACCGACTCGCCGACGAGGACGGCGTGGTAGCCGGCGTCGGCCAACCGGCGGGCGTCGGCGGGGCCCCGCACGCCCGACTCGGCCACCCGCACCACCCCGGCGGGGATCTGGGGGGCGACCCGGACGGCCCGGGCCGTGTCGACCTCGAAGGTCACCAGGTCGCGCTGGTTGACGCCCACCAGGTCGGCCCCGGCCTCCAGGGCCCGTTCCACCTCGGCCTCGTCGTGGGCCTCGACCAGGACGTCGAGCCCCAGCTCGGTGGCGAGGCCCCGGAAGTCGGCCAGCTCGTGGTCGTCCAGGGCGGCCACGATGAGCAGCACGGCGTCGGCCCCCATGGCCCGGGCGTCGAAGACGTCGGCCTCGACCACGGTGAAGTCCTTGCGGAGGACGGGCAGCTCGCAGGCCGAGCGGGCCTCCCGCAGGTCGTCGGGGGAGCCGCCGAAGAAGTCGGCGTCGGTGAGGACGGACAGGGCCGCCGCCCCCCCCTCGGCGTAAGCCTCGGCCACCTTCCCGGCCACCAGGTCGGCGGCCAGGTCGCCCTTGGACGGCGATCGCCGCTTGATCTCGGAGATCACGGCCAGGTGCCCGGCGGCGTGGTCGGCGGCCAGGGCGGCCCGGAACCCCCGCGTGGGGCCGTCCTCCAGGGCCCGCTCGGCCGCCTCCTGGACGGCGGCGGGGCGGCGCCGGTCGGCCGCGGCCACCTCGCGGTGGGCGGCGACGATGCGATCGAGGTAGGTGGCCACGGGTCCTCCGGGTCAGCGGTCGGGGTCGTCACGGCGGCTGCGGGCCAGCTCCACCAGGGGGAGCCAGATCCACAGGGCGAACGACATGAGGGCCAGCGAGCTGGCCGCGGCGATCAGGTAGCGAGAGGTCAGGATCAGGCCCAGGCAGGCGGCCAGGGCGGCGGCGGTGAGGAAGGCGGCGGGCAGCAGGCGCACCGGCCGGCGGGGCCCCGGGGGGTCGGGGGGCAGCAGGTCGGTCTGGTGACGCCACTGCTCGAAGTCGTCCATCCAGGCGTCGTCGTCGGGGAGGGGCTGCCACGCCCGGCCGGCGGGACGCTGACGCACCGGCGGGGGACGCTCGTCGGCCCGAGTGGCGTCGTGGCGCCGGCGCCGGGCCGGGTCCGACAACGTGGTCCACGCCGCGTTGACGTCGCGCATGCGCCGCTCGGCGTGCGCCCGCTCGGCCGGGCTCCGGTCGGCATGGGCATCGGGGTGGAAGCGGCGGGCCTGAGCCACGTAGGCCCGGCGGATCTCGGCCGCGCTGGCGCCGGGCGCGACCCCGAGGACCTGGTACGGATCGGAGGACGGTCCTCCGGCATCGGCGCTCACGTCGAGATGGTAGAGACATCCGGTGGCAGGGGGAGGACGTGCACCTCGGCGCGGGCTCCGTCGACCGCGACCGAGGTGAGCGGCTCCACGGAGCGGTGTACGAAGGCCAGGGCCACCGACCGGCCACCGGCGTCGATGGCCGAGCTGGTGACGGTGCCCACCAGGCGGTCCGCCACGGACACGGCCGTCCCGGGGGCCGGGGGCAGGGCGTCGACGATCAGGCCCCGCAGATGGCGGGGGACGTTGCCGCCCCGGCTGTCGATGCGGGCCACCAGCTCCTGGCCGGTGTAGCAGCCCTTGGTGAAGCTGACCGAGGCGGCGACGATCCACGGCCCCAGCTCGGCGGGGATGACGTCCGGGGTGATCTCGGCGCCCATGGCCGGCACGCCGCAGGCGATGCGCAGCCCCTCGTACATCTCGTCGTCGTAGGCCAGAGCGCCGTCGGGCAGGTCGGCCGGCAGGACACCGGACGCCAGGCCGAACACGTCGACCCCAGGCATCCCGGGCCATCCGCACGGCAGCCCGCCGACGACCTCGGCGCCCCGGACGGCGACGACGGGCACCTCAGCGGCCAGCTCCAGGTCGGTGCGGGTGCGCAGCTTGAACCGGGCGAGCCGGGCCACCAGATCCTCCCCCGCCCCGGCATCGACATCGAGGCGCACCTCCTCGTCGTCGACCCGGTGGACCCGGACCCAGGCCTCGAGCTTGCCCTGGGGCTGGAGGACGAACGACGGTGCCGTCCCCCCCACGGGCAGGGCCACCACGTCCTGGCTGAGCTGGCCCTGGAGGTAGGAGACGGTGTCGGGACCGGTGAGGGTCACCACGTCCCTCCGGATCTCGGTCACGCTGACGGTCATCGCTCCCCAGTCTGGCCCCAGGCGACGACGAACCCGGCACGGAGCTCGGCGATGACCCAGCTCTCGGGCCGAGGACGGGGGTCAGGGTCAGGCGCGACCCACCGACATGCGCCGGGCGGCGGGGACGGCGGCCAACAGGGCCCGGGCCTTGTTGCGGCACTCCAGATCCTCGTGCTCGGGCACCGAGTCAGCCACGATGCCCGCCCCGGCCTGGATGGAGGCCCGCCCGTCGGGCAGGCACACCATGGTGCGGATGGTGATGGCCGTGTCGATCACGCCGCTGAAGTCGACGTAGCCGACGACGCCGCCGTAGGGCCCCCGCTTGGTGGGCTCCAGGGCGTCGATGATCTCCATGGCCCGCACCTTGGGGGCCCCCGTGAGGGTGCCGGCGGGCAGGGTGGCCCGCAGCACGTCGATGGGCGTGCGCCCCTCGGCCAACTCCCCCGCCACCTGGGACGTCAGGTGCATGACGTGGCTGTAGCGCTCCAACGTCATCATCTCTTCGACCCGGCACGTGCCGTAGCGCACGACCCGGCCCACGTCGTTGCGGGCCAGGTCGACGAGCATCACGTGCTCCGACACCTCCTTGGGGTGCTCGACCAGCTCGGCGGCCAGGCGCCGGTCCTCCTCCTCGGTGCGGCCTCGATAGCGGGTGCCGGCGATGGGCCGGGAGATGACCCGGCCGTCGCGAAGCTGCACCAACGGCTCGGGCGACGACCCGACGAGGGTCACCTCGTCGTGGCGCACCAGGTACATGCAGGGGCTGGGGTTGACCTGGCGCAGCACCCGGTAGAGGTCGAAGGGGTCGGCCCCCAACTCCAGGTCGTAGCGCTGGGACAGCACCACCTGGAAGATGTCGCCGGCCAGGATGTGCTCCTTGGCCACCTCCACGGCCCGGGCGTAGGCCTGGGGGGGGACGGTGGGCGCCACCTCGGGAAGCGGGTCGTCGGGGTCGGGTGGGAGGATCAGCGGCTCGCCTACCGGGGTGGCCCCGTCGGCGGCCAGCCCGGCCAGGCGCTCCGCCGCGGTGGCGTAGGCGGCAGC
>CAZXRA010000214.1:0-3820 GCA_964643485.1 uncultured Iamiaceae bacterium | reverse complement strand
GAAGCTCGGCTTGTGGCCGACGAGGCCGCAGAAGCCGGCCGGGCTCCGGGTGGAGCCGCCACCGTCGCTGGCCGTGGCGAGGGGCACCAGGCCGGCGGCGACGGCTGCGGCCGAACCGCCCGACGAGCCTCCCGGCGTGCGACTGAGGTCCCACGGGTTGCGGGTCGTGCCCCACGCCTTGGTCCGGGTCCAGCTCAAGGTGCCGAACTCGGGGGCGGCCGTCTTGCCCAGGGGCACGGCCCCGGCGGCCCGGAGGCGGGCCACGTGGACCGAGTCGTCGTCCACCGGCGGGCGCCCCTTGTAGAGCAGCGAGCCGTGGGACGTCGGGAGCCCGGCACAGTCCTCCAGGTCCTTCACGCCGATGGGCACGCCGGCCAGCGGTCCGGGATCCTCGCCCCGGGCCACGGCGGCGTCGACGGCCGCGGCGGCGGCCAACGCCGCCTCGGGGTCGGTGACCACGAAGGCGTTCAGGGCCCCGTTGCCCGCCTCGATGGCGGCCAAGGCCTCCTCCGTGGCCTCACGGGCCGAGCGCTGGCCCGCTCGCACCTGGTCGGCCAGCTCGTGGGCAGGGAGCCACGTCGCCATCAGCCCATCACCTTCTTCGTCGCCTTGGTTGTCTTCGCTGCCTTCTTCGCCTTGGCCTTCGTCGGGGCCGTCCCCGGCCCGCCCGGCGCCGCGCCGGCCAGGCCCAGGGCCGCCTCCAGCTCCTCGAAGGCCGCCGTCACCCCGTCGGCCAGAGCATGCAGATCGGGCACGGCGCTGCGGTCGCCGGAGAGGCCGAAGGCCAACCGTCCGTCGTAGGAGATGACGGCGATGATCATGGCCATGCCGTCGACCACGCTCACGTAGGGGAAGGCCTCCAGCATCCGGGCCCCCATGCAGTAGAGCGGGAACTGGGGGCCCGGGATGTTGGTGATGACAGTGTTGAGAGGCATGGCCCGGACGGCCAGGCGGGAACCGAGGGCGAGCAGGGTGGGTGGGGCGTAGCCGGTGAGCTCCATGAGCGTGTCGGCGCCGACGGCGGTGCCCATGTCCTTGCGGCTGGCCATGTGGGCGTGGACGAACCGCAGGCGCTCGAGGGGATCGGGCTCGCCCACGGGCAGGTCGGCGGTCATGGCCGAGACCCGGTTGCCCAGGGCCATCTGCTCGGACACGTCCCGCACCGACACGGGCACCAGGGCCCGGTACACCAGGTCGGGGGCGATGGCGTCGCCCCGGGCCTGGAGGTAGGTGCGCATGGCCCCGGTGCACGCCGTGAGCACCACGTCGTTGAGGGTGGTGAGGGTGAGGTCGTCGCCCTTGGCCGCCGCCGCCCGGCGCACAGCCTTGGCCCGTTCCAGGTCGAAGCGGGCGGGCTCGAAGCGCCGGTGGGGGGTGATGGGCACGTTCCACGGGGCCGACGGCGAGGTGCGGGTGAGGTCGAGCACCGACCGGGCCACCTGCCCGACCCGTTCGGCCGCCTGTTGGGGCACGCGCACGGCGGCCCGCACCGACCGGGCCAGCTCCGTCGGCTCGATGGCCCGCTCCACCAGGCTGTCGACCAGGAGGTTGGAGGTGTCGGGGGGCGGTTCCGGCGTCCACGGCTCGGGCTCGACGTCGGGCACGTCGGGGGCCAGGTCGAGGAGGACGGTGGCCACGTCGATGCCGGAGATCCCGTCGATCAGGGCGTGGTGCGTCTTCTGGACGAGGGCGACCCGATCCTCGGACACGCCCTCGACGAACCACAGCTCCCACAGGGGGCGGCGCCGGTCGAGCATCTGCCCCTGGACCCGGTCCATCAGCAGCTTGAGCTGGGCCTCCGACCCCGGGGCGGGGAGGGCGGTGAGGCGCACGTGGTACGCCAAGTCGAACTGGGCGTCGTCAACCCAGATGGGCCGACCTTGGTCGAAGGGCACCTTCATGATCCGCTTGCGGAAGCGGGGCACGAGGTGGAGCCGGGACTCGATCCGGCGCCGCACCCGGGCCAGGTCGAAGCGGCCCTCGGCGTCGAGGAAGGGCCCGGCTTCGAAGTAGGCGAGGGCGCCGACGTGGAGGGGCTGGTGGTCGTCCTCGATGTGCAGGAACATCGAGTCCTGGGGAGAGAGCCGGTCGTAGGGCATCAGGTCGGAACCTACCGGAGGATCGCCCAGGCCCGCCGCCGCCCGGCGTGGCTCCCGAGCCACCGCGGGCGGTCCCCGGGCCGGGGCCGGCCCCGGCCTAGCGTGCTCGCCATGGCGATCACCGCGACGTGCGTCTGGCGCCTGCGACCGGAGCTGGTGCAGGCCCTCCAGGGCCGCCTCGGCACCCCGGACGACAGCTACGCCACGGGCAGCCAGGCGTGGCTGCGCGGTGATGGCCCCGGGGGGATGCCCATCGAGTGGCGGCTCCACCCCCGTCCCGGCTTCGTCCGGCCCGGCTCGGTGCTCAGCCATCAGCTCTTCCCCAGCGTGGCCCAGGCCCTGGCCGCCAGCGAAGCGCCCCCCGTCGACCCCGTCGAGGCGTGGTCGGGCCTGGAGGCCTCCCCCGCCTACGGCGACCCCGTCGACCCGGCCGAGCTGGTCGCCCTGGTCACCGACCGCCTCGGGCTGGCCCCCGACGCCTCGGGCCTGGTCGACCGGGACGACCTGGGCCACGACTGGGAGCGCTCCGGTGGCCGGCTCGACGTGGTCGACGCCCTCATCACCCGCCTCCAACCCCTCGTCTGACGAAAGGGCAATCCTCCACCCATACGGGGGTGGAGTGACCTTTCGATTCGTCGGCTTGCGTCGAAAGGGCAATCCGCCACGACATCGGTGGCAGATCGACCTTTCGACGGCTCAGCCGTCGGGGGCGGGCTGCCAGGGCGGATCGCGAGGCGGGTCGAACCAGGCGTCCAGGGGCTCGCCGGCGATGGCCCGGAAGGCCAGGCCCCGCCACCGGTCGCTGCCGGCCAGCGGTGAGGGCATCTCGTCAGGGCCGAACCAGCCCACGTCGGCGCACTCGAGGGGGTGGGGCCGCAGCTCCCCGCCCGTGGCCCGGCAGTGGAACACCAGCGAGTAGAGCGGCACCCGGCTGAAGCCCAGGCGCATGCCATCGAAGCAGCCGATGAGGCGCTCCACCTCGCACTCGATGCCCGTCTCCTCGTGGACCTCCTTGCGGGCCACCTCCGAGGGCGAGTACCCGATGTCGGCCCAGCCCGTGGGGTAGAGCCACACCCCCGAGTCGGCCCGCTGGATCAGGAGGATCCGCCCCTGGTCGTCGCCCACCACTGCGCCGACGGCGATCTTGGGGGTGACGTAGCCGGGAACGCCGGAGCCCACGTGCTTCATCCACTCCACCACGAGTTGCGAGGCGTCGAGCGGGTGGCCGGCGGCGTGGCGGATGTCGGCCGCCACGGCCAGCACCTCCTCGAACCGCTCCCGCTCGTAGGTGCTCTCGGTGAACCCCAGCCCGGTGCGGGCGATGCCGGACAGCGCCTCGCTCCACCGCAGGAGATCGGCCTCGGAGATGGGAGGACGCTCGGCCATCCGGCGCAACCTATCGGAGGGTCGCCAGCGTCGAGGGTGTGCGGAAGAGTCATCGACGCGAGGACCCGCACCCGCGTGGCCGTGGGCAAGCAACGGGTTATAGCCTCGCCGACGAGCGCGGGCCGTATGCCAGCGGGGAGGGGATGTCATGGCTGGGGAGCAGTTCAAGAACGCCACCCTGGAGGTGAAGCGGCGCTTCATCAGGCAGAAGGCTGCGGCTCTCAGCCTCCGCGTGACGTCGGAGAGAGACGGCGAACACGCCAAGGGGTCGTTTCACTACATGGGACGGGCGATCGACGTCGCCGGGCCGGCGACGGGCATGGCCGCGTTCTTCC
>CAZXRA010000213.1:0-28692 GCA_964643485.1 uncultured Iamiaceae bacterium | reverse complement strand
CCGGCGTCGCCGCCGGTGAGCGTGTACCAGTCGAGGAGCTCGGCGTCGAGGGTCCGGTACCCGGCGTTGAGGCGGGAGACCCCGCCGGCCAGGTACCGGAAGGTGGCGTCGGGGGCGATGGTCGGGGTGAGGGCCCAGATGGGGGTGGCCCCCCGGTCGTCGGCGATGTCGACGAGGCGGGCCGACTCCTCCTGCCACACCTGGTACATGAGGTCGGAGGCGTCGACGACCTCCGTGCCGTCGGGGGTGACGTAGGGGGCGGCCTGGGGGCGGAAGAAGAGGTAGTTCCCGGTGAACGTGAACACGACCACGTCGGGATCGAAGGTGGCGACCATGCCCTGGAGCTGGCGGGCCATGTCGGCCTGGTCGGTGAGGGGGCCGACGCCTCCGCCGCCGATGAAGCGCACGTCGACGCCGGGCAGGGCCTCGGCCGCGTAGGGGGCGAGCTGCTCGATGACCGAGTCGCCGACCAGCAGCAGGCGTGCCACCTGCGGGGTGTCGGGCTCGGTCGGGGGGGCGCTGGCCGTGGTGCCGTCCCCCCCGGCGGCCTGGACACGCTCCCCCGCCGTGGTGACGATCCCCGACGGTCCGGTGTCCGTGGTCCGCCAGGGCACGAGCCAGGTGCTGGCCACGGCCAGCAGGAGCACGGCGACCAGGGCCAGCGGGTGTACGTGGGGGAGCGCCCGGCGGCGGCGGATGGGCAGCTCCACGTAGCGCGCCGACAGGAAGGCCAGGACGAGGGTGGCGCTCACCCGCACGGCGAACAGGGGGTAGCCCTCCAGGCCGATGGTGTCGGGGCGCAGCCAGGAGAAGAGGGGCCAGTGGTACAGGTAGGCGCCGTAGGACACCTTGCCGATCTCCCGCAGCACCGCGGTGTCGAGCACGAATCGGACGGGCCCCGGGGAGAGGCACCCCACGATCACCAGGACCGAGCCCACGGTGTAGAGCGTGAGGCCCCCCCCGTAGGTGCGGGGGCTGGCCTGGTCGACGAAGGCCCACGCGGCCAGGAGGCCCAGGGCGGCGAGGGTGCTGAGGAGGGGCACCGCCCACCGGCGCGGCCCCCAGCCGACCAGGTGGTGGACGACGCAGGCCAGGATCACCCCGGCCAGCAGCTCGGCGGCCCGGGTGTGGGTGGCGAAGTAGGTCCAGGAGATGTCGGCCCCCGGCCGTCCCCCGCGCCACAGCAGCAGGGTGGAGGCGGCGGCGAGCACCGTGGCCATGGTGCCCACGGCGACGCGAGGTGAGATGCCGCGCCGGCGGGCGAGACGGACGGCGACCAGGCCGAGAAGGGGGAGGACGAGGTAGAACTGCTCCTCCACCGCCAGGCTCCACACGTGCTGGACGGGCGAGGCCAGGGCGGCGCCCTCGTAGGTGCGGCCGGTCAGGGCCAGGCGCCAGTTGACGGAGACGCCGAGGCTGGCCCACAGATCCTGGCGCAGCCCCGTGAGCTGCGTCGACGTGGCCCCGAACCGGGCGAAGGCGATCACCAGGAGAAGGGTCAGGCCCATGGCGGGCAGCAGGCGCCGACCCCGCGCCGACCAGAAGCGGCCCAGGTCGATCCGGCCGGTGCTCCGGAGCTCCACCAGGAGCAGGGCGGTGATGAGGAAGCCCGACAGGGTGAAGAAGGTCGAGACGCCGAGGAAGCCACCCCGGGCCCAGTCGAGGCCGCCGTGGTAGCAGAAGACGGCCAGCACGCAGGCGGCCCGCAGCCCGTCCAGCCCCCCCACGTAGGGGAGGCGGGCCCGGGTCCCGGAGGCCGGCGCCGGGGGCTCCCTGAGGGTCGTCTCAACCAAGGGGCGGAGCTTAGGAGGCCACTGCCTCGCCCTCGATCTCGCTCCGGTCCCGCCATCGGGCCCCGAGCCAAGCCACCAGGACCAGGACAGCGGGGTCGGTCACCACCCGGAAGCGGTTGTTCTCCCCGAACTCGGCCAGCACCGTCAGGGCGGTGAGGTAAGCCGTCGTCCCCCAGAGGAAGGCCACGGCGACGACGTCACCCGTCGGGGTCCGCCACCGGCGCCGGCGGAGGAGCCGGACGGGCACGGCGACCAGGGCCAAGAGATACGCGGCCATCAGGATCCACTGGTGCTCGGCGATGCGCCAGCGCCCGTGCCCGGGGGTGGCGATGTAGGGGGCGTCGTCCCAGCCGCCGAGCAGGTAGCGCTCGACGGCGGTGGCCGTGGGCGCCTCGTCGGCGTTGCCCTTGTAGCCGAACCACGTGGCCGACGGGGTGAACGTCACCGACACCGACCGGCTCACCCCCCGGGCGTAGGTGCGGGGCCGGTGCCGGATCACCCAGAGGGAATCGTCGAGCACCTCCCGGTTGGGCTCGAGGTAGTCGCGGTGGTGCAGGTTGGGCAGCCCCATGCCGACCCGCTCGTCCTCCTCCAACACGGCGGCATCCGACGCGGGCTCGTCCAGGTGCGGGGGGGCGAGGCCCATGGCGTCGAAGCCGGAGAAGGAGGTGTGGGCGGCGTAGGGGGAGAGGACGCCCTCGTCGACCAGGCGGGCCCGCTCGTCGGGGTCGAGCTGCTCGACGGTGACCCGCGACAGGTTCATGCCGATCCAGCTGCTCGACCCGAACTGGTCGAACAGGATCAGGTTCTTGGTGTACCAGCCTCCGACGAGGAGCACGGCGACGAGGCCGGAGGCCGTCGCCACCCGCCAGCGATCGCGGCGGACCAGGACGGCCACCCCGACGAGCCCGGCCAGCCAGACGAGGTGGAACGTCGACCGGGTGAGGGCCAGGGCGGTGGCGACGGCGAAGGCGCCGGCCACGACCCGGGCCGACCCGTGGTCCCGCCACCGGGCCAGCAGGAGGGCGATGCCGAGCAGGCCCAGGATCTCGAACGGGGTGTAGAGGAAGTAGGTCTCGGTGAAGACGGCGGTGGGGCTGATGGTCCACAGGGCGGCCAGGCTCCCGGCGACCAGCGGTGGGCACCCGACCCGCAGGAGGAGGCGGAAGAGCAGGACGGCGATGGCCAGGCCGGCGGCCAGGAACAGCGGCCACAGCAGCCGGTCGGGGTCGCCGGGGCTGAGTCGCTGGGCCAGGCCCCACAGCAGGTTCAGGCCGGGCGGCTGGGTGTGGTCGTACCAGAGGCTGCCGAGGAGGTCCGATCGCAGGGCGGGCCGGTCGATGAACTGGTGGTAGGCCACGGCGTGGTCGGAGCGGAACGTCACCCCGGTGGCCACGTAGGCCAGGCGGGAGACGACGTGGACCACGACCAGGCCCGCCGTCGCCTGGCCGGCCGAGACTCGCCGCCACCACGGGGATCCGGCCGGGAGGACGGGCACCTCGTCGGGCCGGCGGGCCGGGGCGATGGGCAGCACGCCGGGAGGCTAGGCGCCCGGTACCTGGCGAGGCAGACGGCCGGCCGCGGCCAGGCCGGCCAGCCCGGCCGCCAGGGCCAGGACGAACGGGAGGGTGGTCCCGTCGGCCACGTCCCATCCCCGGGCATCGGCCAGGGCCACGGCCGCCCCGCCCAACCCGGCCCCGATGGAGGTGCCCAGCACGTCGCAGAGATGGAGGGCCGCCGTGGCCTCCCCGTCCCGTCCCGGCGCGGCGGCGCCCAGGGCGCTGACCGACAAGGGGGGATAGGCCAGGCCCATGGCCAGGCCGGCCAGTCCCCAGACGGGAACGGCGACCCAGGCGGGGAGGGCGAGGGTGACCACCACCATGCCCACCAGGGTCCCGACCAGCAGGGTGAAGCCCAGGCGGTTCAGGACGCGCGGGCCGACGCGGGCGACCCGGCTCTCCTGGACCCAGCTCCCGATCGACCAGAGCACCGCCGTGGCCGTGAGGGTGATCCCGGCCAGGAAGGTCGAACCCCCACGGCCCTCGGTGACGGCCAGGGACACGTAGGCGTCGGCCCCGAAGAAGGCCCAGGTGAGGATGCCTCGCACGGCGACGATGGCCGGCAGGCCTGCGGCCAGGCGCAGGGTGCCCGGGGGGGCGAGGCGGACGAAGCCGACGGCGGCCAGGGGCAGCCCGGGGAGGGCCAGGGCCACGGCGACGAGCGGTGAACGGACGGTGGCCGCGGCCAGGACCAGCCCGACCCCCGCCACCAGCACGGTGGCGTGCCCGAGGCGGGCTCGATCGGTGGCGTCCAGGGTCGGTGACGAGAGTGCGTCGGCGGATCGGGGCAGGCGGGCGAGGGCCGGGAGGGCCATGGTCCCGGCGACGGCCACGATGGGGAGGAGGCCGAGGAACACCCACCGCCAGGAGGCGACGTGCTCGACCAGGGTGGCGAGCGAGGGCCCGACGATGCCGGGGATCACCCAGGCGGTGGAGAAGACGGCGAACACCCGGGGCCGCAGGACCGGCGGGTAGCCCCGGGCCACGCTGGCGTAGGCCGAGGCGGGGATGGCCCCGGCCCCGAACCCCTGGGCCAGGCGGGCGACGACGAGGACGGGCATGGACGGGGCCAGGCCGCCCAGCACCAGGCCAGCCGAGAACAGGACCAGACCGGCGGCGAAGGGGAGGGCGGGGCCCCGGCGGTCGATGAGCACCCCGGTGAGCACGATCCCACCCAGGCTGGCCAGGAAGAAGCCGCTGAAGACCCATCCGTAGAGGGCGAGCCCCCCGAGGTCCTCCTCGACCCGGGGCATGACGGTGGCGATGGCCAGGGATTCGAAGGCCACCAGGGTGATGGTGAGGACCAGCCCGGCGGTGAGGCGCCGGCGTTCGGGCGCCCACACGCCGGGGGTTGCCTCCGGCGCCACCACGGCGGTGATGCTACGGGGCCGCTCCGGCTTCGGAAACGATGTCCATCGACCACGCCGGCATGGTGCGGGTGGCGGGGTCGTAGGAGCGGAGCCAGGCCGGGAGCCAGGCCGGATCGGCCAGCGTCGACGGGTGGTGGCCGGCCAGCAGGGTGGAGGCCAGGGCGGGCAGGAGCTCGAAGGTGAACCCGACGGACCAGCCGAGGAGGCGAGCGTGGGCGAGCGGGCGCCAGATGCGGCCGGAGCGGGCCAGGCCCACCAGGGTGCCCAGCACGGTGAACCAGGCCATCACGGCCAGGGCCAGCGCCGTGCCGGCGGCGAGGGTGCGGCGGTTGCCCCCGACCGCCCGGTGGACGTCGAAGGCCACCTCCTTGTGCTCCACCTCCTCGGCCAGGTGCCAGAGGAACAGGGTGGCCGGCACCACGTCGGCCCCCCGGAACAGGGCATCGGCCCGCCGGTCGACCCACCGGGCGGCCACGAAGGCCAGGGCCTCGAAGCCGGCGGCGTAGCCCAGGGCCACCCGGCGGGGGAGGCGTCGGGCCAGGAAGGCGAAGGTGCGGGCGATCCAGCCGTCGACAGGGCCGAGGGCGGGGCGACGGGCGATCAGGATGCGGTTGAGGCGGGCGTGGGCCCCGTGGTGGGCCGTCTCCTGCCCGATCCAGGTCACGGCCTCGTCCCGGAGGGGCGCGTCGAGGGTGGGGAGGACGGCGCGGACCGTCTCGGCCACGAAGGGCTCGGCGTGGGGCATCAGGAGCGACACGGCGTTGGCCACGGCGGCCAGCTCGGGGACGCGAGGGGTCCACTCGGGATCGAGGTCGGCGGGCCACTCGAAGCGCATCCGGCGCACGGTCGTCACCCCTCTCCGTCGGCCCGACGGTCGGAGAGGTGAGGGGACCCGGCCCCGCACCACCACCTCCGGACCAGGGGTACAGTCGGCGCTCGTGGCCGAGCTCGTTCCCCTCCCGCCGGGATACGTGCTGGTCGAGCGGCTGGGCTCCGGGGGCTTCGCCACCGTGTGGCTGGCCGAGCAGGGGCGCCTGGGCCGCCGGGTGGCGGTGAAGATCCTGGGCGAGACCCTGGAGGATTCCGAGCGGGAGCGGCGGTTCCTGGCCGAGTGCCGGGCCATCGGCCGCCTCTCGGGCCACCCGGCCGTCGTCACCGTCCACGATGCTGGCACCACCGAGTCGGGCCACCCCTACCTGGTGATGGAGCACCTGCCCGGCGGGTCGCTCCACGATCGGGTCGCCCGCCAGGGTCCGCTGCCCTGGGCCGAGATCCTCTCCGTCGGGGTCAGCGTGGCCGACGCCCTGGCCGCGGCCCACGACGCCGGCATCCTGCACCGCGACGTGAAGCCGGCCAACGTCCTCCTGGACGAGAACGGCGCCCCCAAGCTGGGCGACTTCGGCATCGCCCGCCTGTCCGAGGGCACCAACACGGCCACGGGCACCCTCGTCGGCACCATCCAGTTCACCCCGCCCGAGGTGCTCTCGGGCCACCGGCCGGGACCCACCGCCGACATCTGGGCCCTCGGGGCCACGCTGCACGCCCTCCTGGCCGGGGCCAACCCCTTCGGAGGCGATGGGGACGAGCCGCCGGCGGCCACCATCGCCCGAGTGCTCCGCTCGGAGCCGACACCGCTGCCCCCGTCGGTGCCCGAGCCGCTGCGGGCCCTGATCGGGCGAATGCTCGCCGCCGAGCCCGCCGACCGGCCGGCCACCGCCGCCGAGGTGGTGGGCCACCTCCAGCGGATCCAGGCCGAGCGGGGCCTGCCGGTGACACCGGCCCGGTCCACGCGCTCGGAGCCGACCACCCCGCCCCCGGATACCTCGGCGACGGTCGTGGGGCTGGCCCCGGTCGTCACCCCGCCGCCGACGCCGTTCCTCGCGGCGGGACCGGCCGGCTCCACCACGGTGCTTCCCGGTTCTCCCGGGGTGGCCCCCGTGCCTGGACCCCCACCTCCGGGCTTCACCCCTCCGGGCGGCACGCCGATGCCGTCCTGGGCCTCCCCGCCGGGATCGCCGCCCCCGGCGGCCCCGTCCCGGGGACGGGGCGCGCTGGTGGCCGTGGTCGTCGTGCTGGTCCTGGTGATCGCCGGGGTGGGCACCGCCCTGGTGCTGGGGGGCGGCGACGGCGATGGATCGGAGGGGGACGAGGTCGCAGCCGGCCCGTCGGGGTCCTCGTCCTCGTCCCGGGGATCGGGAGACGACGAGGACGAGGTCGACACCCGCTGGGGGGCACCCCTGGCCGTCCCGACGGGCACCGCCGAGGAGCCGTCCACCGGCTGGGACGCGGAGGGTGTGGCGTGCGCCGGCGAGACCTGCCCCATCGCCGAGTACGAGGGTGACCTGCTGGCGCTGGGTGAGGAGGACGGCTCCCTCGTCCTCTCCCGCTACGCCGCCGCCGACGGCGAGCTGGTGTTCACGCTCGAGGTGGGCCCGGCGGGCGAGAGCCCCGGGCTGGCCCGGGCCGCTGATCTCCCCGTCGTGGTCACCACCATCGACGGCCTGCGCATCTACCACGGCATCGAGCCCGACGGCAGCGCCGTGCGGTGGAGCGTCGGTGTCGAGGCCGAGGGCGCCCCGGCCCTGTCTTCCCCCCAGGCCTCGTCGGACCACGCCGTGATCGTGGCGGGCGCCGACCAGTACTACGTGTCGGTGGCCGTGGCCGACGGCACCGAGGTCCAGGACGACGGTCGGGTGCTGGCCACCGACGACGACACGATCTACGTGGCCGTGGGCGACACGGTGGTGGCCCGCGACCTGGCGACGGGGGAGCAGCGCTGGTCGGTGTCCGACCTGCCGTCGGCCGCCCCCGAGAGCCTCCCCCCGGCCCGGTTCGCCGCCGTCCTCGACGACGTCCTGGTCATGGTCACCGCCGACGAGGTGGTGGGCCTGGAGCGGGACAGTGGCGACGAGGCGTGGCGGGAGCCCCTGTCGGAGGACGGCTCCCTCGGCCGCCCCATCGTGGTCTCCACGGCCAATGGTCGGGTGGTGGTGTTGGCCGAGACGGGCGACCTGGGCGTCGAGGCCGACGGCACCGTCGCCTGGCGCCAGGCTCGGCCCCGCCTGACGGCCGATCCCGTCCTCGACGAGGAGTTGGTGCGGTCGGTGCGGGGCCACGGCATCTGGTTCGCCACCGGCGACAGCCTGCTCGTGGGCTGGACCGGCATCCGCCTGCAGGTGCTCGACACCGAGACCGGTGACCTGTCCCGGGACGAGGCCCTGCCGGCCAATGACGGTCGCTCCGCCATCTCCCCCTTCGGGAAGGCCCTGGCCGTCCTGAGCGGGACGGGTGTGACGGCCTACCCCATCGGCGACGCCGACCCCCTGTGGGAGGCCGATGCCGGTGATGCCACGGCCATGGTGGCCATCGACGGCGGGATCGCCCTCTCCGGCCCCTCCGGCGTCCGCACCCTGCTGGGTGACTGACCGGGGCTCAGACTTCAGGTAGCAGAGACGCTGCCGCCTCGTCGGCCAGCCAGGCGACCCGGTCGCCGGTGATGCGGGCGGCGGGGACGTCGTCGCCCCGGGCCACGGCGGCCAGGGCCTCGGCCTTCTCGGCGCCCTCGACGGTGACGACCACCAGCCGGGCCCGGGCGATGCCGGCCGGGGTGAGGGTCATGCGCTGGTAGGGGTTGCGGCCCGATGGGTCCTCGGTGAGGGCCACCAGGCGGCCGGGATCGGCGTCGAGGGCGTCGGCCCCGGCGAACAGGGAGGCGGTGTGGCCGTCGGGCCCCAGGCCCAGGTGGACCACGTCGAAGCGGCCCAGGTCGCCCACCCGGAGCTGGTAGGCGTCGACCTCGGCGCAGCGCATGAGGTGGGTGGCGTTGGCTGCCCCCACCCGGTCGAGCAGGGCCTCCCGGGCCAGGCGGTAGTTGGAGTCCTCGTGGTCGTGGGGGACGCAGCGCTCGTCCCCCCAGTAGACGTCGACCTTCCACCAGTCGACGCGGGTGGCGCCCTCCTTGGCCAGGCACTCGTAGCAGCGGCGGGCCGTGGCCCCGCCGGAGAGGGCGAAGGAGAACCCGTCGTCGGGCCGGGCCTCGAACGCCTCGATGACCCGCTCGGCGAAGGCGGCGGGGACGTCGGGGACGACGGTGAGCCCCTCGATGGTCACCGGAGCTCGTCGGCCTTGGCCGTCAGGGTGCCGAGCAGGTCATCGGAGCTGGCCTCGAAGGCGGCCACGCCCTCTTTCTCCAGCAGCTCGGTGACGTCGGCCAGGTCGATGCCGGCCGCGGCCAGGGCGTCGAGAGCGGCCCGGGCGGCGTCGGGGTCGGCATCGACGGTGCGGGCCACGGTGCCGTGGTCGGCGAAGGCGTCGAGGGTGGCGTCGGGGAGGGTGTTGACGGTGTCGGGCCCGATCAGGGAGTCGACGTAGAGCGTGTCGGGGTAGTCGGGGTTCTTGGTGGACGTCGATGCCCACAACGGGCGCTGCACCCGGGCTCCGGCGGCGGCCAGCGCCTCCCACCGGTCACCGGAGTAGCGCTCCCGGAAGAGCTGGTAGGCGAGCTGGGCGTTGGCCACCGCAGCCCGGCCCCGCAGGGCCAGGGCCTCGTCGGTGCCGATGGCCTCCAGGCGCCGATCGACCTCGGCGTCGACCCGGCTGACGAAGAACGACGCCACCGACGACACTCGGCCCACGTCCTGGGGCGTGGCGCCCGAGGCGACGAGCTCCTCCAGCCCGGTCTGGTGGGCCTCGATGACCTCGCCGTAGCGGCTCAGGCTGAACAGCAGGGTGACGTTGACGCTGCGGCCTTCGGCGATCATCTGCCGGATGGCGGGCAGCCCCTCGGCCGTGCCCGGGATCTTCACGTAGAGGTTGGGCTCGTCGATGCGCTCGTGGAGGCTCCGGGCGGCGGCGATGGTGCCCTCGGTGTCGCGGGCCAGGCTCGGCGCCACCTCGACCGACACGTAGCCGTCGCCCCCGGCGCTGTCGTCGTAGGTGGGGCGCAGGACGGCCAGGGCTCCCTCGATGTCGGTGACGACCAGGTCCCAGTAGATGTCCTCGATGCTCATGCCCGCGTCCAGTCCGGCGGCGAACTGCTCGTCGTAGTCGGCCGACCCGGCGATGGCCTTCTGGAAGATCGACGGGTTGGAGGTGACGCCTCGCACCCCCCGGTCGACCCAGGCGGCCAGCTCCCCACCCTCGATCCAACTCCGGCGCAGGTTGTCGAGCCAGGGGCTCTGGCCCTGCTCGTCGTAGAGGTCGTGCAGCCTGGTCATGGGGGGCTCCAGGGGTCGGGGTCAGCCCTCGACGGGGCCGTCCAGGTCGGCGATCAGCTCGCGGCCCCGTTGGGCCACGTTCTCGGGGGTGAAGCCGAAGTTGGCCAGAACCTCGGCGCCGGGTGCCGACACGCCGAAGCGGTCGATGCTGACGCTGGCGTCGGCCCAGCGGTCCCAGCCGAGGGACACCCCGGCCTCCACGGCCAGGGTGGGGATGCCAGCGGGCAGCACCTCGTCCTGGTACTCGAAGCTCTCGGCCGCGAACAGGTCCCACGAGGGCATGGACACGACCCGCACGACGATGCCCTCGTCCCGCAGGAGCTCAGCCGCCCCCACGCAGACGGAGACCTCGCTGCCGGTGCCCAGGAGCACCAGGTCGGGCTCGTCGACATCGCCCTCGGGGGAGAGGACGTAGGCCCCCCGGGCCACTCCGTGGGGATCGGTGCCCTCGAGGACGGGCACCCCTTGTCGGGACAGGGCCAGGGCGGTGGGGCCGTCGCTGTTCACGGCCACGGCCCAGGCTGCTGCCGTCTCGTTGGCATCGGCGGGGCGGATGACGCGCAGGCCCGGGATGACCCGGAGGGCCATGAGGTGCTCGACGGGCTGGTGCGTCGGCCCGTCCTCACCCACCCCGACCGAGTCGTGGGTGAAGGAGAACACGACCTTGGCCTCGCTGAGGGCGGCGAGGCGCACCGCCGGCCGGCAGTAGTCGCTGAACTGCATGAACGTGCCGCCCACGGGGAGGGTGCCGCCGTGGAGGGCCATGCCGTTCATGACGGCGGCCATGCCGTGCTCACGGATGCCGAAGTGGATCTGGCGACCGGCCGGGTCGTCCTTGGACTGGACGCCCAGATCCTTCAGGACGGTGCCGGTGTTGCCGGTGAGGTCGGCGCCGCCGCCGATGAGCCCCGGCACGGTGGCGGTGAGGGCCTGGAAGCAGTCGCCGCTGGCCACCCGGGTGGCCGGCTTCTCGCCGACATCCCAGCGCGGCAGGGCGTCCTCCCAGCCCTGGACGCCCCCGCCGGCGAAGGCCGCGGCCCACGCCGCCTTGTCGCCCTCCCAGACGTCGAACCGTTCCTGCCACTTCTGGCGGTCGGTCGCCCCCCGGGACCCGGCCTCGCGGTACAGCTCCAGCACGTCGTCGGGGACGTGGAACATCTCGTCGGGGGGCAGGCCCATCACCGCCTTGGTGGCCGCCACCTCGTCGGCGTCGAGGGGGTTGCCGTGGGCCTTGTAGTTGTCGGTGAAGTTCGGCGACGGGTAGCCCACCCGGCTGCGCAGCACGACGAGGCTGGGCCGGGACTCGTCGGCCTTGGCCTCGCGCAGCCCAGCCTCGATGGCGTCGAGATCCTCGGGCACCTCGCCCAGCTCGATCACCTGCCACCCGTAGGCCCGGAAGCGGGCGGGGGTGTCGTCGGTGAAGGACAGGTCGGTGGGGCCGTCGATGGAGATGTGGTTGTCGTCGTAGACGGCGACGAGGCGCCCCAGGCCCAGGTGGCCGGCCAGCGACGCCGCCTCGTGGCTGATGCCCTCCTGCAGGTCGCCGTCGGAGCAGATGGCCCAGGTGTGGTGGTCGACCACGTCGGCGCCGTAGGTGGCCCGCAGCCAGCGCTCGGCCAGGGCGAAGCCCACAGCGTTGGCGAGGCCCTGGCCCAGGGGGCCGGTGGTGACCTCCACACCCGCCGTGTGGTGGACCTCGGGGTGGCCGGGGGTGGCCGACTCCCACTGGCGGAAGGCCTTCAGGTCGTCGATCGCCAGCCCGTACCCGGTGAGGTGGAGCATGGCGTACTGGAGGGCGGAGGCGTGACCGGCGGAGAGGATGAAGCGGTCGCGGTCGACCCAGTGGGGGGACGAGGCGTCGTAGGTCATCACCCGGGTCCACAGGACGTGGGCCAGGGGGGCGAGGGCCATCGCCGTGCCCTGGTGGCCGCTGTTGGCGGCGAGGGGCATGTCCATGGACAGGCCCCGGACGACGTTGATGGCGCGCTGCTCGAGGTCGGCGTCGGTCACCTCGGCAGACTACGAGGCGCGGGGGGTCGCCACGGCACGAAGAGGCGCAGACCGCCGAGACGCGCTCCGCGGTGCTCCATGGGCGACACTGGTGCCATGGCGCTCCCCAGCCTTCGCGATCCGGCGGTCGTGCGAAAGCACCTGGCCGACTGGCTCTCCTCCCGGCTCGACTGCAAGGTCACCATCCCGCGGCTGAGCCGGGGCGGGTCGCCCGGCTTCGGCAACCAGACCCTCCTCGTCACGGCGCGATGGGACGACGGTGACGGCGTCTCCGACCACGAGCTGGCCGTCCGGGTGCAGCTCACCGCCCACGCCCTGTTCCCCGAGAGCCGGTTCGCGACCCAGCACCGGGTCATGACCGCCCTGGGGCTGCGGCCCGGCCTCAAGGTGCCCCGGGTGCGGTGGCACGAAGACGACCCCTCCCACCTCGGGGCCCCGTTCCTGGTGATGGACCGGGTCGACGGCCAGGCCCCCCCCGACGATCCCCCGTACACCCTCGAGGGCTGGCTGCGGAGCAGCCCCGTGCCCATCCAACGGATGGTCTGGGAGAAGGGCGTCGACGCCATGTCCGCCATCCACCGGGTCGACCACCAGGTGGTGGGCCTGGGCGACCTCGATCCCTGCCCCGACGGGCGGAGCCGCCTCAGCCATCGCCTCGACCAGTGGGCCGACATGCTGCGGGCTGCCTCGCCGGAGGAGCGCCAGGAGGTGCCCGAGGCCGGCCTGGCCTGGCTGCGGGAGAACCGTCCGCCCGACGTCGACGACCCCACGCTGTGCTGGGGCGACAGTCGCCTGGCCAACCAGCTCTTCGTGGGGGTGGACGATCCCGAGACGGTGCGGGTGTCGGCCCTGCTCGACTGGGAGATGGTGCACGTGGGCGATCCCGTCCTCGACCTGGGCTGGTTCACCTGGTCCGACCACGCCCTCTCCGTCGGCCTCGACGTGCCCCGCCTCCGGGGCCTGCCCTCGTACCGGGCCACGGCCGAGCGGTGGGAGGACGCCACCGGCCGCTCGGCCCGCCACCTGCGGTGGGCCGAGATCCTGGCCGGCGTGGGCCACACCATCGTGATGCTCCGGCTGGCCACCGTCCTCAAGGAGGCGGCGGGGGCCCCGGAGGCCGACTTCGGTCGCCTGGCCGTGGCGTCGGTGGCCCTGGAGCGGGCCCTGGCCGACCTGGGGGTCCACCCCTCCGACGGGCGGTAGGGCGCTGCCGGCGAACCGCTACCGGTTGACGGGGTGGTCGGCGCCGTAGGCGTCGCGGGAGATCACCGGGGCGTCGCGCCCGGTGCCCCGGGTCCCGGTGCCGGAGGAGTCCTTCGGGGTCGAGGACTCCTCGTGGTACTCCTCCTCGACGTTGACGTCCCACACGTCGTGGTCGCTGCCGGTGGCGATGTTCTCGGCCGTGAGCATGGCCGTGACCATGGAGTGGTCCTGGTTGTTGTAGCGGTGCATGCCGTTGCGGCCGACGGGGTGGACGTTGGCGGCGTGCTCGTCGAGCCAGGCGACGATCGTGGCCACGTTGGTCTTGTAGGCCTCGTCGTAGAAGGGATAGGCCTTGGGCATCCGCACCACGAAGCCGGCCTCGACCTTGTCCGGGTCGACCAGCCCGAGGACGCCGAGCTCCCGCTTGCCCTGCTCGATGAGCTCGTCGTCGGGCCGGTTCCAGGTCTCGTCGCCCTCGAACACGAAGAACTCCAAGCCCAGGCAGGTGCGTCCCTCCTTCACCAGATAGGGCGACCACGACCCGAAGTTCTGGATGCGGCCGACCTGCACCTCCTTGGAGTGCACGTAGATCCAGTTGTCCGGGAAGCTGGACTCCTCGGGCACGACCAGGGCCACGGTGAGGAAGTCGCGGTAGCCCAGGCTCGTCGCCGCCTTCGTGGCCTCGGGGGCGGCCGTGGGCCCCATGGCCGTGAGGAGCTGCGAGATGGGCATGGACGAGATGACGTGGTCGCACGGGTGCTCGGTGCGGGTGCCATCCGGGCCCTCGGCCACCACGGCGACGGCCCGGCCCCCCTCGTGGCGCACCTCCACCACCTTGTGCTCCATCAGCACCGGGCACCCCTTGGCCTCGACCAGGTCGCGGCACCGTTCCCACATCATCCCGGGGCCGAACTTGGGGTACTGGAACTCTTCGATCAAGGAGGTGATGTCGGTCTGCTTCCGCTTCGGCCGGATGGCGTTGACGGCCGCGTTGAACAGCGAGAGGTTCTTGATGCGCTGGGCGGCGAAGTCGGCGGGCAGCTTGTTGACCGGCACGCCCCACAGCTTCTCGTTGTAGGTCTTGAAGAGGTGCTCGTAGAGGCGCTTGCCGAAGCGGGCGATGACCCAACCCTCGAGCGTGGTCTGGTCCTTCGGGGGCCGGATGCGGGCCCACACGTAGGACGCCACGCAGAGCAGGGCCTCGATCGGGCCGAAGGCCCGCAGGACGTTGGCGGCCCGCAGGGGGTAGTCGATGAACTTCTCGCGGTAGTAGATGCGGCTCATGCGGGGCCGGAGCATGAAGTCCTCGTCGGGGAGGATCTCGTGCCACAGCTCCTCCACCTCCCGCACCTTGGTGAAGAACCGGTGGCCGCCGATGTCGAAGCGCCAACCGTCGCGCTCCACGGTGCGGCTGATCCCCCCCACCACGTCGTCGGCCTCCAGCACGGTGGCTCGGATGCCATAGCGGGTGGCGAGGACGTAGGCCGCGGTGAGGCCGGCGGGCCCGGCCCCGATGACGACCACCTGGGTGCTCTCGTCGCTCATCTGTCGGTGGGTCTCCCTGGCGGGCGGTGGCGTTCCCGGGCGCGCCTGCACCCTGACCAGGAGGGGAGCGGAACCGGGGCGGTAGGGTGCGCTTGCGATGGCCAGCCCCACCACGAACATCGCCGGGGTGCGGCAGGCCGACCCGGCAGAAACTACTCGTGCCGCTCGGCCCCGGGTGCATTTCCCGTGCTTCGAGGGCCTGCGCGCCCTGGCGGCCAGTGCCGTCGTCGTCTATCACGCCGTGACCCTGGCCGGGTCGGCCGCCACTGGTCGCCTCTACACCCCGGTGTCAGTGCTGGACATGGGGGTCTCCGTCTTCTTCGTGATCTCCGGCTTCCTCATCTACCGGCCCTTCGTCGCCGCCGGCATCGAGGGCCGACCGCCGACCAGTCCTTTCCGCTTCTGGTGGCGGCGGGTGTTGCGCATCGTGCCCGCCTACTGGCTGGCCCTGAGCGTGCTGTGGGGCCTGGGGTGGGTGGAGCTGGGCGATCAGCCCTGGCGCTTCTACCTCTTCCTCCAGATCTACGACGCCTACACGACCCTCGGCGGCATCGTGCCGGCGTGGAGCCTCAACACGGAGATGAGCTTCTACCTGTTCGTCCCGCTGTGGGCCTTCCTGGTCCGGCGGGTGGTGGGGCGGGGTCGGCCGACGGTGCGCCTGGAGCTAGCCGGCACGGTCGTGCTCGTGGCCCTGGGCTACGCCTCCCGGGCTGTCATGTCGAACGTCGACCGGGTGTGGGCCGTGGGCGGCGAGGGGCAGGTGGTCACCATGCGGCAGGTCTCCTTCTCGTGGCTGCCCAAAACCATCGACCTGTTCGCCCTGGGCATGGGCCTGGCCGTGCTGTCGGTGGCCGCGGCCCGCGACGAGGCCCTGCGCGCCCGCCTGGCCCGCCTGGCCCAGCCGGCCGGAGCCTGGTGGGCCCTCGCCGCCGTCGCCTGGCTCGGCTTCGCCTACGGGTTCGGGGAGCCGGGCCTGCACGGCGGCTACCAAGGGGGCTACTGGCAGGCCCGCCAGGCCTGTTTCGGGCTGGTGGCCGTGGGTCTCCTGGTGCCCGCCGTCTTCGGCGACCAGGAACGGGGCCTCGTTCGCCGCACCCTCCAGCTCCGCCCCGTGGTGTGGCTGGGTGCGGTGTCCTACGGGTTGTACCTCTGGCACCAGGACCTGCTGGAGCGCATCCCCCTCTGGCTCGACCGGCCCCCGGCTGACGTCCCCTTGGTGGTGCTGCTGACCGGCGCCTTCGGCCTGGGCCTCGCCACCGCCGCGGTGAGCTGGTACGCCCTGGAGCGCCCTCTGGCCCGCGTCCGACGCCACGTCGCCTCGCCCTGACCGGATGCGCGCCGCACGGCGTGGTCTCACCTACCGTGCGCCCGTGGCCGACGTCCCCCCCCTGCGCCCCCGGTGGGGGCGGGCTCTCGACGCGGCGGCCGTGGCCGTGGTGGCGGCGACCGGGCTGGTGCTGCGGGTCCTGCAGCGTTCCCCGCTCTGGCTCGACGAGGCCCTGAGCGCCAACATCGCGGCCCTGCCGCTGGGCGACATCCCCGGGGCCCTGAAGCGGGACGGGCACCCTCCCCTCTACTACGTGATCCTCCACGTCTGGCAGGACGTGATCGGCGACGGCGACATCGCCGTGCGCCTCCTGTCCGCCGTTCTGGGCCTGGCCCTCGTCCCCTTGGCTTGGGTGGCGGCCCGGCGGCTCGGGGGGCGGCGGGCGGCGTGGGCCGCCGTCCTGCTCGTGGCCCTCAACCCCTTCGTCCTGCGCTACGCCACCGAGGCGCGCATGTACGAGATGGTCATGGTGCTGGCCCTGGCCGCCTGGCTGGTGGCTGACGACGCCCTCCGCCGGCCCACCATCGGTCGCCTGGCCGGCCTGGCTGCCCTCGTCGCCACCCTCCTGTGGACCCACTACTGGGGCATCTGGCTGACGGCGGCGGCCGGCATCGGGCTCCTGACCCGAGCGGCGGTGGCCCACCGGCGGGACCGGCTTGACGATCGCCGGGCCGCCTTGCGCGTGGCCGCGGCGCTGGTCGTCGGGGCTCTCACCTTCCTCCCCTGGGTGCCCAACCTCCTGTACCAGTCGGCCCACACCGGCACCCCGTGGTCGCCGCCGTCGGTGCCCACCGAGGTGGCGGCCGTGTCCGTCCTGGACCTCGGGGGCGGGACCACAGGTGAGTCCGTGGTCCTGGCCGTGATCCTCGTGGTGCTCGCCCTCCTGGGCCTGTTCGGTCGCTCCGGCCCCGGCCGCCTCGTCGAGCTCGACCTGGCGACCCGGCCCGAGGCCCGCCCCCTCGCCTGGCTGGTGGCCGGCACCGTGGCGGTGGCGACCGTCGCCGCCTACGGGGCCCAGGCCGCCTACGCCAGCCGCTACTTCGCCGTGGTGGCCCCGTTGTTCCTCGTCCTCGCCGGGCTGGGTGCGGCCCGCATCAGCGGGCCCGTCGCCTTCCGGGCCGTCCTCGCCGTGGCCCTCTTCCTCGGCGCGGTGGCCGGGGTCCGGGCTGCGGTCAGCGATCCCCGCACCCAGGCCGGGCAGATCGCCCGGGCCATCGCGGAGAGGGGGCCGGCCGCCGCTCCCGACGGTCCCCTGGTGCTGGTCTGCCCCGACCAGCTCGGCCCCGCTCTCGGTCGTGAGCTGCCCGCGGGCACCGACATCGCCACCTATCCGCGCTTCGACCGGCCCGAGCTCGTCGACTGGGTCGACTACGAGGAGCGCCTGACCACTGCCGACCCCGTGGCCTTCGCCCAGGAGGCCCTGCGCCGAGCCGGGGATCGTGACATCTGGCTGGTGTGGTCGGGCGAGTACCGCACCCACGTCGGCACCTGCGAGACCCTGGCCACCGAGCTGTTGCGGGGCCGCCCCACGGGAGCGCCCGTCGTGGCCTCGAACGCCGACGCCTACGAACCGGCGACCGCCACGCTCTATCCGGTGCCCTAGCCGATCTCCCCCGCCCGCCGGATGAGGAGGACGTCAGCGGTGCGGACGCTGGCCACCCGGGTGCTCCACGAGTCGACCGTGGCCCGCCCGTCGGTGCGGAAGAACGTGGTCATGGGACCTTCCTGCTGGTAGGCGTCAGCGTCGCCGACGCTCTCCACGGTCCGGTCCCGGAGGGTCACCTCGAAGCAGGCCATGACGGGACGGTACGACGCCGTCCCTGTGCGGAGGAAGAGGGGGGACCTGTGGATGTCCGGTGGATCACGGTCTGCGATGCTGGGCCCATGAGCGACGTCGGGGACTTCCCGCCCGAGCCGTGGACGGCGGCGACCATCCCCCCCGAGCCACCGGAGGGCAACCTGACCTTCGCCTGCCCCCGGTGCGGGCAGGAGGCGGCGGAGGGCACCTACGGGCCCTGCACCCCCTGTCGGGCCGAGATGCGGGCCACCCTGGGGAGCGAGCGCCGCGCCGTGGACGAGGCCGACTACGTGCCCAAGATGAACGTCACGCCCAACGCGGTGGCGGTCAAGGAGTAGCGCCGCCGGGGCCGGTGGCGGCCGACGCCGCCTCGACCACCCGCAGGACCCGGCCCCGCTGGGGGCGGTAGGGCGCGAGGACACCGGCCACCCCGAGGTCGGGGGCGTCACCGTCGGCGTGGAGCACCCGGATCACGGTGGCGGCCAGGTGGGCGTCGACGACGGGGAGGGCATCGGGATCGCCCAGGGCGACCGACCGCACGTGCTCGACCACGTCGGCGGCGACGCCGGGGAGGTCGCGAGTGCGCTCGATCACGGTGGCATCGGGCTCGGCGTCGGACAGCTCCAGGCGAGCGGCGTGGGAGGCCAGCCGACGGACCTCGGCCGCCCGCTCCTGCTCCAGTCCCATCACGTGCATCTCGTAGGGAGAGGCCGAGGCGATGCGGGTGGGCTCGGGGGGGAGACGGAGGCGGCCGGGGCCGGGGGCATCGTCACCCCACTCCTCGATCATGAGGGCCCAGGAGCGACCGGCCTCGAAGGCCGAGACGCCGCGCCGGCACACGGCGGCGATGGCCGCGTCGAGAGGGCGGGCGGAGCGGGCCAGGCGCAGGGCCGCGAACCGGGCCAACAGGGAGGTGAGGGGCGCGGGGACCGGCGCGTCGGGGTCGGGTCCGGGATCGAGGGCGCCGACCAGGCCCGGGGCGCGGGCCGCCATCCAGCCCGCCCCGTCGCCCCAGGCCTCGACCAGGACGCCCTCGGCGGTGGGGGAGAGGCGCACGGTGCCCGGCCCCTCCGGCGTGCGGGTGGCCCACAGCCAGGTGCCCTGGGCGTCGCCCCCCCAGCAGGGGTCGGCGGCGCCCATGCGGACGGCGGTCAGGGTGAGCCCGAGATCGATGCCGGGCGCAGGGACGGTGGAACGGATGTCGGGCGAGAGGGGCACGCGGCTGCTGGGGTCGGGGACCGGTGCCGGGGGGAGCAGCACCGCCGAACGGCTGTTCGGGACGGAGGAGCGTAGCAAGGCGGACGGCGAAGGGGGGCGATCGACCGGCCGTAGGATGCCCCGCCGTGCCCGCCGTCGTGCCCGAGCCCGCCGCCGGCGTGATGCGCCGCCGGCCCCGGGCCCGGGGCGGTGAGCTGGGGGTGGTCGCCGTCGGCCTGGCCCTGGCCTTCGCGGCCAGCGGGGCCGCGGGCCGGTCGGGAGCGGCGGGCACCGATCTGGGCCGGATGCTGGGCCGGCTGGACGGCAGCCTCGCCCTGCTGCTCCTCCTGGTCGCGGCCGGGGCCCAGCGCTCGGTCACGGCCCGGGCCCTGGCCGGGGCCCCGATCCCCTCGCCCCTCGTCGGGTGGCGGTTGGTCGGGCGCCGGGTCCTGGTGCCGTGGTGGGGGGCGGTCGCCTTCACCGCCCTCTGCGTGCCGGCGGCGTCGGGGCGGGCCTTCCCGCCGGGCACGGGGCCGTCGGGGCTCGACGTGCTGGGCGACGGGTTGCTGCTCTCCCCCTTGGCCCGACCCGCGCCCGGGACGCCCTGGCCCCCCGCCGGGGCCGGGCTGCTCGGCCCGGCGTGGGTGCTCCTCGCCGCCGTCCTCCTGTGGCTCCTCCTCCCCGTGTGGGAGCGGGCCCTGCGCCGAGTGACGGCCACCGGCCGGCGGGGGCCGGTCGAGGTGGCGGTGGGCGGGGGCGTCGCCCTGGCCCTGGCGGGTCTGGCCCTGCGCGTGGCCGTGTCGACCACGGGGCCGGGCGGATGGGCCGTCGTGGCCCGGGTCATGCCCCCGGCCCAGCTCGACGTGATCGGGGCCGGGTTGGCCCTGGGGGCTCTCGTGGCCGGGGCGGCCGTCGGGACGGGCCCGTTGGCCCGGGCCGCGGTGACGGCCCGGGCCGCCGCCCCGCGCCTGGGGGCCGTCGTGGCCCTGGCCCTGGTCGTGGGCATGGCCGGCCCCGGGGCGGGCAGCGTGCTCGACCCCGGGGGGCGGGTCCCGACCCTCGTCGCCCGGTTGGGGCTGGTGGCCGTCGGGGCGGCCCTCGTGTTGTGGGCTCTGCTGCCCGGCCCCGCCCGCCGGCCCCGGGCCTGGGTCGCGGCCTTGGCCGTGGCCAGCCGGGACGGGACGACGGTCGCCCTCGGCGCGGTCCTGGCGGCCCCGATCGTCGCCGAGGTGTGGGTGGCCCGGATCGACGACGCGCCGGGGCTGCCCCGGGCTGTTCCCCTGGTGCTGGCCACGGTGGGCGGGGCCCTCGCCGCCGGGGTGGCCCTGGCCGGGGCCCGGCGGTGGATGGTGCCCGGGTGGCGGGGGACCGCCCTCGGGGTGGGGATCGTGGCCCTGGCCGTCCTCCTGCCCCTGCCCACCCTCCTCCGTTACCAGGGACCCCCCATGGAGGAGGGCTTCATGCTCGTCTTCCCCGAGCGGGTCCTGGCCGGCGACGTCCCCAACCGCGACTTCCTGCACCTCTACGGGCCGGGCAGCCTGTGGGGCCTGGCCGCCTGGTTCCGGGTGGTGGGCCCGACGCTCACGGCCGAGCGCCTCTACGGCCTGGCCCAGCACCTGGGGATCATCTTCGGCCTCTTCACCCTGGCCCTCCCGTGGGGGCGCCGGGTGGCGACGGCCTGCGGCCTGCTCGGGGTGCTGCTGGTGGTGACCCCGATCGGCCTCACCGCCCTGGCCTGGAACGGCGCTGTGGCCCTGGCCGTCGTCGGGGTGGGCCTGGCCCTGCGGGGCGCCCGGCTGCTCGACGTCGGAAGCGCCACCGCTCGCCGCTGGTTGACGGCCGGGGGCGTGCTGTGCGGGGCCGCTCTCCTGTTCCGGCCCGACCTGGTGCTGGGCGTGGGCCTGGCTCTGCTGGCCCTGGGGTGGCGGCGGTGGCGACGCGATCTCCTCGCCCCCCTGGCCGCCGGCCTGGCCCTGGGCGTGGCCCCGATCCTGGTGCACCTGGCCACGGCGGGCATCGGGCCCGCGTTCGAAGGCATGTTCCTCCAGCCCGTCTTCGATCTCCGGGGCGGGCGCACCCTGCCCCTGCCCCCGGCGTGGGGGCGGGCCGACGGGGCCCTCCAGGCCGTGGCCCAACTCCGGGAGGTGGCGTGGCCGTTCCCCATGGTCACGACGGGGAGCGGCCGGCCCTGGCCCCAGGCCGCGCTGTGGTTCTGGGCCCTGCCCCTCGGCGCCGTGGCCGTGCTGGTGACCGGGGTCGTCGCCGTCCGACGGGCCCCGGAGGTCGCCCGCAGCCGCACCCTCCTGGTGGTGGGGGCCCTGGGGGCGGGGCTGCTGCCCCAAGCCCTGCAGCGACCGGACACGACCCACCTGGCCTGGGTGTCCTGCGTCTCGCTGGTCTTCCTCCCCGTGGCCTGCGCCCAGTGGGCCGAGTGGTGGGCGGCTCGTCGGGAGCACGGCCCCTCGATCCGGCGCCGGCTCTCGCTCACCACCGTGCGCACGGCCGCGGTCCTGGCCCCCCTGGTGGCCGTCGTGGCCCTCATCCCCGCCTACACGGCCCGCACCTGGACCGACCTCACCCGCCAGAACCTGGAGGGTGACGTCTTCGGGTGGGCCGTCCACAACGGCGATCGCACCTTCTACCTCGGGTCGCCGGAGATCGCGGCCGACGCCCAGGCCGTGGTGGACGAGCTCCAGCCCCGGCTGCGGGCCGGCGAGCGCCTGCTCGTGGGGCCCGCCGACCTGCGCCAGACGCCCTACAGCGACGCCTACTTCTACTTCCTGTTCCCCCGGGCCACCCCGGGCACGCGCTACATCGAGATGGACCCGGGCATCGCCAACGCGCCCGATTCCGGCCTGGCCGAGGAGGTGGCGACCTCCGACTGGCTGGTCCTGTCGCACGTGTGGGACGACTGGGACGAGCCCAACGACTCCCGCCTCGTGGGCCCCGACGCCCCCAACCAGGTGGTGCGGGACCGGTTCTGCCCCGTGGGCGACCAGGGCCCGAGCTTCCAGGTGTACCGCCGCTGTCGCTAGCCGGCGACGGCCTGCTCGCGGGCCCAGGCGTAGTCGGGCTTGCCGCTGGGGCTGCGACGCACGGCGTCCACCATCACCAGGGCCCGGGGCAGCTTGTAGGGGGCCAGGTGGTCGGCGGCCACGGCCCGCAGGACGTCCAGGTCGACCGCCGCCCCCGGCCGGACGGCCACCACGGCCACGATCTCTTGGCCGAAGCGCTCGTGGGGACGGCCCACCACGAGGCAGTCGGCCACGGCCGGATGATGAGCCAGGGCCCGCTCGACCTCCTCGGCGAAGACCTTCTCGCCCCCGGTGTTGATGCAGGCCGCCTCCCGCCCCAGCAGCTCGATGGTGCCGTCGTCGCCCCAGTGGGCCCGGTCGCCGGCCACCGAGTAGCGGGCCCCCTCGATGGTGGGGAAGGTGGCGGCCGTCTTCTCCGGGTCGCCCAGGTAGCCGAGAGGGACCCGGCCGCCCTGGGCCAGCCAGCCCAGCGACCGGTCGTGGCGGGGCAGGACGCGGGAGCAGTCCTCGCTGACGACGACGGTCGTCGCCTCGGGCCGGAAGGTGCCGGACACGGCGGGGCCGGAGCCGCCCGAGCGGGTGATGGCCTGCCGGCCCGTCTCCGACGAGCCCAGGACATCGACGATCTGGAGGCCGGGCACCAGCTCCAACAGGTCGGCCTTGACCGGGGCGGACAGGACCGTGCCCCCGGTGAGCAGGTGGCGCAGGGGCAGGGCCCGGGGCCGGGCCCGCAGCTCGGCGACGAGGGGACGGGCGAAGGCGTCGCCCACGACGAGCAGCGACGTGGCCCCCTCGCGGATGCAGGTGTCGAGCACGTCGGCCGGGTCGAGGCGGTCGGTGACGTCCTGGACGATCACGGTGCCGCCGCTCAGCCAGGCGCTCAGGGCGTTCCAATGGGCGGCGCCGTGCATGAAGGGGGCGGCGGGCAGGGCCCGCAGGCGCCGATCGCGGCCTGCCGCCTCGACCAGTTCGTCGAGGGGGGCGGTGACACCCAGGCAGGTGGCGAGGAAGTCCGACTGCCGCCACAGGACGCCCTTGGGCCGGCCGGTGGTGCCCCCCGTGTAGAGGACGTAGCGGTCGTCGCCCGTCCACGTGGGGTCGGGGGGCGCCGGCTCGGCCGCGGCCAGCGCCGCCTCGTAGTCGAGAGCCCCCGGAAGGAGGGCGTCGCCGCTGCTGTCGTCGACGCGGAGCAGGAGCCGGGGCGGGATCGTCATGCGGGCCACGGCGTCGCCGACGACCTCGGCGTAGCGGCCGTGGTAGGCCACGGCCGCGGCCGCAGCGTCTTCCAGGACCTCGGCCATCTCCGGGGCGGTGTAGCGCCAGTTGACGTTCACAGCCGCGGCCCGGGCCCGGGCCGCGCCGATCATGCCCTCCAGGTAGGTGTTGCCGTTCAGGAGGACGAGGGCCAGGTGACGGTGGGGCGAGGCCCACGGCTCCGGGGTCGGGTCGGGCACGGGCCCGACGTCGTGGGCCCGGAGCACCGAGGCCAGGCGCGCCGTGCGGTCGGCCACCTCCGCCCATGACCAGGTGCGGCCCCGCCACACGAGGGCGTCGCGGTCACCGATGCGGGCCGCGATGGCCTCGTGGGTGGCGGCGAGGGACAGGCCCCCCGGGTCACCCATGGGTCCGGTCAATCAACCTTCTCGGTGACGGTCACCGTGTTCATGCGGTCGCCGACCTGGATGGACTGGGCCACGTCGATGCCACCGGTGACGAAGCCGAAGAGGTTGTAGAGCTTGTCGAGCTTGGTGCGGCAGTCGTCGATGCAGATGAAGAACTGGCTCCCGTTGGTGCCGGGGCCGGCGTTGGCCATGGCCACGGCGCCGAGGATGTACTCGGCCCGGACGGGCTCGTCGGCGAACTTGTAGCCGGGGCCACCGCGGCCGGTGCCCTCCGGGTCGCCGCCCTGGATCACGAAGCCGGGGACCACCCGGTGGAAGGTGAGGCCGGTGTAGAAGCCGGCCCGGGCCTGGACGACGAAGTTGTTGACCGTCTGGGGGGCCAGGGCGGGGTCGAGCACCATGGTGATGTCACCCTTGTCGGTGCCCAGGACCACCTCGTAGCGGGTGGACGTGTCGATCTGCATGTCGGGCTGCTTGGCCATCCGTCGATCCTGCCACGTCAGTCCTCCGACGGCCCCACCCCCCGGGCCTGGAGGGCCGGGGCCAGCAGGTCGTGGACGAAGTGGGTCAGGGCATCGCGGTCGGTCGCGTCGGGGAACGGGTCGAGCACGGCGACCTCGTGGAGGGCGGTGACCGACCAGGCGGCGAGGTGGGCGTCGTCGGAGCCGCCCCACAGCTCGGCCAGGCGGCGGATGCGATCGGCCCGGGCCGACAGGACGACGGGGTGGTCGAGGAGCCCGCTGCGGGCCAGGAGACGCCAGGTGTCGGCGTAGAGCCGGGCGTAGCGGGCGTAGGCCCGACCCAGGGCGTCGAGCTGGGCCGCCAGGCCGGTGCCGGGGTCGAGGGCGGTGACCAACTCCCGGTCGAGCCGCTCGAGGGTACGGGCGGCCAGGGCGACGAGGAGCCCGGTGCGGTCCTTGAAGTAGTTGTAGACGAGGCCGCGGGACACCTCGGCGGCGTCGGCGATCTCCTCGAAGGTCACCTCGGACGGCAGCCGGTCGGCCAGCACCCGCTCGGCGGCATCCAGGATGAGCTCTCGGCGGACCTCGGGGTCGAGGCGCGTGCGCGTCGTCCTGCTGCCGGCCATGCCGCCTCTTGGGCCGGCCCCGGGGTCAGCCCTGGTCGGGCCCGGGGCGGGAGGCGGCCCGGGCGCCAGTGGACACGTCGACGGCGACGTCGACCAGCGGGTGGTGGCAGGCCACGAAGCGCCCGTCCCCCGTGGGGGCCATGATGGGGACCTCCGCGGCGCACAGGGCGTCGGCCCGAGGGCAGCGGGTGCGGAAGTGGCAGCCGCTGGGCGGGGCCAGGGGGGAGGGGAGCTCGCCGACCAGCGGTGTCCGCTCTCGGTCCCGGTGGTCGGGGTCGGGTTCGGGGATGGCGTCGAGCAGGAGGGCGGTGTAGGGGTGGGCAGGCTGGGCGTAGATCACGTCCGGGGGCCCGACCTCGCACATCCGACCGAGGTACATCACGGCCACGCGGTCGCTGACGTTCTTCACCACGGCCAGGTCGTGGGCGATGAAGACGATGGTCAGCCCGTAGCGGGCCTTCAGATCCTCCAGCAGGTTCAGGATCTGGGCCTGCACCGACACGTCGAGGGCCGAGACGGGCTCGTCGCAGATGATCAGGTCGGGCTCGGTCACCACGGCCCGGGCGATGGAGATGCGCTGGCACTGCCCGCCGGAGAACTGGTGGGGGCGCCGGCCCCGGGCCGCGACCGGGTCGAGGCCCACGGCCTCCAGCACCTCGTCGACCTTGGCCGTGATCCCAGGGTCGGCGGATTGGCCGAACCCGGCGGCGTGGGCGGCGGCGAAGCCGCCCCCGGCGAGGAGGGCCAGGATGCCGAGGAAGGCCCCGACGCCACCGACCAGGCCGAGCACCGACGCCAGGAGGGCGAGGGCACCGAAGCCCAGCAACCCCCAGCTGGCCAGGGCGATCGGCGTGGACTGGGACGGGGCCCAGATCCGGAGGCCCTCGGCCACGATGTCCTCGATCCTGCGCCGAGGATTGAGCGACGAGATGGGGTCCTGGAAGATCATCTGCAGCTTGGGGCGCAGCGATCGCAGGTTCTCGCCCTTCAGGCGGGTGAGATCGCGCCCGTCGTAGATCACCTGCCCCTCGGTCGGGGGAGGGAGCTGCATGATGGCCCGGCCCGTCGTCGACTTGCCGCAGCCCGACTCGCCGACCAGGCCCAGCGTCTCGCCTCGACGGATGTCGAGGGAGACGTCGGTGACGGCGTAGACGGTGCCGCGGCCCGACGGGAACCGAACGTGGAGGTTCTCCACGCGGAGGAGGGCGTCCTCCGGTGCTCCGAGGTGGGCGGTACCGGAACCAGCCATCAGTCGTCCCCCTCGTTGCGGATGTGGGCCTCGCTCACGATGGTGTCGACCGTCGTCTGCTCGGAGGCGATCCCCACCGGGAACCAGCACCGGTGCAGGTGGCCGGCCTCGTCTTCCATCAACGGCGGCTCCTCGGCCCGGCACTTGTCCTGGGCGTAGGGGCAGCGGGGGGCGAAGCGGCAGCCCTCGGGCGGGGCGACCAGGTCGGGCGGTCGGCCGCTGATGGCCTCCAGCCGGGTGTGGCTGGGCAGGTCGAGGCGGGGAATGGAGCGCAGCAGGGCCTCGGTGTAGGGGTGGCGCATCTTCCGGAAGAGGGTGCGGGTGGGCGCCTGCTCGACGATCCGGCCGCCGTACATCACGGCGATGTCGTCAGCCCGGGTCGCCACCACGCCCAGGTCGTGGGTGACGAGCACCACGGCCATGTTGCGCTCGCGCTGCTGGTCCTCCAGCAGGTCGAGGATCTGGGCCTGGACGGTGACGTCGAGGGCCGTGGTCGGCTCGTCGGCGAAGAGCAGGGCCGGGCCGCAGGCCAGGGCGATGGCGATGACCACCCGTTGGCGCATGCCGCCCGACAGCTCGTGGGGGTACTGGCGCAGCCGGCGCTCGGGCTCGGGTATGCCGACCGAGCGGAGGAGGGCGATGGCCGTCTCCCGCTGCTGAGCCTTCGAGTAGTCGAGGTGCTCGTTGATCGACTCGGTGATCTGGCGCCCGATCTTCTGGACGGGGTTGAGGGCCGTCATCGGGTCCTGGAAGACCATGGCCATGCGGGCGCCCCACAGCTTGCGAAGCTGGGCGGTGGAGGCGTCGACCATCTCTTCGCCCTCGAACCGCACGCTTCCGGTACGGGTGGCGTAGGAGGGGAGCAGGCCCATGATCGAGCGGGACAGGACCGACTTGCCCGAGCCCGACTCGCCCACGATCCCGAGGGTGCGGCCCTGCTGGAGCGAGAGGGAGACGTGCTCGACGGCCCGCACCGGGCCCCGACCGGTGGCGAAGGTGGTGGAGAGGTCGTCGACCTCGAGCAGGACGTCGCGTCCTGTCGACGCCGTGGTCGTGGTGCCCTCGGTGACGGTCACAGCGCGCTCTCCCGGACGTCGAAGCGCCGCCGGATGGCGTCGCCCAGGTAGTTCAGGGCCATCACCGTGATGAATACGGTGATGATGGGCGAGAACAGGGCGTTCTCCGGGGCGGTCCGGACGTTGCGATTGTCGGTGATCATGTTCCCCCAGGAGGGCTGGGGGGCCTGGACGCCGACGCCGAGGAGGCTCAGCCCGCCTTCGGCGATGATGGCGATGGCGATGGCCAGCAGGGCGATGGAGAACATGGCCGGGGCCACGTTGGGCAGAACCTCGCGGATCATGATGCGCAGGTTCGACGCCCCCTGGGCCCGGGCGGCGAGGACGAACTCCCGCTGGGACCAGCTGAGGGCGGTGGCCCGGGTGATGCGGGCCAGGAGGGGAATGGCCACGATGCCCAGGGCAATGATCAGGATCTGGACGGTGGTGAGCCCGCCCGAGGTGTCGATCGGCTCGCCTGTCGCGCTCCCGGCCCCGCCTGACGGAGGTCGGAGGAAGGCCACGAGGCTGAGGGCCAACACGAGCTGGGGGAAGGCCAGGAGGATGTCGAAGAGGCTCGACAGGAAGGTGTCGATCTTGCCCCGGCGGAATCCGGAGATGAGGCCGAGGCTGCCCCCGACGATCAGGCCCACGGCCACCGCGCCGACGCTCACCATGAGCGAGGAGCGGGCCCCGAAGATGAGACGGGAGAGGACGTCGCGCTGGCTCCCGTCGGTACCCAGGATGTGACCCTCGGTGAAGAAGCCGAGCCGGGGGCCGGCCCCGGGGGCGACGGGGTCGTCGATGGGGAGGATGGGGGCGAGGAGGGCCACGCCCACGACGAGGATGAGCCAGGCGGCGGCGATCCAGGCGCCGACGCCGAGTCCCTTCTTCTCGCCGCCGACGGGGGCGGCATCGGTGGCCGCCCCGAGGGTGATGCCCTCGTGGTCGGCCTCGGCGATGGCGGTATCAACTGGCGCGGACATGGCGGATCCGGGGGTCGAGGATCGAGTACAGGATGTCGAGCACGACGTTGATCGCCACGAAGGCGATGGCCACGATGGCCACGCAGCTCTGGACGGTGATGAACTCCCGGCTGATGATCGACTCGGCGATCAGCTTGCCCATGCCGGGCACGCTGAAGATCACCTCGATCACCACCGCGCCACCGATCAGGGTGCCGACGTTGAGACCGGCCACCGTGATGAGGGTGAGGCTGGACGGGCGCAGGGCGTGACGCCAGAGCACCCGCCGGTTGGAGATGCCCTTCGACTTGGCCATGAGGATGAAGTCCTCCTGCAGCGTCTGGATCATGTCGCTGCGGAGGAGTCGCATGTACACCGCGATCTGGCCCAGGGCGAGGCTGAAGGCGGGGAGCAGCATGCTGATGGCGTGATCCTTGAGCCCGCTGAAGGAGCTCAGGGTGAACGGGTCGTAGCCCGTCGGTGTGAGGTTGATGGCCTCCGGTAAGTACGGGTTGAGGCGGACCCCCACCCAGTAGGCCAACAGCAGGGCGATGGCGAAGTTGGGGAGCGACAGCGCCCCGAAGGCCCCGGCGTTGGCGACCCTGTCGAAGACCCCGCCCTGCCGGTAGGCGCTGATGACGCCTACCGGCACGGCGATGGC
>CAZXRA010000212.1:0-3586 GCA_964643485.1 uncultured Iamiaceae bacterium | reverse complement strand
GGAGCGGGGCCACTTCACCGACGAGCAGTTCGAGCGGGCCGTCGGGCGCATCAGCTTCTTCGTCAACGCCGGCATCCGGTTCGTCGAGGAGATGTGCAAGATGCGCGCCTTCGGCGAGCTGTGGGACGAGTACTGCCGCGACCGCTTCGGCGTGGAGAACCCCAAGTACCGCCGCTTCCGCTACGGCGTGCAGGTCAACTCCCTGGGGCTCACCGAGAGCCAGCCCGAGAACAACGCCTGGCGCATCCTCATCGAGACGCTCGGGGTCACCCTGTCCCGCGACGCCCGCGCTCGCGCCGTCCAGCTCCCGGCGTGGAACGAGGCCCTGTCGCTGCCCCGCCCGTGGGACCAGCAGTGGTCGCTGCGGCTCCAGCAGATCCTCGCCTACGAGACCGACCTCCTGGAGTACCCCGACCTGTTCGAGGGCTCGGTCGTCGTCGAGTCCAAGGTGGCCGAGCTCAAGCGGGACGCCAAGGCCGCGATCGAGCGCATCCTGGGCATGGGCGGCGTGATCCCCGCCATCGAGTCGGGCTACCTGAAGTCGGCCCTCGTGCGCTCCATGTCGGAGCGGATGACGGCCATCAACGACGGCGAGCAGATCGTGGTCGGCCTCAACAAGTGGACCGAGGGCCTCCCGTCCCCCCTCCTGGGCGGCGACGACGGCGGCCTGTTCACCCTGGACGAGGCGGCCATCGCCGAGGCCCTGGGCAACCTGGACAAGGTCCGTTCCGAGCGGGACGAGGACCGGGCCCAGGCCGCCCTCGAGACCCTCAGGGACGCGGCCCGCGGCGGCACCTCGATGATGGAGCCGTCCATCGAGTGCGCCCTGGCCCGGGTCACGACCGGCGAGTGGGCCGGCGCCCTCCGCCAGGTGTTCGGCGAGTACCGGCCCGCCACCGGCGTCGAGGGCCAGAAGCTGGGCCTGGGCGGCGACCGGGTCGAGGACCTGCGAGCCCGGGTCGAGGCCCTGGCCGACCGGCTGGGCCACCGGCCCAAGGTGCTGGTGGGAAAGCCCGGCCTCGACGGCCACTCCAACGGGGCCGAGGTCATCGCCGTCTCGGCCCGTCACGTCGGCTTCGACGTCGTCTACTCCGGCATCCGCCTCAGCCCGGCCGAGATCGTGCAGTCGGCGGTGGAGGAGGGCGTCGACCTGGTCGGCGCCTCCGTCCTCTCCGGCTCCCACCTGGAGCTGGCCCGCCAGATCCTCGACGGCCTGCGGGAGCACGACGCCGCCGGCATCCACGTGATCTTCGGCGGCATCATCCCCCAGGGCGACGTGGAGAAGCTCAAGGCCATCGGCGTGGAGCAGGTCTTCACCCCGTCGGACTACGAGCTGATCGACATCATGGAGCGCTTCGCCGACATCATCGAGTCCGGTGCCGTCGACGCCGCCTCCTGATCAGCTCGTGCCCGACAACGACCGGGTCGGCGCAGCCGACGCCTTCAGGGCGGCGGGCGGGGTCGGAGGACGTGAGCTGGAGGAGCTGGTCGCCCGGGGGCGGGCCCTGGAGAAGCAGGCCGTCTCCCGCCTGATCGGGCTGTTCGAGGACTCCCGGCCCGAGGCGGCCGATCGCCGGGCCCAGGCGCTGGCCCTCATCGACGCCGGCGACGCCGCCCCGTGCACCGTGCTGGGGGTGACGGGCACACCGGGGTCGGGCAAGTCGAGCCTGCTGGCCAAGCTGACGGTCGAGATGCTCCGGCGCGACCCCGACCTGACGGTGGCGGTGCTGGCCATCGACCCGTCGAGTCCCGTCTCCGGTGGCTCGCTGCTCGGTGACCGCACCCGCATGCGCAGCCCCCTCGACGACCGGCGCCTCTTCTTCCGCAGCCAGGCCTCGGCCACCGAGCTGGGTGGGCTGTCCCCCTCCAGCTTCCAGGTGTGCCGCCTGCTCACCCGCCTCTTCCGCTGCGTCATGGTGGAGACGGTGGGCATCGGCCAGAGCGAGGCCGACATCCGCCACCTGGCCGACCGGGTGTACCTCGTGCTCCAGCCCCTGGGCGGCGACGAGGTGCAGTTCCTGAAGGCGGGCATCATCGAGGTGCCCGACGTCTTCGTGCTCAACAAGAGCGACGAGCCCACCGCCGAGCGCAGCTACCACCACCTCACGGGCAGCCTGGGCCTGGCCCGGCCCTTCGACGCCGAGCCCCCCGAGGTGCACCGCACCAGCGCCCGCACCGGCCTGGGGGTGGAGGAGTTGGCCGACGCCATGCGCGCTGCCGTGGCCACCGGCACGCCCCGCTCCCACGCCGAGCGGGAGCCCTACTTCTTCGAGCGCTGGGTTGACGACGAGTGGGGCCGCCAGGGCCGCCTCCACCTGGCCGACGCTCAGGGCGGTGCCGCCACCCTCTTGGCGTCGGCAGGGGGGTTCGACCCCGCCCAGGTCGCCTTCGACGCCAGCGTCCGGGCCGCCCTGGCCGGGTGACCCCTGCCACGGTTGGCCCTCCCCACCCCCTCTGTAGTTTGCTCAGCACGCCTACCACCCGTACTGCACCCGTGACCGGCGCCGCCGGCACGCCCACAGGAGGACCCATGAAGACCGTCGGACAGACCCTCGAGCCGTTCTCGATCGTGGGCGTGAAGCCCGGCTTCAACGAGCACGATCAGGGCGGCGAGTCTGCCTTCGAGACGATCGACGAGAAGAGCTTCGAGGGCAAGTGGAAGGTCATCTTCTTCTACCCGAAGGACTTCACCTTCGTCTGCCCCACCGAGATCGTGGCCTTCGCCAAGCTCAACGGCGAGTTCGCCGACCGCGACGCCGTCGTGCTCGGTGGCTCCACCGACAACGAGTTCACCAAGCTGGCCTGGCGCCGTGAGCACCCGGACCTCGACAAGCTCGACCAGTGGAGCTTCGCCGACACCAACGGGTCGCTCGTCGACCAGCTCGGCGTGCGCTCCGACGCCGGCGTCGCCTACCGGGCCACCTTCATCGTCGATCCCGACAACACCATCCAGCACGTCTCGGTCAACAACCTGAACGTGGGCCGCAACCCCGAGGAGACCCTCCGCATCCTCGACGGCCTCCAGACCGACGAGCTGTGCCCCTGCAACCGGGCCGTCGGCGGCGACACCCTCTGATGCCGTCCCTGTCCGACGCCCTGGCGCCGGTGAAGGCGGTGATCCCCGACGAGGCCAAGGATCTGCGCCTCAACCTCGGCTCGGTGATCGAGCGCAGTTCCCTCTCCACGGAGGAGGCGGTGGGCGCCGCCCTCGCCGCCGCGGTGATGGCCCGGTCGGCCGACCTGGTGGAGGCCTTCGAGGCCGTCGACGAGCTCCCGGCCGAGCAGGCCACCGGGGCCAAGACGGCGGCCGCCCTCATGGCCATGAACACCACCTGGTACCCGTTCCCGGAGCTGGCCGACGACGCCGAGCTCCAGCGGGCGCCGGCGGGGCTGCGCATGAACGCCTACGGCACCCATGCCGGGGTGGGCAAGGAGCGCTTCGAGCTCTACGCCCTCTCCGCCGCCATCGTGGGGAAGTGCCACACCTGCATCGCCTCCCACGTGGCCGAGCTGCGCAAGGCGGGGCGCACCACGGAGCAGATCCGCGACGTGGGGCGCATCGCCGCCACCGTCAACGGCGTGGCCG
>CAZXRA010000211.1:0-5670 GCA_964643485.1 uncultured Iamiaceae bacterium | reverse complement strand
CCCCCGCCGCCACCGCCCTCCTCGCCCTGGCCCCCACCCCGGGCCGGGAGGGGTGACCGGTACGCTGCCGCGCCATGGCCCCCCGGCGACGAGGACGACCGGCGGCGGGTGACCCGGCGACGGTCACCACCGAGGTGGTCCTCGACCGAGCCCTCGCCTCCTTCGCCGAGCGGGGGTACGCCGGCACGTCGGTGCGGGAGCTGGCCCGGGAGCTGGGCGTGAGCCACAACCTCATCCCCCAGCGCATCGGGTCGAAGGAGCAGCTCTGGTACGCCGCCGTCGACCAGGGCTTCAGTGCCCTGGCCGCCGCCCTCGCCGACGCCGCCACTCCCCACGAGGGCGGCGACGACCTCCTCCGCCTGCGGGCTCTGGTGGTGCGCTTCATCGAGGCCAACGCGGCCCGGCCCTCCCTCCTGCGCCTCATCAACCAGGAGGCCACCGCGCCCGGGCCGCGCCTCGACCACCTCTTCGAGCGCTACATCGATCCGGTGCGCCAGTTCGGGCAGGAGCTCCTGGCCCGCCTCCGGGCCGAGGGCCGGGTGCGGACCGACTCCGTGGCCCTCGTCTACTTCCTCATGACCCACGGGGCCGGGGGTCCCGTCGCCCTCCCCGCCCTGGCCGAGCGCTTCGGGGCCGCCGTCGACCCCGACGACCCCGTGGCGGTCCACCGGCACGCTGTGGAGGTGACCGACCTGCTCTTCGACGGCCTGGTGCGACGCTGACCACCGGCACCAATTATTGACAGGTGTCACGAGGGTGGCCCATGCTGCTCGCATGGACCTGCGCCAGAAGATCAGGGACGAGATCGAGGCCGTCGGCGGCCGCCACGACGAGCCCTCCTACTACGACGGCCCCCCCGGCGACCCGGGCCTGGCCGGGGGCCCGGGCAGCATGTCGTGGGAGCTCCACGGCGACCTGGCCAGCGTCAGCCTCGCCGGCTCGGCCGCCGTCATCATGGAGGTGCTGCACCCGTCGGTGATGGCCGGTGTCTCCCAGCAGTCGACCTTCCGCACCCAGCCCCTCCTGCGGGCCAAGAACACCCTCGGCTACGTGCTGCGCACCACGTTCGGCTCGACCGAGGCCGCCACCGGCCTCATCGAGCGGGTGAAGCGGGTCCACAGCCACATCAACGGCACGCGACCCGACGGGGTCCCCTACGCCGCCCTCGACCCCGAGCTCATCGCTTGGGTCCACACGTGCATCCCCTGGGCGATCATGAGCGCCTTCGAGCGCTACAACCGGCCTCTCAGCCGGGAGGAGAAGGACCGCTACCTCACCGAGCAGGCCGTCATCGGGTGCATGGGGGGGACCGACTGGGTGCCCGGGACGGTCGACGAGCTGGAGGGCTACGTCGAGCGGATGCGGCCGTTGCTGTCGGTCACCGCCCAGACCCGGGAGTTCATCGACTTCCTCGCCGGTGACAGCGACGGCGAGTTCCGGGCCGGGTCGGCCGGCCAGCTCCGGGCCCGCCTGGGCATCTCGGCGTCCATGCTGCTCATGCCCGCCTGGGCCCGGCACATGACGGCCACCTACCAGCCGGCGGTCGTCCAGCGCACCTACCTGGTGCCCAACGCCCACCTCGAGGCCCGCCTCGTCCGCTGGGCCTACCCCGAGCTGCCCTGCCATCGCATGGCCCTGGCCCGGGCCACGGGACAGGCAGCTCCTGCCGTTCCTGTCGGTGCCGTGGCCTGAAAAAAACCTGTGACGGGTGCAACATCGAGTGCCGGGTTCGCGTCGGTGGGGTGTGAATGCGGGAACCTGTCTGATGGTGATGACGCCAGACGACACGGGGTCGGTCCCACCCGCCCACGACGGGTGGGACCGACTGGAGGACCTCTACCGGGCCGAGCACGCCCCGATGGTGCGGCTGGCCCACCTGTTGACCAGCGACCGCTTCCTCGCCGAGGAGCTGGTCCACGAAGCCTTCCTCCGCGTCCACACCCACCTCGACCGGATCGAGGATCCCGGCGCCTACCTGCGCACCACGGTGGTGAACCTGTGCCGGGGCGACGGGCGGCGGCGGGCCACGGCCCGGCGGCGCAACCCCACCCTCGCCGACTCGCCCATCGTCGATCCGCCCCCTCTCCCCCGTGACGTCGACGAGGTCTGGCAGGCCCTGCAGGCCCTCCCCGCCCGCCGCCGCGACGCTCTCGTCCTCCGGTACTACGCCGACCTGCCCACCGCCGAGGTGGCCCGTCTGCTCGGCACGCGCCCGGCCACGGCCCGATCCCTGATCCGCCGGGGCCTGGCCTCGCTGGGGGAGGTGCTCGATCGATGAGCCCCGACGATCTCACCCCCCTCGAGCTCCGGCTGCGCGGCGCCCTGCGGCAGGTCGCCGAGTCCACACCGGTGGTCGATGCCTTCGACCGCCTGGGTGAGGCGGCGGGCGACGGCATGGTTGTCCCCCTCGACGACAGGGAGCGGCCCCCGGTGCGCCGTCGCCTCCTCGTTGCCGCCGCCGCCATCATCGCCCTGGTCGCCGGGGCGCTGGTCGCCTCCCCGTGGGAGGGCGACGACGACACCGACATCGTGGCCGTCACCCCGGAGGCGCCCACCGGCTTCTACCTGCCATCCGACCCTGACGGGCCGTGGGAGCTGGCCATGGTGGAGGCGAAGCCCGTGACGGTCAACCGCGGTGGCGTCCGCCGGGTCGTCTTCACCTCCGGGGGCACCGGCGAGACGGAGATCGTCGCCGAGGTGACGACGGCGCCGTCGTCCGCCACGCCTCGCCGGTACGAGCGGGAAGAGGTGGTGCGAGGAACAGGAACCGCCCAGCGGACCTACGAGGTGCTCACCTCGACCGAGGCGGCCGATGTCTCCCACGTGGTCGGAGCCCGAGCGCCCGAGGACGGCTTCTACCTGTCTCTGACCGGCTACTACCTCGACGAGGTGGAGCCGCTCCTGGCCATGGCCGACCGGTGGTGGGAGTCGGGAGGGCGAGACCTCTCGGTCGACCCCGCCCTCGGCCTCCGGCGCGACGAGGACGACGAGCTGCGGCCCCCGCACCCGGGCGCGCCCGGACTGGACCAGGCCAGCCTCGACAGCGTGGATGCTGCCGTCGCCCTCACCTTCAGGGAACCGTCAGGCCGCGTGGTCGACCTCACCCTCACCCCTCTCGGAGCGGCACCCCGCCCCACCGGGACGAACGACGACGATCGGGGCGCCGCGGCCGGCCTGGCCGAGGACGACCGCCCCCGCCCCCTCGACGTCGAGGGGTTCGACCGGGCCTGGAGCTGGGCCGGCAACGCCATCGTCGCCCCCCGGGTGCGGGTGGAGCACGCCGGGGTCGGGATCGACCTGGTCGGCAGGTGGGACGCCTCGGCGTCGTCGCCGGCACCCATCGAGGTGCTGCTCGACCTCCTGGCCGCCTTGGAGCCCGTCGACGCCGGACGGTGGGCCGACGTCGTCCGCGACTTCATCGGCGGCGACCAGGCCGTCGCCCCCGACCTGGCCTCCGTCCCGATCCCTCCCGCCTCCCGGCAGACGAGCCCCACGCCGACCACCGGCCGGTGAGCGGTGGGGCACCGGCCCCTCGTCAGGATGGGTCGGACGCACCGCCCCGGGGCTCCAACACCAGGCCGTCACCCTCGAAGGCCAGGGCGGCCCGGCCGTCGACCAGGTCGCGCACGGGTCCCCCGACCAGCTCGGCCCGCCACCCCGAGGCCAGCCGCCCGCCCCCGGAGACGAGTAGATCCTCGATGTCGGACCGGGTGGCCAACAGCGAGGCGTCGATCTTGTGGGTGCGGGCGAGCTGGGCCACCCAGGCCGACACCAGGGCGACGGCGGGCCGGAACCGCCGGTCGAGCTCCTGGTCGGCCCCGTTGGCCGCCCGAGGGGGCGGCCCGTCCTGCAGGCCCTGGGCCACGGCCAGGATCAGCTCCTCGCCCAGGGTCCCCCGGCGCAGCCGGTCGTCGAGGCCCCGCACGCCCTGGAGGTCGTCGACGGAGCGGGGCGCCCGGTTCGACACCGTCACCACGGCCAGGTCGGCCATCACGTGGCGGGCGGGGACGTCGAGGTCGGCGGCCCGCTGCTCCCGCCACGCCGCCACCGCTCGCACCACGCCCAGGGCCCGGCCCCGGAGCTGGCGGGCCTCCTTGATCCGCAGGTAGGCCTCCGACGGTGCCCGTCGGGGCCGCCATCGCCGATGGGCGTCGCACTCGTCGTCCACCCACGCCATGCGGCCCTGCTCCTCCAGGCGACGGACCAGGCGGTCGTGCACCTCCAACAGGTAGGCCACATCGGAGGCGGCGTAGGCCCGCTGGCGATCGTCCAGGGGGCGGCGCAGCCAGTCGGTGAGCCGGTCGCCCTTGGGCAAGCGGACGCCGACCTCTCCCTCCACGAGGGCGGAGAGCGACGGGGTGCCGTAGCCGAGGAACCCGGCGGCGATCTGGGTGTCGAAGAGGCGGGACGGCACCGAGCCCACCGACCGCTCGAACACCTCGATGTCCTGGCTGGCGGCGTGCATGACGGCCAGGCCGTCGCCGGCGAAGACCTCGGCCAGGGGAGCCAGGTCGACGGCCAGGGGGTCGATCAGCACCAGACGGTCGCCCCACGCCACCTGCACCAGGGCCACCTGGGGCCAGTAGCTCTTCTCCCGGTGGAACTCGGTGTCGACGGCGTAGCGGTCGGCGGTGAGGAGCTGTTCGACCACCGCGGCCAGGCCGGCGGCGTCGTCGACCCAGTCGTGGGCCACGGCGGGCGGGCTCTCGCCCCCTCCTCGCCCCCCGCCGCCCCGTCGCACCCCGATCAGCCCGGCTGCTCGCCCGTGACGGTCGGGTGCCCGGCCTCGATCCAGCCCTTGGTGCCGCCGGCCACGTTGACCACGTCGCGGCCCAGGCCGGCCAGGTGCTCGGCCGCCCGCTTGCTCCGACCGCCCATGGCGCAGATCAGGTAGACGGTCTCCCCCTCGGGCACCTCGTCGGCCCGCTCGGGCACCTCCCCGAGGGAGAGGGGCCGGGCTCCAGGGACGTGGCCGCCCACGTACTCGTCGGGCTCGCGCACGTCGATGACGGTGACGCCCGCGGCGTGGCGGACGGCGAAGGTGGCGATGTCGACCTCGGGGACGTCCACGGCTTCCCTCTCCTCCGGCGTCATGGGACGTCGGGCATGGTACCGGCCCTCACCCCTCGGCCCCTTTCCCGTCAGGAGGTGCCATCACGCCCTCGTCCCCTGTTCAGGCGATCCCGCCGTAGGTGGCCGTGGCCGGGGCGAAGCCGGCCTCGCCGTCGGCCAGGGGCACCGCGGCCAGGGCCTCGGCCAGGTCGGCGGCGAAGCGCTCGGCCACCTGGAGGTGGTAGGGCGAGAGCATCACGTGGAGGCCGCCCTGCTGACGGTCGAGGTTCCAGCCCCGGGCGTCCATGGCGTCGCCCACGGCGTCGGTGGACCGCCCGGGGAACCGCACCTGGAACACCGGCGTGTCGGGCACCGGGTCGACCACGGCCCCGTCGGCGGCCTCGATGCCGGCCAGGAAGCGCCGCTTGGCCTCGGCCACCGACTCGGTGAGGCGGACGAAGCCGTCGCGCCCCAGGTGGTGGAGGGCGGCCCAGGCCCCGGCGATGGGCGGGGCCGGGCGGGTGCCGGCCGGCGTCGACGAGGCGTAGAGGCCGCCGGGCCAGTCGTCGTACCAGAAGTGCTGGTAGCGGAGCAGGTCACGGCTCCGGTACAGCACCA
>CAZXRA010000210.1:0-9655 GCA_964643485.1 uncultured Iamiaceae bacterium | reverse complement strand
GGCGACGGTCGCCTCGGTGAGATCGGTGGCGATCACCACCGAGGTGCGCCGGTGGTAGCGGGCCTTGGTGTGGGCCAGGGCCCGGCGGTGGTCGGTCTCGACGAGGGCGGGCTCCAGCTCGTAGGTGGCCTCCACCACGTGGGCGAGCTGGTCGGGCCGATGCGACGGGGGGAGCGAGGCGCGCACCCGGTCGTCGTAGGCGACCAGGCCCACCCGGTCCTCCAGGCCGGTGGCCACGGTGACCAGGGCGAAGACGGCGTCGAGCAGGTGCTCGGCCCGGGGGACGTCGGCCACCCGTCCCGCCGTGGTGCGGCCCACGTCCAGCAGCACCAGGATGGTCTGGTTGCGCTCGGCTCGGTACGTGCGCACCACGGCCTGACCCGTGCGGGCCGTGGCGGCCCAGTCGATGCGCCGGAAGTCGTCGTCGGGCGTGTACTCCTTGAGCTGGTCGAAGTCGGTGCCCGTCCCTGGCCGCCGGAGGGTGCGGATGCCCAGCTCGAGCTGCCGGGCCCGGGCCAGGCGCAGCTCGGCGTCGGCCCGGCTAGGGAAGGCGGGCACGACCTTCAGCATCCCGGGTACGGCGACGGTGCGTTGCCGGGCCGCCAGTCCCAGAGGACCGACGCTCCGCAGGGTGACCTGGGCCGGCTGGAAGCGGCCCCGGCGCCCGGGGCGGAAGCGGGTGTCGACGCGGGCCTCGCTGCGCGCCGGTACCGCGATCCGCCAGCGCCGGGTGTCGGGCCGCAGCGACGGGGCCAGCTCGTCGGCCACACCGAGGCGGAAGCGGCGCCTGGTGGGGTTGCGGACCACGAGGGCGGACCGTCCCTCGCCCCCCAATGGCACCTGGCCGGGCAGGTCGCGCCCGATCTCCAGCCCGCCGGGGGCGGGGGCCAGGGCCAGGTCGAGGACGGCCACGGCCAGCAGGGCCAGGTTGAGCAGCCACAGCCCCCCCGGCAGGTCGTCGGGCAGGAGCAGGCGCAGGCCGGCCAGGGCCACGGCGACGAGGGCCAGGCGACGGGTCCCTGCGGGCATCGGACTACCTCGGGCTGGGCACGGTGGCCAGCAGTCCCTCGATGACCCGGTCGGGCGTGAGCCCCTCCAACGCCACCTCGGGCCGCACCTGGAGGCGATGGCGCATGGTGGAGGCGGCCACCGCCTTCACGTCGTCGGGCGTGGCGAAGCTCCGGCCCGAGAGCCAGGCCCAGGCCTTGGTGGCGTGGAGGAGGGCGGCCCCGCCGCGGGGGGAGACGCCCAGCGACACGGCCGGGGCCTCCCGGGTGGCCCGCACCAGCGAGACCATGTAGTGGACGACGACGTCGTCGACCCGCACGGCGGCCACGGCCTGGCGGGCCCGCTCGATGTCCTCCACCCCGGCCACCCGGCGGACGCCGGCCGCCACCGGGTCGTGAACGTCCATCCCCCGGTTGTGGTGGCCCAGGATCGCCACCTCGGCCTCGGCCGACGGGTAGGGCACCTGCACCTTGAACAGGAACCGGTCGAGCTGGGCCTCGGGCAGGGGATAGGTGCCCTCGTACTCGACCGGGTTCTGGGTGGCGATCACCACGAAGGGCTCAGGCAGGGGCCGGGTCTCGCCCCCCACCGACACCTGGCGCTCCTCCATGGCCTCCAGCAGGGCGGCCTGCGCCTTGGGCGGTGTGCGGTTGATCTCGTCGGCCAGGCACAGGTTGGTGAAGATGGGACCGGGTCGGAACGTGAAGTCGGTGCCGCCCTGGAGGACGAGCTGGCCGGTGATGTCCGACGGCAGCAGGTCGGGGGTGAACTGGATGCGGTTCACCTCCAGGTCGAGGGCGGCGGCCATGGTCTTCACGAGGAGGGTCTTGGCCACCCCGGGCACGCCCTCCAGCAGCACGTGGCCCCGCACGAGGAGGGCGGCCAGCAGGTGGGCGAGGACGGCGTCCTGCCCCACGACGATCTTGGCCACCTCGTTGCGCACCGCCACCACGCTGGCGTGGTCGGGGGGGAGGGTCGGCGGGTGCGGGGAGTGGGCATCGGTCATCGGTGGAGCTCCTGACGCAGGCGATCGAGGTGGGCGGAGGTGGACACGAGGTCGTCCCCGTCGCCGACGGGGGCGAGGAGGGCGCGGTGGACGAGCTCGGGGTCGATCCGGGCCCGGGAGACGAGGGCATCGGCCAGTTCCTGCGCCACCGGGTCGGGGCCGAGGCCCAGGGCTGTGCCCAGGTCGCGGCGGGCCCGGCGGCGGAGCCGTTCGGCCGCGTCGGCCACGTCGCCGTTGCGGTCGAGCAGCCGACCCGAGGCCAGGACCAGGTCGGAGGCGGGCAGGGGCACGGGCAGCTCCTCGGCGACGGGACGGCCCAACCGGCGCCCCTGGACCAGGCCCCACACCAGGAAGGCCACGATGAGCTGCTGGAGGGCCTGGCGCCCCCGAGGGGGGAGGGCGCCGAGGATGGTGCCGTCACCGACGTCCTCCTCGTCGCCCACGAAGCGCAGGGGGTCGAGGATCCGCACCTGCGCCCCTTCGAAGGGGACGAGCAGGGTGACGGCGAGGACGGCCGAGTCGCCCTCGTCGAGGTCGGCGTTCTGGAACGGAGCGGGCGACGAGAGGGCGACGATGCGGCCCGTGCCCCGACGGCGCAGGTCGAGAGCCGCCTGCTCGTCCCCCCCGAAGCAGGACGACGTGCCGGGGCCGACGGGGAAGACGGCGGGGAGGGTGGGGACGACGGCACCCAGGTCGGCCAGGGCGTCCACCTCGCAGGACGGGCCGGGCGTGGCCGCCTCGGCGAACAGCGAGACGTCGCTGCTCGGGGCCAGGGCGGCCAGCGGGTCGGTGACCACCAACATGCCCCCCTCGTCGACCCACGTCTCCAGGCCCTCGGCCGCCCCGGCACTGAAGGTGTCCTGGAGCTGGAGGACGACGTCGTCCGACGGTCGGGGCTGGCCGCCCAGGCGGACGGTGGCGCCGCTGTCGCCCAGCAGGGCCACGAGGGCGGCCGTGCCCTCCGGTCCCGTGCCCCGGGGGTCGAGGGCGGGGCGCTGGTAGCGGTCTTCGGCCGGGCGGGACAGCAGGAGCACGGCCACGAGGGCGAGGACGACGACTCCGACGAGGGCGAGGCCCCGGCGGCGGCTCATGTCACCACCTCCTCGACGGCCTCGGCCCGGCGGGGGGCGGCGGCGAGAGCCCGGCCGGCCAGGTCACGAGCGGCATCGGACTCATCGGGGCCGGCGGGATCACCACCGAACCAGACCCGCTCGAACAGGTCGGCCACGGCGTCGAAGGCGGGGGTGAGATCGGGCGCCCGCCGGGCCACGTCGTCGCGCTGCTCGCCGGCGGTGCGACCGGGGGTGTCGGCCACCAGGTCCCGCCGAGCCAGGGTGGCGGTGAGGGAGCGGTAGCGGGCTCGCACCGCCCCGCGGTGGTCGCCGGCGCGGACGCATCGGTCGGCCTCGTCGGCCCACTCGTCGGAAGACCGCAGCGGGGTGATGTCGACCTCGGCATCCACCTCGTCGTCGGGGCGCCGGGTGCGCCGGGCCCCGAACACCGTCCAGGCGACGGCGCCGAGGGCGGCCACGACCACGACGCCCACGACGACGAAGGCGAGGCCATTGGTCGGTCCCTGCCCGACGTCGGGACCGCTGACGTCGGGCAGGCGGTCGCTGATCCAACGACGGATGCGGTCGATGATCGTGTCACCGGCCTCCTGGGGACCCTGGTACTCGTCCCGGGCCAGGATCTCGTCGGCCCGCTCGCGGGTGCCCTCGGGATCGGCCGGCGGTCCCCCCGGGAGCTGAGTGTCGTCGTCGGTGAAGAGCTGGGTGGGAAGGCGGTCGGCGGTGGCCACCGCCGGGCCGGGACCCCCGGGCCCCGGGACCAGGCCCAGCACCAGGGCCGTGGCCAGGGCCCCGAGGCCGAGGAGCGCTCGCCCATGGTGCCGTCGGCCGCCCCCGTCCCGCTCAGCCATCGGTGCCCCGAGCGGCCTCGGCCAGCTCGGTCTCCAGGTCGTAGCCCTCCACCTGCACCTTCAGGTCGAGGGCGAGGAGGGCCATGGAGAGGGCGAGGATCGGGTCGAGGACCAGGTGGGGGAGAGCGGCCCCCAGAGCCACGGCGGCCGTGCTCCCGACGTCGACCCATCCCTGGGTGAGCCCGGCCAGGAGGAGGAACCCGAGGCCGCCCAGCACCCCGCCGGTGACCGCCCCGACCAGGGTGGCGATGGGGACGGTGACGCAGAGCGACCAGAACCGCCGCAGGGAGAGCCGCCACGAACGGGCCACGGCCGTCCACGGCCCCGAGCGCTCCATGGCGCACAGGGGAGCGGCGACGCCGAAGACGAGCGGGCCCAGCACCACCCCGATGCACGTGACGAACTGCAAGGCGTGGACGATCAGCCAGAGGGCCACCAGCACGTGGCCTCGGCGCAGGGCCGCCCCCAGGGCCTGGGGCCCGGTGGTCTCCCGGCCCCGGCTCCAATCGTGGACCAGCACCCCGCAGGCGCCGCCCATGAGCGCCAGGCCCAGCGACGGGAGGGCCCGGGCCAGGAACACGGTGAGCGGCCCCTGGGAGATGGCCTCGTCGGCCAGGAGGGCGATGGTGGTGGGATCGGGGAAGACGGCCAGCCAGTACCAGGCCTGGTTGTCGGCCACCCCCGCCGCCCACTCGTCGCGGAGGACGATGGCCAGGACCAGCCAGATCGGCACCTGGACGGCGACGCTCACCGTCATCACGTCGGCGAAGCGGACGCGCAGGAGGTGGGTGGCCCGGTCGATGACCTCGATGGGCCCCTGGGGCCTCAGGGGGACGAGGAGCCGCAGGTCTGCCCCGCGGGGCCGGGTGCGGGGCTCGGGGGCGGCCGGGCTGACGATGGGCGAGAACCTAACCCGTGGCTTCGGCGTCAGGCGCTGCGGGGCAGGGCCCGATCGTCCCACCCCAGGAGCTCCACTGCGGCCCGGGCCGCGAAGCGGTCGGTCATCCCGCTCACGTAGCGGACTGCGGTGGCCACGGTGGTCTCGTGGCCCGGCTGCAGGCCGGCGTCGTCGTCGCCGAGGTCGGCCGGATGGGCGATGTAGTGCTCGGTGAGGGCGGCGATCAGACGGGCGGCCCGGTCGGCCTGGCGCACCGAATCGGGTCGCAGGTAGATGCGCTCGTAGTTGAAGGCCCGGAAGGCGTCGAGGGCGCCGGCCTCCCGGGGGCGGAGGGCCACCGTGCCGGTGGCGGCGATGGTCTCCACCATGGCGGTGATGAAGCGATGGAGCTGGGTGCGGCGGTCGCGCCCGACCACCGAGGCCACGGCATCGGGCAGGTCGCTCGGGTGGACCACGCCGGCGGCCACCGCGTCCTCGAAGTCGTGGCACACATACGCGATGCGGTCGGCCCAGGCCACGACCTCGCCCTCCGGGGTGGCCGGGGCCGGACGGTTCCACGAGTGGTTGCGGATGGCGTCGAGCGTCTCGACGCACAGGTTGAGGGGGGCCAGCACGACGTCGGCCCCGTAGACGGCGTGGTGGTACCCCTCGGCCAGGAAGGGGGAGAGGGCGCCCTCGGAGGCGTGACCCGCCGGACCGTGGCCGCAATCGTGCCCGGTGGCGGCGGCGGCGGTGAGGGCCACGTTCAGGCCCACCGGGCGGGCGATGCTCACCGCCACCTGGGCCACCTCGATGGCGTGGGTGAGGCGGGTGCGGAGGTGGTCGTCGTCGGGCGACACGAAGACCTGGCACTTGCCGGCCAGGCGGCGGAAGGGCTTGGAGTGCTGGATGCGGTCGAGGTCGCGCTCGAAGCAGGTGCGGAGCCGATCGGGCTCCTCGGCCTGGGCCCGGTGGCCGGCGCCGACGGCCGGCGTGGCGCCCGGCGCGGGGGGAATGGCCCCGTCGGCCTCGCGCGCCGCCCGCTCGACCAGGTCGAGCCCGGGAGGCCCCACCCAGAGGGGGGCGTGAGCGACGGCGAGATCCTCCATGTCTCCACCCTAGAACCCCTCATCTCGGTGACGACGCGGCCGATGGAGGCCGGTCGCGACCAGACGAGCGAGGAAGGACCCGATGCTGCTACGCCGTCGACGGTGCCCTGCCGCGGTCGGTGACCCCGCGGCCGAGCGGCGGGAGCGGGGGGTCGCCCTCCTCGAGGCGGCGCTGGTCACCCCGGTGTTCCTCATGCTCATCTTCGGCGTGATCGAGGTCGGCCTGGCTCTCAACGACGACCTCGCCCTGTCCCACGCCACCCGGGCCGGGTCCCGGGTCGCCAGCGCATCGGGCGACGACGTGCTGGCCGACTACGGCATCGTCCAGTCGATCGCCCAGGAGAGCGCGGCCATCCCCCGCGACCAGATCGAGCTCATCGTCGTCTACAAGGCCAACGACTTCGGCGAACCTCCCTCCTCCACCTGCCAGGGGGGCCAGCCCGTCGACGACCAGTGCAACGTCTACACGTCGGCCGACTTCGCCCTCGACGAGGACGACTTCGGGTGCGATGCCGGTGAGCCCGATGCCTCCTGGTGCCCGCAGGACCGGCAGGTCGTCCTCAACGGCAGCAGCGAGCCCGACTACGTCGGCGTGTGGATGAAGATCGAGCACCCGTGGGTCACCCGCATGTTCGGCCAGACCCTCACCCTCACCGACTCCTCGGTGATCCAGCTCGAACCCCGAGGGCTGTCATGAGGGGCTGTCGTCGGTGCGGGGACCGGGAGCGGGGCGCGGTGCTGGTCGAGTTCGCCTTCGTGGGGATCATCCTGGTCGTCCTCCTGGCCGGTGCCTACGACTACGGCATGGGTTGGCGCGTCGGGTTGGCGGCCAACGAAGGGGTGCGGGCCGGCGCCCGCGTGGGCTCGGGCCAGGGCAACGCGCTGAGCGCCGACTACAGCCTGCTGAGCAGCATGCGGGCGGCGCTGGAGTCGAGCGGCACGCTCGACCAGGTCGAGCGAGTGATCGTTTTCGAGACGGCGTCGACCGCGGGCACCGTGCCCTCCGCCTGCATCAACGGCAACGGCAGCGGCGAGGAGTGCAACATCCTCACCGGGGCCCAGTTCCGGGGCTTCCCCGATGACGTCGATGACGCGACGGATGCCGACGGGTGCATCTCGCCCGCCGAGGCCAAGAGCTGGTGCCCGGACGAGCGGGTCGAGGTGCAGCTCACCGCCGATTACCTCGGTGTCTGGGTCCGCATCCGCCACGACCACATGTTCCCCCTGCTGGGGGACAGCACCCTCGTCGATCGGAAGGCGGTCATGAGGATCGAACCGGAGGAGACGAACCCGTGAGATGCGCCCATCGCCGCCCGTCCCGTCGTCGGTCCCTCGTGGCCACCGAACGGGGTCGGCGCGATCACGGCTACGTCCTCGTCGAGTTCGCCATCCTGCTCGTCCCGCTGCTCCTGATGGTGGGGCTCTCGGTCGACGTGGGCTACTGGTACAACCGGGTGTCCGACATCCAGAAGGCGGCCGATGCCGCCGCCCTCGCCGGCGTGGTGTGGCTCCCCGACGCGGACAAGGCGGAGATCTACGCCCTGGCCACCGCAGCCCGGAACGGCTTCGTCGACGGGGTCGACGGCATCGACATCACCGTCGTCCCGATCGGTGAGCGTCGCCTCCGCGTGACGATCCGGGACCCCCAGGTGGGCAGCTTCCTCTTCCAGAACCTGGGGGGGCGCAGCATCGACCTCTCCCGGAGCGGGACGGCCGAGTACGTGCTCCCCGTCCCCTTGGGCAGCCCGCGCAACTACTTCGGCACGGGCCGCCTGCTCTCGGGCGACGATCGGGAGCTGCTGTACCAGTCGATCAACCCGGCGTGCACGAGCAAGGTCAACGGCGACCGCCACCAGAGCCTCCACAACGGCCCGAGCGATCTGAGCTCCTGCTCGGCCACGCCCACCAACGGCGAGTACCGGGAGCGGGGCTACGAGCTCTACATCGAGGCGCCGGAGGGGCGTACCGCCGACATCGACGTCCTCCTCTACGACCCCCGGTACAACGACGACGACGTCACCTGGCAGACGCAGACCGGCGAGAGCTGCGTCACCACCCCGGCATGGACGGGCCCGAGCAGCAACACCAGCAACATCACGATCACCGGCCCGGCCGAGTACCAGACCCGAGCCAACGGTTGGACCGACACCTGGAGCAGCACCCAGACCCTGAACTGGCCCTCCACCTACACCCTGGCGCGGAACCGGATCCGGTACCGGATGGGCACCATGACCTGGACCCCGTCCTCCTCGACCTGGACCGGTCCCGCCACCGGGGCGGGAGCCGGGAACAGCATCACCATCAACGGCCCGGCCCAGTACCAGACCCGGAGCAGCACCGGCGACTCCTGGAGCTCCACCACCACCAACCTGCCCCAAGGATCCAGCTTCTCGCGGGCCGGGAACCTGCTCCGCTACCGCCTGGGCACCGCCCCCACCCTCAGCACCACCACGTGCTCGCCGACCTACACCAACCACAGCGAGGACGGGATCGAGCTACCGCTCAACGGCACGAGCACGAAGACGGAGTCCTTCACCTTCACGCTCCACGAACCGGACCTGACCCCCTTCGACGACAGCGACAACCCCGCCATCGCCGCCTGCACCAAGACCTACGCCGGAACCACCTCCTTCGACGCCGCCTACAACGACTACCTCGGCTCGCGGCGGTGGAACCACCTGTGCACCATCACCACGGCCATGGACACCGGTCGCTACATCCTGCGCATCAAGAACGGGGCCCCGGGCGGCCTGAACGCCGACGGCGCGAACCAGTGGGGCATCGTGGCCCGCTACCAGGGGGCGTCGGGCAACGGGCTCTGTGACGGGCGCGGCAGCTCGGCCGCAGCCCAGCTCTGCCCCCGGGTGTACGGCCGCGACGCCATCTCGGTGTACGCCAACACCAGTGACGGGGTGGCCTCGTTCTTCCTGGCCGAGATCCCCGACTACCACGTGGGCAAGACCCTGCAGATCGAGCTGTGGGACCCCGGGGAGGGCGGTTCGAAGATCGAGATCCTCCAACCCACGGGCACCGACTCGTGGACGACCCACACCTTCGACTGGGCCAGCTTCCACGACAACGGAAACAGCCACAACTCGGCCAACGACGTGTCGTCGGTCAGCGTGCTCAACAGCGTGTTCAACGGCAAGCTCCTCCGCATCCGGATCGAGCTGGACGACTACGACCCCCCCGACGACAACGACTGGTGGAAGATCCGGTACACCTTCGACAGCGGCAACGTCACCGACCGCACCACCTGGTCGGCCCGCGTCATCGGCGATCCCGTCCACCTCGTGCAAGAGGACACGTAGGGCTCTCCCGGTCACCCCGTAGGGTGGGCGGCCGTGTCCGGATTCGCCGACGAGGCCCAGATCCACGCCCGCGGCGGCGACGGCGGTGCCGGCAGCGTGTCGTTCCGGCGCGAGGCCCACGTCCCCCGGGGCGGGCCCGACGGTGGCGACGGCGGGGACGGCGGCACCGTCTGGCTCGTCGCCGACCACAACGTGGCCTCCCTGCTGGCCTTCCGCGATCACCCCCACCGGCGGGCCGGCTCCGGCGTCCACGGCCAGGGCAAGCGCCGGCACGGCCGTTCCGGTGAGGACCGTGAGGTGCCCGTGCCCCCCGGCACCGTCGTCCGGGGCCCCGATGGCGAGGTGCTCGTCGACCTGGTCCACCCCGGCGACCGGTGGCCCGCCGCTCAGGGCGGCCAGGGCGGCCGGGGCAACGCCCGCTTC
>CAZXRA010000209.1:0-5108 GCA_964643485.1 uncultured Iamiaceae bacterium | reverse complement strand
GGCGCAAGGGCACGGTGCTCGACGCCGCCGCGGTCGAGGCCAAGTACGGCGTGCCCCCGGCGTCGATCCCCGACTGGCTGGGGCTGGTGGGCGACAGCGCCGACGGCTTCCCGGGCCTGCCGGGCTGGGGGGCCAAGTCGGCCGCCGCCGTGCTCCGGGCCCACGGCCACATCGAGGACATCCCCGCCGATCCCACGACGTGGCAGGCCAAGGTGCGGTCCGCCGGCACCCTGGCTTCCACCCTGCAGGACCACATGGCCGACGCCCTCCTGTTCAAGCGCCTGGCCACCCTCGAGCCCGACACGCCGGTGTTCGCCTCGGTGGACGACCTGCGCTGGGCCGGGCCCCGGCCGGCGATGACGGCCATGGGCGAGGTGCTGGAGGCTCCGGGGCTGGTGGAGCGGACCGTGGCCCGGGCCGAGGCGTCGGGCCGAGCCTGAGCGACAGGAAGGTGAACGCGACGTGAGGGCGGTGACCCGCTGCCCCTCCCGTGCAACTGGGCCGCCGCCCCCTCCGTCGATCCCCCTGAGGATGCAGTCTGGCGGTGGAGTTGCCTCCACCGCCGGCCAGTCTTCTCGGATCCCCCGAACCAAGGCGACCGACTGGGCGATCTGGTGCATCGCGTGCGCTGCGTCACACCCAACTGCTGGCGCACAGAATGCAAGACCTGGTACCTGGTTTCTATGGTCAGAACGGGTGGTTTCTGAACTAGTCACCAGGAAAGTGCAGGCGAGCGCTACGAGCAGGGTCCACCAGGCCGCGCTGGGCGCGAAGCTGGACCGGTCCCCCTCAGGAGGAGCTCCTCATGACCGCCACCTCAGGCTTGGCGTCGACCCGCCGCTGGCGAGCTCTCGCCGGGGCGGCCTTGGCCCTCGTCTTCGGCGCCGCCGGCCTCACCGCCTGCCAGCCCGCCCCGGGCCTGGCCACCCGCACCGTCGTGTCGGGCCTGGCCCTGCCCTGGGACCTGGCCTTCACCCCGTCGGGATCGCTGCTGTGGACGGAGAAGGCGGGGCGGATCATGCGCCGCCAGCCCAACGGGGCCGTCAACCAGCTGTCCGCCGACATGGGCGACCTCTTCGACTCCGGGGAGACCGGGCTCATGGGCATCGCCGTCGACCCCCGGTACGCCTCCAACCGCCAGGTGTTCACCTGCCAGGGCTGGACGGACGGCTCCGCCCGCGACGTCCGGGTGATCCGCTGGCGGGCCAACGCCGACGGCACCGCTCTCACCCGGGTCTCCGTCGTCGTCGCCGGCATCCCCGCCACCTCCGGGCGCCACGGCGGGTGCCGCCTGCGCTTCGGCCGCTCCGGCTACCTGTTGGTCGGCACGGGCGACGCCGCCGTCGGCACCAACCCGCAGAGCCTGGCCAGCCTGGGCGGCAAGGTGCTCAAGGTCCACCCCGACACCGGCGAGGGGGCGCCGGGCAACCCCTTCGCGTCCAGCCCCGACCCCACCCGGCGCAAGATCTGGAGCTACGGGCACCGCAACGTGCAGGGGCTGGCCGTCCGCCCCGCCGACGGCAGCCTGTGGACCGCCGAGCACGGCCCCGACCGCGACGACGAGATCAACCGGGGGGTCACCGGCAACTTCGGGTGGAACCCGGTGCCGGGCTACAACGAGTCGGTCCCCATGACCGACCGGGCCGAGTTCCCCTCGGCGGTCACGGCGGCGTGGAGCTCGGGGTCGCCCACGGTGGCCACCTCCGGCATCGCCTGGCTCTCCGGCTCCCGCTGGAAGGGATGGGACGACCACCTGGTAGTGGCCACCCTGAAGGGGCAGAGCCTGCTGGTGCTGCGCCGGGAGGCCGACGGCCGCCTCACCCAGGTGGCCCGCGTGCTCCAGGGCACCTTCGGGCGCATCCGCTCCGTGGTGCTCGGGCCCGACGGCCTGCTCTACCTCACCACGTCGAACGGGTCGGGCGATCGCATCGTCCAGGTCCGACCGACCTGACGTCGCTTGCGGCGGTCGGCGGTCAGGCCCGGCCCAGCACCTCGGCCAACTCCACCGGGGGGACCACCTCGAGCTGGTCGTAGCGGCACGAGGCCGGCTCCCGGTCGGGCCGCCAGCGCAGGAACTTGGACGTGGCCCGGAAGCGCCCGTGGTCGACCCGCTCGTAGGACACCTCGGCCACCCGCTCGGGGCGCAGGGGCACGAAGGAGAGATCCTTCTTGCCGTTCCAGCGGGAGGGGGCCCCGGGCAGGCGGCCCTCGGAGTGGGCCTCGGGGTCGGTCCAGCCGCCCCAGGGGTGGGTGGCGATCGCCTCGGGGGGGACGACGAGCGGGGCCAGCTCGCCCAGCAGCTCGCGGCGCTCGGCCGTCTTGAAGGAGGCGGCGACGCCGACGCTGTGGAGGCGCCCCTCCTCGTCGTGGAGGCCGATGAGCAGCGACCCCACCCCCTCGCCGTCCTTGTGGACCCGGTAGCCGGCCACCACTACGTCGGCGGTGCGGCTGTGCTTGATCTTGATCCACCCCCGGACGCTGGGCTCGTAGGGGCTGGCGACGGGCTTGGCGATCACACCGTCGAGCCCGGCCCCCTCGAAACGGACGAACCAGTCGTCGGCCGTGGCCCGGTCGTAGGTGCCCTGGTTGACGTGGACGCGGTCGCTGGTGGTGACGGCCTGCTCCAGGGCGGCTCGGCGCTCGGTGAAGGGCAGGCCGGTGAGGTCGCGGTCGCCGGCGGCGAGGAGGTCGAAGGCGATCACCTCGGAGGGGGTCTCGGCGGCCAGGCGCTCGACCCGGGAGGCGGCCGGGTGGATGCGCTGGCCCAGCAGGTCGAAGTCGAGCCGGTCGGCGGTGGGGACGACGATCTCCCCGTCGAGCACGGCCTTGTTCGGCAGGGCGGCCTTCAGGGGGGCGACGGCCTCGGGGAAGTAGCGGGTGAGGTCGCGCCCCGAGCGAGACATCAGCTCCACCTCGTCGCCGTCACGGAACACCACCACCCGGAAGCCGTCCCACTTGGGCTCGAACCACCAGTCGCCCTCCTCGCCCGGCGGCAGCCCGGCGTGAGCCTTGGCCAGCATGGGCGTCAGCGGGGGCATGACAGGCAGATCCATCACCCAAGAGGGTACGGCGCCGGCGGAGCCGGCACCGTCAGGGTGGGGGGTGGGGTCCGTTCAACTTCCCCGAGTGTGACTGAAACCGTAGGTTGACATCAACAGACCAGAATCGGGAGGGGCATTGTGGAGGTAGGAACAGAGGGGTCGCCTGCGGGCGACAGGGGTGGAAACGATCACCCAGCTCGAGGGAGTGGAGGACGAATCGGGGAGGGACGGGACCGAGTCGAACGAGGCCGGTCACGACGCTGGCCTCTGGTGGTGGTGGTTGCGATCGCCCTGTGACGAGGTGATTATCTGGCGCGTGGGATGGGTCTTGGCCGTCGCCATCGGGTCCGCCCTCGTCCTCGGTTGGGCGTTCGGGACCGACTCGCTGTGCACCACGGAGTACTCGTGCACCACGGTGGTCTGTCCCGACTCCTGCGCGCGGATCAATCGCGTGGCCTGGGCCGAGGTCGGCATCCTTGTCGTGTGCGGCGCGATCGGAGTCGGCGCCACTCGGTGGCGTCGACTCAACGTCGCGGTCGCCGTCGTCGCCGTCTCGTCCCTGGTTGTCAGCCTGGTGCTCATGTCTCGTTGGTGACGAAGCCCGGCCCCGTGAGCGGCGATGCCGCCGCACCCCCCACCCTCTCCGGCCCACCCCCGGACCCGATGGCACCCTGCTCCTCACCCGAGCCGACGCCACCCGCGTCGCCCTCGCCCTCAATCACCTGGCCGCCTTTGCCCAGTGGTCGCCCCTCGCCCAGGAGTGGGACGAGGCCATCACCACCGACGCGGCCTGGATGGTCGAGACCCTGGACGACGCCGTCAGGTGACGTGGACCAGGTCGAGGATGCGCTGGGCCCGGTCGGCGTCGCCGACGACGTCGAGGGTGTCCAGGGGGAGACGGTGCCAGGCGGTGAGGAGCAGGTCGGAGGCCGGGCCCCGCAGGGCGGCGTCGCCCTTGGCGTGAGCCCGCTCCACCTCGGCCCCGTCCGCGGTCAGGCGCAGGAGCCACTCGCCGGTGCCGGCGGGCAGGCCCTCATCGGTGCAGTGCAGGTGGAGGGTGGCCCCGGCCAGGTCGGCGGGTACGCCGTCACCCCGGGCCAGGAAGCGGGGCACGAAGAACCCGAGCCACTCGTCGACGCCGTCGGCCGCCAGGGTCGGGTCCACCGGCGTGGCCTCGCCGGGCGAGACGGCGTCCTCGGCATCCCAGCGGTGGACGGCCAGCTCGTGGGCCTGGCGGCGGAACCAAAAGGCCGCGGTGGTGGGCCCGGCGAAGGACGGTGCCGGTGCGGCCGGGTCGTGGCGGTCGAGCTCGGCCAGGAGGATCGTCAGGCTCACCCGGTACCAAGGCAGCACGGCGGCGCCCCGGGGAGGGCGGGGCCCGGCGTCGACCGACCCGGCTCCGGCCTCGGGCCCGGCGGCGAGGAAGGCCGCGGCCCAGCGGTGGATCCGCCCGACGTGGCCCACGAGGCGCTCGACGTCCCACCCGGGACAGGCGGCCACCGACGCGCCCAGGGCATCGGCGGGAATGGCGGCCAAGCGCTCGCCCTCGGTGGCGATGGCGGCCCGATGCTCCTCAGGTTCCACGGTGGCAGGGTAGGCCGGCCACGGCGGGCCCGGTCCGTTGGGAAGGGGGGAACGGCCGGGTCTAGCGTCGCTTGCATGACCGCTCATCCGCTCCGCGAGCAGATCGCCGACCTGGCGAAGCTGAAGGAGGAGGCCCGCCAGCCCGGCTCCGAGCGCTCGGTCCAGCGCCAGCACGACCGGGGCAAGATGCTGGCCCGGGAGCGCATCGAGTACCTGCTCGACCCCGGCTCGTTCAACGAGCTCGACATGCTGGCCCGGCACCGCAACCCGGCCATCCCCGACCGGCCCCTCACCGACGGCGTGATCACCGGCTGGGGCACCATCGACGGCCGCAAGGTCTTCGTCTTCAGCCAGGACTTCACCCTCTTCGGCGGGGCCCTGGGCGAGACCTTCGCCGAGAAGATGCACAAGCTCATGGACATGGCGCTCAAGGTGGGTGCGCCGGTGGTCGGCCTCAACGACGGTGCCGGCGCCCGCATCCAG
>CAZXRA010000208.1:0-6011 GCA_964643485.1 uncultured Iamiaceae bacterium | reverse complement strand
ACGCTTCGTTGAGGTGAGGCGCTTGCGTGGGGGGGCTGGTGGCTGTATGATGGCGGGTACGCCGGTGGCGGACCGGTAGACGGCGATCGCCGGGTCGTGGTCGCCAGACTTGGGATTGCCGCGGCGCACGCTGAGGAGGGTGCTAGTGGTGGGGTCGATGACGGCGTGCATCCCGGGTTGGTCGCCCCTGGGCGGAACCACGAGGGTCACGCCAGGCCGGCTACGAGGGTCGGTGGTCGCCTCCCCGACTTCGGCTCCCATGTCGTCGAGGAGGTGGAAAACCGCGGCCCGGGTGTTGCCGGGGATGAGAGGCGTGGCCAGCAAGTCGAAGAAGGTCACGGGGTTGAGGGACCCTTCCGAGGAAGCACCCTCCAGCAGCACATCGAGCAGGACGGCGGGATCGCCGGGCAAGTCGATCAGATCGACAGGGTTGAACCCGGCCACCTGGAGGACGTTGGGTTCGTCGTAGGTGACCGTGCTGGGGCGATAGGTGCCCGGCGACTCGGGAAGGGAGAAGCTACGGACCTCTCCCCGCCCATCGCCCGTCATCTCCTGGACCTCCCGGCGGCCGACGACGCCGTCGGCCCGCTGGGTTGCGGTGGGGATGTAGTCGATGACCCGGGTCAGGGCCATGCCCTCCTCGAACCGCTCCGGGACCTGAGCCCGGGCCACCCGGGCCAGGTCGGTGAGGGTGAGGGTGCTGTCGGGGTTCTCGGCGATGGCCACCTCTTGCTCCGGCCCGGGGCGCTGGGCGGCGAGGATGCCCGTGGTCAGCAGAGCGCAGACCAGCAGGGCGATGGTGAGGATGGCGGGCCGACGGTCGGGGAGAGGGGCGAGCTGGGGGCGCCCGGCCTCGCCCAGGGCGATGCGGCGTTGGACCTCGGTCCAGATGCGGTCCTCGACCTCAGGGGTGAGGGGAGGCCCGGGCTTCAGGTCGCGGCGTCTGACGCGGGTGCGCCACCAGTGGCGGATCATCGGCCCTGGGGCGCGGGGTTGTGCGAGGGCGCCGATGTCACTGCCCTCGTCCTGCCGTCCACCCTTCGCCCCCAAGATCTGTGAGTCAGACCCCCAACTACGTTCCGTCATCGAAGCACACAACACATTGCCTGTCATGCGCGGCACGAATCGACCTCACTGCACCACGTAGAGCGCGAAGTCGTCGGTCATGCCACCCCGGCCGCGGCCAGGCCGCCGCGCTCCGTCGCCGTCGGGGCCGGACCGGCACCGAGCTGGGCATGGCGGTCGTAGGCCCACCCGGGGCCCCGGAACACGAAGCCCAGGCGATCGGACCACGTCTCGGACCGGGCCACGTCGCGCAGGATGTCGGCGTGCTCGTGGGTGGCGATGCGGGCGGGGTGGAAGGTGTCGACGTTCTTGGTCAGCCCGTAGGTGACCGGTTCGTCCTCCCGCTCGAAGGTGCCGAACAACCGGTCCCAGATGATCAGGATGCTGCCGTGGTTGCGGTCGAGGTACTGGCGGTTGCTCCCGTGGTGGACCCGGTGGTGCGAGGCGGTGTTGAAGACCTCCTCGATCGGGCCCAGCTTGGGGACGGTCTCGGTGTGGATCCAGAACTGGTAGATCAGGTTGACCCCGCGCGCCGTCTCGATGAGGGACGGCCGGATGCCGAAGGCGCTCATCAGGCCGTAGGGGACGAACATCCCGAAGACGTCGGCCACGGGCTGCCGCAGGGCGGTGGAGAGGTTGTAGCGCTCGCTGGAGTGGTGCACGACGTGGATGGCCCACAACCACCGGGTCTCGTGCATGAACCGGTGGTTCCAGTAGTAGATGAAGTCCCAGGCCAGGATGGCCCCGGCCACGGCCAGGGGGCCGTTGCCCAGGTCACGCCGGGCCCCGTGCCGCGACCACAGGCGCTTGGCGGCCGTGCGCGACGCCCAGGTGGTGGCCCCGGCGGTGACCCCGGCGGCCACGGCCGTGACGCTGGCCGACGACGCGGCCTGGCGAGCCAACCGGGCCAGCCGGCGCCGGCGATCCCGGCCCACCGGCGCCTCCGCCGCGTCGCCCCCCTCATCGGTGGGGGTCGGCAGGGTGCCGGCCTCGGGCAGCCTCCCCTCGGCCCGGCGGACCAGCACGTCGGCCACGGTGGTGGCGGCGGCCGCTCCGATGGCGGTGGCCACGAGGGCCTTGCCGAAGCGCCCCTTCCCCGGGACGACGGGGGCCAGGAGCTTGTTGAGGGCCAGCGGCACCACCAGGCTGCCCACGCCCATCGACAGGCTGGCCAGGGTGTCGCGGCGCTCGTAGTCGCCGGCGCTGGGCGGCCGGCCCCCCGCGACCTGGCGCTTCAGGTAGAGGTGCTCAGCCCCCATGCTCCCGAAGTAGAACGGGATGGCGGCAACGGTGAGATCCATCGGGTGTCCCCCTGGTGAACGGACGCCTCCATGCTGCCACCGTCCCCTGGCCGGAGCCCAGGGCGGGCGTTGACGGCCTCAGCGGTCCGAGGCGCTCTGGGTGCGGTCGCCGATCATGACGAGGGCCGTCGCCGAGGCGATGGCCACGACCGATCCGATGAAGTTCAGCTCGAAGAGGCTCCCGGTGCCGAGCCAGTTGGCCACGACACCCCCGATGATCGAACCCACCAACCCGAGGAGGAGCGTCAGCCCGAGGCCCATGCGCCGTCGCCCGGGGGCGAAGAGCCGGGCCAGGATGCCCACGACCAATCCGAAGACGATGAACCCGATCACGAGTGGTGGCCTCCTCGTTCGGCGACTGGTGCCGCCCGCTCCTTCCTACCCGCCGAATCGACCGTTCGCGCCGCTCGCTAGCGGTTTCGCGGGGCCCCGAGGCCGATGAGGCGCTGGTAGAGGGAGGGCGACAGGCGGGCCAGCACGTCGATGGCATGGCCGTCGGGGCCGATCATGGCCCGGCGCTTGTTCATCTGGACGGCCCGCACGATCACTTGGGCCGCCTGCTCGGGGCTGGTAGTGAAGAGGCGCTCGATGTCCCGCCGGGCCCGGTCGGGGTCACCGACACTGGGATCCATGCGGGCGTTGCGAGCGATGTTGGTCTTGATGCCGCCCGGGTGGATGGCGGTGGCCGAGACCCCGCAGCGCTCCCGGTCGAGCTCGACGCGCAGCGCCTCGGTGAAGCCCCGCACCGCGAACTTGGCCGCGTTGTAGGCCGACTGCGAGGGGATGCCGACCAGGCCGAAGACGCTGGAGACGTTCACGACGTGGCCCTCGCCCGCCGCCCGCAGATGAGGCAGGAAGGCCTTGGTGCCGTGGACGACGCCCCAGAAGTTGATCCCCATGAGCCACTCGATGTCGTCGTAGGCCATGGCCTCGACCGTGGCGCCCAGGCCCACGCCGGCGTTGTTGACCACGAGGTTGACCCGGCCGTGGCCGGCCACGACCTGGTCGGCCCAGGCGTGGACGGCAGCACGGTCGGCCACGTCGACCGACGCGGTGGTGACGGTGCCGCCCTGCTCACTGGCCCGACGGGCCGTCTCGGCCAGGCCCTCGGCATCGACGTCGGAGAGGGCGAGGTGGGCGCCCCGCCGGGCCAGGTCGAGGGCGAGGGCCCGACCGATGCCGGAGGCGGCCCCGGTGATGGCGGCGACCCTGTCGTCGAAGTGCTTCACGCTCGACAGTCTCGCGTCGCCACCACCGGGGCCGTACCTTCAGGCCGGGGTCGGTGCTCCTGTGGGGCAGATGTGGGCGAGGGCGGTGCCCGCCGTGCGCAACGGGTGGTGGCCGCTGCTCGTCCAGCTCTCGGTGACGGTGGTGCGCTGCTCGGCCGTCGGAGTGACGCTGCTGCCGCATGCTCCGGCGATGGCGGTGCGCGTGCCGTGGGCAGTGGCCTCACCGGTGCGACCGAAGCCGAGGGCGATGGTCCGCACCTCGGCTGCACTCTGGGCCGCGGCGGCGCGATCGGTCCAGTACGTGACGCCACCGGGATCGCCGGCCCGTCCGAGGTAGATGGTGAACAGCAGCTCGACCCACTGCTCGGGGTCGTTGCCGGCCCGGCGGTCGATGGCCTCGTCGGAGATCAGGAGGTTGGCCAACAGGTTCTCGGCGGGGAGGCCGGCCTGGAGGCGTCCGACCCAGTAGCCGCGACCTGACGGGTCGGCGTCGCGACCGAGCACCAACTGGAAGGCCAGGTTCACGGTTCGGCGTTGGCCCTCGGCCGTGAGGGCTAGGGCGTTGGCCACGGCGTGACGCGAGGCCCCGGCCTCGAGCCGGCTCAGCCAGTGGGTGAGGCCGGCGCTGTCAGCCCCCCGACCCAGGACGGCCTGATAGGCCCGCTGCACGAAGACCTCGTTGGCGTCGACGTCGAAGCTGACGGTGAGGGGGGCGGGGGGCTTGTTGGGGTCGGAGCCGGAGCCGGACTGGCGGAAGTGGCTGCGGAGGGAGGCGTGGAGGGCGTCGATGAAGGTCTGGGGGAACTGGCGGTAGCCGTTGACGTCGGCGGGGACAGGCTCGAAGTCCGGGGTGACGGTGAAGTGGACGTTGGTGCCGACCAGAGCGGGCGCTCCTGCCGGGAGGGTGAGGTTGGCGACGACGACCCGGGTGGGGGTGGTGTAGCTGTGGGGCGTTTCGGGGGCGGGGGTGAGGGCGTAGGAGACGAGGGCGCTGAGGGAGCCGGTGCCGTCGCCGTCGAGGGTGAGGACGGGGTCGGCCAGGCGGATCCGGTAGTTGCCCTGGTTCGTGTTGCCGAGCTCGAAGGCCCCGGGGTAGGTGACCTCCCCGGCCCCGGTGGCGATGTCGTAGGTGACCGAGGAGGCCTCGGGGAAGACGAAGCCGACGTCGGCGTCCTTGGTGGCGGGCGCGGTGGTGGCGTGGGCCGGGGCCAGGCTGGTGCTGGTGAAGGCGTGGGTCGACATCCTCCACGTCAGGCCCACGGCCCAGGGGGTGGGCTCCTCCTCGGCCCCGCTCGGCGGAGCGCCGACCACGGCGGCCAGCGTCATCAAGAGGGCCACGAGGGCGGCGGCACCCGCCCGGCGGACGAGTCGGTGATCAGGGGTCTGTCGCATGGTCATCGCTTTCCCGAGAAGGGCTCACAAGCTGAGCTATTTAGAAAGGTAAGGGTTGCCTATCATGCGACGAGTGGCGCGGCCAAAGAAGGGGACTGATCAGGGGCGGCCAGAAAGATGCACGCGGGGTGCGACTTGGGTAGGCTCAACGTGCCCGACGCCACACGACGGAGGCCCCTGCCATGAGCGTGCTGACTGCAGACGCGCCGAACCCCGACCACGCCGAGCCGAGCGAGAGCGCGGCGGGCATCCATCTCGGATGGGCGGTGGCTGGGCTCTCGGCCGCAGCCGGAGCCATCCACTTCGCCATGGTGCCGGGCCACGCCGGAGGCAGCCTCGTCGACCCCATCGGCTTCGCCGTGGTCGGCTGGTTCCAGCTCCTCGTGGCCGGGGCCATCCTGGCCGACCGGGCCGGCCGCAACCTCTACCGCCTCGCCGTCGTGGGCAACCTCGCCGTCCTGGGCCTGTGGATCTGGAGTCGCACCGCCGGCTTGCCTGTCGGCTCCCACTCCGGGGAGGCCGAGGCCTGGGGCACCGTCGACGGCATCACGGCCGCCCTGGAGGTGGGCCTCATCCTCCTGGCCGTGCGCATCCTGCTGGCCCCCGCCGGCCAGCGCGTCGCCGTCGGGCGACTGGCTCCGGCGCTGGCCGGGGTGGCCGCCCTGGCCCTGGCCACCACGGCCATCACGTCCACCGATGCGGCCGAGCACGGCGGCGCCGGCCACGCCCATGGGGAAGAGGCGGCAGCTGAGGCCCACGGCCACGGCGAGGGCACGGCCGATCACGCCTCCCTCATGACCGAGATCGACAGCAGCCGGTGCGACCAGGACATCAACCCGCAGGCGTACTGGGAGGAGACGGCCTACCTCGGCGTCGACACCTACCAGGGCGGGGCCATGTCCACGGCCGACCACGGCCACGGCACCGAGGCCGCCACGCCCACCACCGCCGAGCCCGATCCCACCGGTGGCCGGGGCTCGGCGGGGCTGGACGAGCTGATCACCCTCACCGACAAGGCCGGGTC
>CAZXRA010000207.1:0-2531 GCA_964643485.1 uncultured Iamiaceae bacterium | reverse complement strand
CCGCACCCGGATGCCGGTCGGGCCGGCCAGGGTCGCCGGCACCACGGCATCGGCCCCGAAGCGCTCCCGCAGCCGGTCGATGGCCGCCGTCGCCGCCGTCCAGTCGCCCCCGGGCTCCGACGGGGCGAGGAGGTCGAGCTGCTCGCCCCCGCTCCCCGGCGGGCCCAGTCCGCTCACGCCCACCCCGAGAAGGCGGACACCGGGGCTGACGTCCACCTTGGCCAGCAGGTTCTTGGCCGCCCGGGCCACAGCGGGCCCCGTGGCCACAGGAACCGACGGGGTGACGCTCCGGGTGACGGTGCGGAAGTCGCCGAAGCGCACCTTCACCGTGACCGTCCGGGCCACGGCGCCGTGCCGGCGAAGGCGGTCGGCCACGGCGTCGGCCATGCGTACCACCTCGCGCCGCAGCACCTCCGGGTCGTGGTGGTCGGTCGGGTAGGTCTCCTCGTGGCTGATCGACTTCACCGCCTGGTCGGGTTCCACCGCCCGGGGATCGATGGCATGGGCGAGGGCGTGCAGGTGCTGGCCGTGAGCCCGGCCCACCGCTCCTTCCAGGGTGGCCCGGGGCAGGGCGGCCAGGTCACCGACGGTGCGGACGCCGTAGCGGTCGAGGCGCTTCAGGGTGGCGGGGCCGACGCCCCACAGCCGCTCCACCGGCAACGGGTGCAGGAAGGCCAGTTCCTCACCCGGCTCGACCACGGCCACGCCGGGCCCGAACACAGGCCCCTGCCGGGACGGACGGGGCTTGGCCTGGTTGGTCGCCAGCTTGGCCAGGAACTTCACCGGGGCCACGCCCACCGAGCAGGTGAGCCCCTGCTCCTCGTGCACCCGCCGGCGCAGGGTGCGGGCGATGGTCGGCCCGTCGCCATGGAGGCGCTGGGCCCCGGTGACGTCGAGGAAGGCCTCGTCCAGCGAGAGGGGCTCCACCAGGGGCGTGATGCTGCGGAAGGTGTCCATCACCCGCTGGCTGACCGAGGCGTAGTGGGCGTGGTCGCCCGGTAGGAAGACGGCGTCGGGGCACAGGCGGCGGGCCCGGCCGGACGGCATGGCCGAGAAGACGCCGTAGGAGCGGGCCTCGTAGGACGCGGCGGCGACCACGCCCCGGGGCCCGCCGCCCCCGACGACGACGGGCCGGCCGCGCCGCTCGGGGCGACGAAGGAGCTCCACCGACACGAAGAAGGCGTCCATGTCGACGTGGAGGATGGTGTGGAGGCGACCGTCCAGGCCGCCCACGGTACCCCTACGTGACGATGGTGAGGTCGAAGCCGAGGCCGCCCTCGAGGCCGTCCCACCAGGTGCGCTCCTCCCCCATCGGGTCGTCGAGGATCTCGACGCGGGACCCCTCCAGCCACATGGTGGCCCGGCGCTCGGCGTCGTAGAGGGGCCAGGCCGGCATGTCGGGGGCGCTGGGATCGGCCGCGGCCTGGGCGAAGGCGACCCACACGTCACCCATGCGGCGGGCCAGCTCGCGGCGGGCGTCGCTGATCTGGCCGAGGAGCAGGTCGGTGCCGGGGGCGTCGATGTTGTCCCAGGTGAAGGGCAGGTCGATGGCGTGGCACGAGCCCAGCAAGTCGCTGCGCTCGGCGAAGAGGTACATGCGTACCGGGGTGTCATGGGCGGCCTGGGCCTCGGCCAGCCGGATGGCGGGGATGCGGAAGACCAAGTCGGTGAGCAGGGCCAGCCACCGGTCGGGGGCGGGCAGGTGGCCCAGGCGCTCGGTGTAGGACGCCAGCAGGCTCCCGGGCTGGCGCCCCATCAGGGCTTCGAAGGCCCCGGCCCGGGTGGCCAGGGTGTCGTCGTCGACATCGGCCAGCGACGGGGTGATGAGGGGGAAGAGCTTCATCTCCTCCAGGGTCGTGCCCACCAGGAGCTCCACCCCCGTGGCCACCCCGTCGCGCACGGCGTCGATGGGCGAGCGGGGCACGGCCTCGGAGCCGAGCACCGGCTGCCAGGGCAGGCCGAACTGGCCGTCGTGGGTGCGGCCGATCCGGCCCTGGGCCTTCAACACCTCGTCGAGGGGCAGGGCCCGCAGGGCGTCGACGTCCCCGGCGGGCACGCCGGCGGCCTCGGCGAAGCGTCCGGCGATCCGGGCCGCCTTCTCCGGGTCCTGCACGAAGTGAGGGGACCCGCTCTGGAGGATGGCCCGGTGGAAGAGGCCCTCGGTGCCCGGGGCGGCCAGCAGGGCGCCGATGCTCATGGCCCCGGCCGACTCACCGAACACGGTGACCCGCTCGGGGTCACCACCGAAGGCGGCCACGTTGTCGCGCACCCAGTTCAGGGCGGCGATCTGGTCGAGGAGCCCCCAGCAGCCGCTGCCCTCCACCCCGGGAAGGTCCAGGTAGCCCAGGGCGCCGAGCCGGTAGCCGACGGCGACCACCACCACGCCCCGGCGGGCCAGGCGAGACCCGTCGTACCAGCTCATGGAGGCGGTACCCGTCTCGAAGCCGCCGCCGTGGAGCCACACCATCACCGGGGTCGCCGCCCCCAGGTCGGTGCTGAACACGTTCACCTGCAGGCAGTCCTCGTCGTAG
>CAZXRA010000206.1:0-19107 GCA_964643485.1 uncultured Iamiaceae bacterium | reverse complement strand
GGCGGGAAGCCGAAGCTGTCGGGGTGCTCCTTCAGGTCCGGGAGACGGATCGGCTTCGGGTCGACGATGAGCAGGCCGAGGATGCCATGACCCTCGGGCAGACGGCCGATGGCCCGACGCCCCTCCTCGTCGATTCCGACGGTGATGAAGTCCGAGAGCAGCTCCCTCGACTCGTCCAGGACGCCCAGCGCGCCATACCGGGCATCGACCAGATCGGTGGCCGCCTCGGCAATGCGCCGCAGGACGCTCGACAGGTCCAGGTCCGAGCTGATGCTCAGCACCGCGTCGAGGAGCCGCCGTAGAGCGTTGGGACCAGCGTGGCCGGCGAAGCGGGGGCTCTCGGACACGGTCATCGATCTCCGCCCTCCGTCCCAGGGTGCACGATGGCGCGGGCCTTCACCCGGCACAGGGCCACAATCTATCCGTGGCTCTCGTCGTCCGATAGAGGCCGGTTCGGCCGAGCCACGTCACCCCATCGCGCCTGCGCACCTGCCAACATGGGGCCCTGTGACCATCGCGGTTTTCCTGCTCGACGACCACGAGATCGTCCGCCGTGGCGTGCGGGAGCTCCTCGAAGGCGAGGACGACCTCGAGGTCGTCGGCGAGGCCAGCACCGCCGAGCAGGCCATCGCCCGCATCCCGGCCACGCGTCCCGATGTCGCGGTGCTCGACGTTCGGCTACCCGATGGCTCCGGGGTCGAGGTGTGCCGCGAGGTGCGCTCGGCCCGCCCGGAGCTGGCCTGCATCATGTTGACGTCGTTCGCCGACGACGAGGCCCTCTTCGAGTCGGTCATGGCCGGCGCCGCCGGGTATGTCCTCAAGGAGGTCCGGGGTGGTGAGCTGGTGAGCTCCATCCGCCGCGTCGCCGCCGGTGAGACCCTTCTCGACCCGGCCGTGACGACCCGTGTCCTGGAGCGCCTCCGGCGGGGCCCCGAAGAGGACCCCCGGTTGCAGGGCCTCACCGAGCAGGAGGGCCGCATCTTGGGCTTGCTGGCCGATGGGCTCACCAACCGTCAGATCGCCGAGGAGATGTTCCTGGCCGAGAAGACGGTCAAGAACTACGTGTCGAACCTGCTCTCCAAGATGGGCATGAGCCGGCGCACCGAGGCCGCCGTCTACGCGGCGCGCCTGGCCGAGCGCCGCCAACCTCCCCGCTGATCCTCTGGGACATTGGGCCGGAGGCCATGGGACCTTCGGCCCTGTGACGGGCCACCGCGGACAGCGCACCGTCGTGACCGAGGCGGACGGCCCGCCCGTTGATCACAAGAGGTGAGTGCCATGACGGCCACGTTGCCCCGTCCCGCGACCCGCTCCACCGGCGAGCGATCAGCCTCCCCACCGACGCCGCCGGGCCGACCAGCCGCCACGGGTTCGTTGAGCCTTCCGTCGGCGACCGCCCTGGTCGTCGGGAGCATCATCGGCACCGGGGTGTTCACCATGCCCGCGGTGATGGCCGGCGCCGGGACCAGCTCCATCATGACCCTGGGCATCATCTCGGTGGGCGCTGTACTCCTGGGCCTGCTGTTCGGCCAGCTCACCAAGCGGGTCCCCAGCACCGACGGGGGGCTCTACGCCTACACCCGTCACGAGTTCGGTGACTTCGCCGGCTACCTCACGGCATGGTGCTACTGGATCACGTGCTGGGCCGGCAACGCCGCCATCGTCTCCTCGTGGGTGCTCTACGTGGAGTCCTTCTTCGGCATCGACGACCCCTCGGCGTGGACCAACCTGGGCATCGCCCTCACCGGGTTGTGGATCCCCGCCTTCGTGAACCTGGCCGGCATCCGCAACATGGCCTGGTTCCAGAACGTCACCGTGGTCCTCAAGTTCCTGCCCCTCCTGCTGGTGGCCACCTTCGGCTGGATGTTCGTCGAGTCGGCCAACTTCGGGCCCTTCAACGCCAGCGGCGGCAACCTCTACGACGCCGTCAACCTGGCCGCCGGGGTCGCCCTCTTCTCCTTCATCGGCGTCGAGTGCGCCTCCATCGCCGCCAGCCGGGTCCGCAACCCCCGTCGCAACGTGGGACGGGCCTCGGTCATCGGCACCGGCGCCAGCGCCCTGCTCTACATCGCCGTCACCGCCGCGGTCATGGGCCTGGTCTCCCACGACCAACTCGTCGATGACGGGGCGCCCTTCGTGGCCGCCTTCCAGCAGATGTTCGGCGACGCCGGCTGGGTCGGCAAGGCCGTGGCCCTGGTGGCCATCGTCTCGGGCCTCGGCGCCCTCAACGGCTGGACCATGGTCACGGCCGAGATGCCCTACGCCGCGGCCCAGGACGGCCTGTTCCTCCCCGCCTTCGCCAAGGAGAGCCGCAAGGGCGTCCCCTGGTTCGGCATCATCGCCTCCACCGTGGTGGCCTCACTCCTGATGGCCTGGAGCTACAGCGGCGAGACCGGCCTCAAGGTGTTCACCTATCTGGTGTACCTGTCGGTGGTCACCGTGGCCATCCCCTACTTCCTCTCGGCCTGCGCCCAGCTCGCCTATCTGGTGTCGAGGCGGCGGAAGGTCCAGGGTTGGGCCCTGGCCCGAGACCTCACCGTGTCGGTCGTCGGCCTGCTGTTCTCGCTGTGGGTCACCTTCGCCTCCGGCTACCAGTCGGTGTACCAGGCCCTGCTCCTCCTGTTGCTGGGCATCCCGCTCTACGCCTTCTTGAAGGCCCGGCGGGAGCGCCTCGGCCAGGCCGACGAGCCGGTCGAGCTCGACCAGCCGGCCCCCGTCGTCGTCGATCTCGCCCCCGCGGACTGAGGTAGGCACCCGTGGATGCCCCCCGCGCCCTCGTCCGTCGACCCAACCCCCACCTGGCCGAGGGCATCGTCACCCACGTCGACCGAGTCCCGGTCGACGTGGAACGGGCCGGGCTCCAATGGGAGGCATGCACGGCGGCCATGCGGTCGGGTGGGTGGCGGTGATGACGTTCTTCGAGCCAGAACTGATCGACGGGGCCGATCCCGGTGTCGCCCGCTACTTCCGCGCCGCGATCGCGCCCGGCGCCCCCCTCGTCAACAAGGCCCATCTGAGGATGCACGGCCACATCAAGATGGGACGCTGGGTTCCCTTCACCGCCGATGAGATCCTCGAACCACGAGAGGGCTTCCTGTGGCGGGCCCGCGTCGCCCGTGGGCTCATCTCCGGGTCCGACCGCTACCTCGACGGCCTCGGGGCCATGAGGTGGAAGGTTCTGGGTGTCCTGCCCCTCATGCGCAACAGTGGGCCCGATCTGGCCCGGAGCGCGGCCGGCCGAGCGGGGGGCGAGGCGATCTGGCTTCCCACCGCCGTGCTCCCAGACGGAGAGGTGCGTTGGCGAGACGAGGACCAGGGTGTCACCGTCGACTTCGCCGTCGATGACGTGCCGGTGACGATGCACCTCACCCTTGACGAAGAGGGTCGGGTCCGCTCCTTCGAGCTCGACCGATGGGGTGACCCCGGAGGGACTGGCACCTGGTCGTGGCATCGCTTCGGCGGAGACGTCAGCGAACACCGGACCTTCGCCGGCCTGACCATCCCGAGCGCCGGGTCCGTGGGGTGGCATCACGGCACCGACCGGTGGAACGACGGCGAGTTCTTCCGCTACCAGATCACCGATCTCGTGGCCGTCGCCTGAGAACCTCTCGTCAGCCTCGAGCCATCCCCGCGCCGCGAACCCAGGAGACATCGGCGGAGCCGACGGGTCGGGACTTTGGCCCCTTCTCCGATCTCAACCGCTCCGTGACGATGAGGGCGACGCACGAGCGAGGAAGCGCATGGTGATCGAGCAACGGAAGCCGGCTCCACCGGCCCTGGTCCCATCTGGACCAGCGTCGTCACCACCCGGACGCCAGGACTCATCAGTCACGGGCACGCTGGGGCAGGAGCTGCCCACGCCACCGCCAGCCCCCGGCCCGATGCTCGACCTGGGCCTGTCCGCGGGTGAAGCGTCACGGCGCCTCGCGGTCGACGGTCCCAACGAGCTGCCCAGTCCGCCGCCACCGTCGCCGGTCCGACTGTTCGTGGGACAGCTGCTCAACACCATCACCGGGGTATTGGCGGTGGCGGCGGTGATCACCACGTTGACTGGAGACCCGGCCAGCACCGTCGTCATCGTCGCCGTGGTGGTCGGCAACGCCACCATCGGGTTGATCCAGCAGCGGCGGGCTCAACGGGCCCTGGCCACTCTGGCCACCCTGTCGGCGGCGGACGCCGAGGTGGTTCGGGACAGCCGGCGGGTTCGGATCCCGGCCTCGGACGTGGTGGTGGGCGATCTGCTCTCGGTGGAAGCCGGTGACATCGTGGCCGCCGATGCCCGGCTGGTCGAGGCGGCTGCGCTCCGGCTCGACCAGGCCACCCTGACCGGGGAATCGGTGCCGGTGGACAAGGTGGCCGGTGGAACCTGTTCCGGCACCGCCGCCACCGACCGGGCCGACGCCGTCTTCCGCGGCACCGCGGTGACGCAGGGACGGGGCCTGGCCGTCGTCACCGCGACCGGCCCCCACACGGAGGTGGGCCGCATCGCCCACCTGCTGAACACCAAGGCCCCGGCGACGCCCCTCCAACGTCGGCTCACCGTCCTGGGCCGCCAGATCGCCGTGGCGGCGGCCGCGATGTGCGCACTGGTCTTCGGCCTGGGCCTGGCCCGGGGCGAACCGGCCAGCACCATGCTGCTGGCCGCGGCCAGCCTGGCCGTGGCCGCCATCCCCGAGTCACTGCCGGCCGTGGTCACCGTGGCCCTGGCCCTGGGAGCCGAGCGCATGGCCCGCCGTCGAGCCATCGTCCGACGGCTGCTGGCGGTGGAGACGCTGGGATCGGTCGACGTGATCTGCTCGGACAAGACCGGCACCTTGACCGAGGGGGCCATGGTCGTCGAGCGGGTCTGGACCTCAGCCAGTGAGATCCAGGTCACCGGCCATGGCTACGAGCCCGAAGGCACCTTCGTGCGCGACGGGAGGACCCGCCACCCGGTGCGGCTGGGCCAGGACGATCCGGCCTTCTCCCTCCTTTGTCGCGCCGCGGCGCTGTGCATCGACGCCCGACTGGTAGCACCGGACGAGGAGAGCCGGTCATGGTCGGTCGTGGGCGATCCCACCGAGGGCGCGCTGGCCGTCCTGGCCATCAAGGCCGGCGACGAGAGCGTCGCCCCTGGGGTCTGGACCCGGTCCGGCGAGCTCCCGTTCGACTCCACCCGGCGCATGATGGCCACCGAACACGTCTCGCCCGACGGGACAGCGCTGGTGTCGGTCAAAGGTGCGGTCGAGGCCGTCCTCGGCCAGGCCGTCGCCCTGACCACCACGGCTGGCCAGAAGCCGATGACCGCAGGACGACGGGCAGCCATCGAACGGCAAGCCGAGGCGTACGCCTCTGCGGGCTATCGGGTCCTGGCCCTGGCCGGACGCCCAGCCCAGAGACCCGGTTCCGGACAGCTCGACGGGGATCTGGCCTTCTACGGGCTGGTGGCCATGGCCGATCCACCACGGCCCCAGGTCCTGGCCGCCGTGGCCGAGGCCCGAGCCGCCGGCATCCGACCGGTGATGATCACCGGCGATCACCCGGCGACGGCGACGGCCATCGCCCGCCGCCTCGGCATCCTGGATGGGCGGACGGTGATCACCGGCGACCAGATCACCTCCTGGGGCGTCGAGGGCCTGCGAGAGCGGGTCGGGGACGTCACCGTCTTCGCCCGGACCTCGGCCGAGCAGAAGGTCGACATCGTGCGAGCCCTCCAGGACCAAGGCGTGGTCGTGGCCATGACCGGTGACGGTGTCAACGACGCGCCAGCCCTCCACCGAGCTGACATCGGGGTGGCCATGGGACGCAACGGGACCGAGGTGGCGAAGCAAGCCGCCGACATGGTCCTGGCCGACGACGACTTCGCCACCATCGTCACCGCCGTGCGCGAGGGCCGCCGCATCCACGACAACATCCGCCGCTTCGTGCGCTACGGCCTCATCGGCGGCACCGCCGAGGTCTGGGTGATGTTGGTGGGACCCCTGGTGGGCCTCAGCCTCCCCCTGCTGGCCGTGCAGATCCTGTGGATCAACCTCCTGACCCACGGCATCCCGGGCGTGGCCCTAGCCGTGGAGCACCCGGAGCACGGCGCCATGGTCCGCCCACCCAAACGGCGAAGCGAACAACTTCTCGACCGGGCGATGGCGCTGCAGATCGCGACGTTCGGCGCCATCACCGCGGCCACGGCTCTGAGCATCGGTGTCTGGGCCAAGGCCGCTGACCGTCCCTGGCAGACCATGGTGTTCGCGTCCCTGACCCTGCTGCAGCTGGGCACCGCCGTGGCCGTCCGCTCCGAGCGACGGTCCTCCTTGGGTCTCGGGTGGCGCGGCAACCGCTTCCTCGCCATCGCCCTCCTGGCCACCCTGGCCGCCCAAGCCATCGTCGTCTTCTGGCCCCCGGCCACCCGGCTGTTCCACACCGAGCCACTGGACCTCGTCGAGGTGATGGTCGTGGTCCTCGGCTCGTCGATGACCCTCCTGGCCATCGAACTGGACAAGGCCATCCGTCGATACCGGGCCCACCGCCACCCACCACCCAGTTGAACCGACCTCCGTCCTTGGTCACCGCCCGATCGGGACCTTGGACCCTGGCCCGATCCTCCGGGTGGCCCGACCATGGGGGCGACGACGAGGAGGTCGAACCGATGAAAGAGATCCTGGTGGGCTTCGATGGCTCGAAGGCGGCGACGGAGGCCCTGCGATGGGCCGCCCGAGCCGCGGCGCACCATGGCTGGGACGTTCTGGTCATCCAGAGCTGGAGGGAGCCGGTCTACGGCGAGAGGTCGTGGCTCGAGGTGTGGGGCGATCCGAACGCACCCGAGCGCGAGGCCCAAGCCGACCTCGACGCGGCCACCGCCCCGGTGGCCGAACGTCACCCGGGCGTGAACTTCTCGACCATGCTCGTGAACGACAGCCCGGCCCGTACCCTCGTCGATCTCTCCGTGGGCAGGCCCCTGGTGGTGGTCGGGGCCCGGGGGCGGGGCGGGTTCTCCACCCTGCTGCTGGGCTCGGTCAGCCAAAAGGTGGCGGCCACCTCACCGTCTACGGTCGTGGTCGTCCGCGGCGACGGTGACGAGCAGGGTGACGTGGTGGTCGGGGTGGACGGTTCCAGGGCCAGCCGGCAAGCCCTGCGATGGGCCGCCGAGGAGGCCCGCCTGCGGGGCCTGCAGCTGCGGGTGGTCATGGCCTGGAGCTACCTGCTGCCCGTCGGCGAGCACGGCCTGGAGCCGTTCCGCGCCAGCTACACCGGTGACGACGCTCGTGCTGCTCTCGACGCCATCATCGCCGAGGAGCTGGGTGACGACCCCGGGATCGAGGTGCGTGCTGATCCGGTGTGCGCCCTGGCCAGCCGAGCCCTCATCGAGCGAGGCGCCGACGCCGCCCTGGTGGTGGTGGGACCGAGGGAGACCTCCGTGCACCCCCGGGCCGGACTGGGCTCGGTGACGACCCAGGTTCTGCACCACGCCACCTGCCCCGTGGCCATCGTGCGCGGCGAAGACCAGCCGACCTGACCCACCGGCCGGAGATCCTCATCCGATCGGTCGGGTCGAGGGTCCCGGAGGACGAGGACCTTCGACCCTGGGGGACGGGCCGGGCCGAGGCGGACGATGACCGCAACGAGGCCCGTTCGGCCCCACGAGACGAGAGACCACGACATGAGCGCACTGGGTGTCCACTCCGAGGTCGGCGTGCTGCGGCAGCTGATCGTCCACCGGCCGGGCCTCGAGCTCTCCCGGCTGACCCCGAGCAACGTGCAGGATCTGCTCTTCGACGACATCCTGTGGGTCCGCAAGGCCCGGGAGCAGCACGATGCCTTCGCCGGCGTGCTGCAGGACCGGGGGATCGTGGTCCACCACGTCGACCGGCTGCTGGCCGAGACCTTGGCCATCCCGGCGGCCCGAACCGAGATCCTCGACCAGGTGTGTCGTCCCGAGACGGTCGGGCCCGCCCTCGTCGAGCCGTTGCGGGAGCTGGCCGAGGCGGCGGCGCCTGCCGATCTGGCCCGCTACCTGATCGGGGGGATCGTGAAGCACGACATCCACCCTCACCACGTGCGGAGCCTCACCTGGAGCACCCTCCGGGACGACGACTTCGTGCTGACCCCGCTGCCCAACCACCTGTTCCCCCGGGACAACTCGTGCTGGGTCTACGGCGGCGTGTCCATCAACACCATGGCCAAGCCGGCCCGGCAGCGCGAGACGATCCACATGCGGGCCATCTACCGCCACCACCCGCTCTTCGTCAGCGTGGACTTTCCCATCTGGTACGGCGGGGACGACGCCGATCACCGGCCGGCCTCGATCGAGGGCGGTGACGTACACGTGCTGGGCCACGGGGCGGTGTTCGTGGGGATGGGCGAGCGGACCACGCCCATGGCCGTCGAGATCCTGGCCCGCTCGCTGTTCGCCGCCGGGCAGGCCACGCGGATCATCGCCGTCGAGCTGCCCCGCTCGCACGCCTTCATGCACCTCGACACCGTGGCCACCATGGTCGACCGCGACACCTTCGTGGCCTACCCGTACCTCGACCACGACCTCCGCTCCTGGACCATCACCCCCGGCGACGAGCCTGGGGGCTTGCGCCTAGACGCCAACGTCGACCTGTGGGCGTCGGTGGCCGAAGCCCTCGACCTGGACAAGGTCCGGGTGCTGCGGGCCGACGAGGACGTCCGGGAGGCCGAGCGCGAGCAATGGGACGACGGGTCCAACTTCCTGGCTGTCGCCCCCGGGGTGGTCGTGGGCTACGACCGCAACGTCACCACCAACACCATGCTCCGCCGCCACGGCATCGAGGTCATCACCATCGACGGCAGCGAGCTGGGACGCGGACGAGGCGGCCCCCGGTGCATGAGCTGCCCCATCGAGCGAGAGGACGCCTGACATGCCCGTCGACCTCCACCACCGCAGCTTCGTCAAGGAACTGGACCTCACCGCCGAGGAGCTCCGATCGCTGATCGACCTGGCCGCCGAGCTCAAGGCGGACAAGGCCGCCGGGTCCGAGCGGCCCGCCCTCCAGGGCCGCAACATCGCCCTGATCTTCGAGAAGACCTCGACCCGCACCCGCTGTGCCTTCGAGGTCGCAGCCCACGACCAGGGGGCGCACGTCACCTACCTCGATCCCAGCGGCTCACAGATCGGGCGGAAGGAGTCCGCCGAGGACACCGCCCGGGTCCTCGGCCGCCTCTACGACGGCATCGAGTACCGCGGCTTCGACCAGGAGACGGTGGAGACCCTGGCCCGCTGCGCCGGCGTGCCGGTGTGGAACGGCCTCACCGATCAGTGGCACCCGACCCAGATGCTGGCCGACGTCCTCACCATGCGCGAGCACGTCGCCAAGCCCATCGAGGACATCGCCTACTGCTATGTCGGCGATGCCCGCAACAACGTGGCCCGATCCCTGCTGGTCACCGGGGCCATCCTGGGCATGGACGTCCGCGTCGCCGCTCCCGCCGAGCTGTGGCCCGACGACGACCTCCGCCGCACCGCCGAGAAGCTGGCCGAGGAGTCCGGCGCCCGGATCCTCGTCACCGACGACATCGACACCGCGGTGGCTGGCGTGGACGTCGTCTACACCGATGTCTGGGTCTCCATGGGCGAGCCACCCGAGGCCTGGGACGGGCGCATCGCCCTCCTCCTCCCCTACCAGGTCAACGCCGAGCTCATGGCCCGCACCGGCAACCCCGAGACCCGGTTCATGCACTGCCTCCCCGCCTTCCACGACCGCCACACCGGCATCGGACAGGAGCTGTACCAGCGGACCGGCCTGGCCGCCCTGGAGGTCGCCGACGACGTCTTCCGCTCGGACCGCTCGATCGTCTTCGACCAGGCCGAGAACCGCATGCACACCATCAAGGCCGTCATGGTCGCCACCCTCGGAGGTTGACGTGCGCATCGTCATCGCCCTCGGCGGCAACGCCCTCCTCGAACGGGGCCAGAGCCCCGACGCCGACGTCCAGGAGCACAACGTGGCCCGAGCCGTGGCCGCCCTGGCGCCGCTGGCCCAGGACCATCAACTGGTCATCACCCACGGCAACGGCCCCCAGGTCGGCGTCCTGGCCCTCGAGTCCGCCCAGGACCCGTCGCTCACCCGCCCCTACCCCTTCGACGTCCTCGGAGCCGAGACCCAGGGACTCATTGGCTACTGGCTCCTCCAGGATCTCCGCAACGCCCTCCCCGACCGGGAGGTCGCCGCCCTCATCACCGAGACCGTCGTCGACGCTGACGACCCCGCCTTCGCCCACCCAACCAAGCTCGTGGGGCCGGTCTACTCCGAGGAGGAGGCCCACCGGCTCGCCGCCGAGCGCGGGTGGGACGTGGCCGCCGACGGCGACCGGTGGCGACGGGTCGTGCCGTCCCCCCCGCCCCGGGAGATCGAGCAGATCGGTGTCATCACTCGACTGATCGACCAGGGCACCATCGTGGTGTGCGCCGGCGGCGGCGGGATCCCCGTGGTCCGCAGCCCGGAGGGCGCCCTCCACGGCGTGGAGGCCGTCGTCGACAAGGACCTCACCGCCGCCCTCCTGGCCGAGCTGGTCGGCGCCGACGTCCTGCTCCTTCTGACCGATGTCGCCGCCGTCGAAGCCGGTCATGGCACCCCCCACCCCCGGCCCATCGGCCGCACCACTGCGGCCGCTCTCCAGAGCCACGACTTTGCCGCCGGGTCCATGGGACCCAAGGTGGACGCCGCCTGTCGCTTCGTCGAACGCACCGGCCACCCCGCCGCCATCGGCAGCCTCGACGACGCCGAAGCGCTGGTGGCGGGCAAAGGAGGGACCACCGTCATCCCCTGGGAGGGCGACGACTCCCTCAGCGCCCCGCCCCATGTCGGAACGGCCCGCCTGCCCCTTGCCGCCTACGCGCCTCCCGCCCCGGCCACATGACCGCCGACACCACGTCCCGCCCACCCCTGGCGCCACCAGAGCGCTGCGGAGCGCACGATGCGGTCGAGCTGGCCACGTCCACCACCTTGGCCCTGGCCCTGCACGAACTTCGGAGCAAGGGCCAGGCCGTGGGCCTGGTCGTGGCCGACCAAGAGAACGTCGGGGTCGTGACCGATGATGACCTGAGCTTCGCCATCGACTGGGCGGGCCCCAACGGCCAGGTCGCTGATGCCCTCACGCTCCACGTCGTCGAACACGCTGCGCCCTCGCCTCCCTCAGATCGATCTCGGCCCTCGGCACTGAGGACCTTTGGCCCTGGCCGATGGCGGATCTGATGCAGAGCATGGGACAGGTGCTCGACAGCAACGGCCTCGAGATCCTCGACCGCGACGAGTGCCTGGCGCTGCTCAGCGCGACCGTCTTGGGTCGCGTGGGCATCTCCATCGGAGCGCTCCCCTGCGTGCTGCCGGTGAACTTCCGCTTGATCGACGAGATCGTCGTCTTCCGCACGGCGGCCGGATCCAAGCTCGACGCCGCCACCCGCGGTGCCGTCATCGCCTTCGAGGTCGATGATGTGGACCCGATCGAGCACTGCGGCTGGAGCGTGGTGGTCACCGGCATCGCCCAGGAGATGACCGGCTCCCCATGGTCCGATCCGATCACGGCATCGACCGTCCCTCGGTGGGCACCTCTCGGCAGCTCCCACCTCGTCGGCCTCCCCACCCAGGTGGTGAGCGGTCGCCGCATCACGCACGCCCGGCAGCCGCCGGGCAACCACAACGAGTAGGCCGGGGAGGCAGGGTGTCAGGCACCGATGTGACCGTGACCTTGCGTTGTGACGCTGACGACTGTGGAGGGCGGGTCCGTCTTGGCCATCACTCACCCGGAGCAACCATCGCACTGGGAACGTGCCAGGAGTGTGGGGCCCCCTATGTGGTCCAGGTGCCCGGCCACCCGGCCCCGTCCCCCTTGCCACATCGTCTGCCGGGGCAACGGCCTCGCGCTCGGTGGTCCGGCCTCAGCGGTCTCAGCCACCGACGGGCGTGACGTGCAGCGCTGCCGCCATGGACGCCTCGCTGACCCGCGGACCGGATACTGCAGCCTGACACCCGCCTAGAGATCCGGCCGAGCGGCGCCGCGACGGCGCCAGCAGGCCCTGGGAGCTGGTCGCTCGCGACTGCACGAGAGCGGGCGGCCAGCGAACCCAGGGGCGGGACTGGGCCTCGAGAGCACCGCTGAGGGGCTCTTCGGTCCGACGGGAAGTGACCTTCGGCCATGTCACCGGGAGAACGGGTCGCCGTACCTTGCCCCCAGGGCGCCGGAAGGAGGCATGACCATGGGGAACGGCGGTCACCACGCGGCGCTCGAGGACACGGCTGTCGCCCCGGCTCCGACAACGGTGCAGACCTTGAGGCGGTGCGCCGTCTCGGCTGCCGTCACCGTCGCCATCTTCGGGTTCGCCCTCCCCCACTTGGTGGACTACGGCGACGCGTGGCGGGCCTTCACGTCCATGAGCGGCGGCGAGCTCACCGTCGTGCTGGTGGCCGGGCTGTGGAACCTCTTCACCTACTGGCCCGTGCTCGTCCTGTCCTTGCCCGGCCTGAGGCTGACCGAAGCCGCTGTCGTGAACCAGGCCAGCACGGCGGTGGCCAACACCGTCCCCGCCGGCGGGGTGGTGGCCCTGGGGGTCACCTACCGGTTCCTGCGGGCGTGGGGCTTCACGTCGCATGGGATCGCCAACCAGGTGGTGGCCACGGGGGCGTGGAACACGCTGGTGAAGCTCACCCTCCCCGTTGGGGCGTTGATCGCCATGGCCGCGACCGGCGAGCTGGGAGACGCGTCGCCGGGCGTCGCAGCCATCGGCGTCGGAGCCCTCGTCGCCCTCGGGCTCACCACCGGCTGGGCCCTGGCTGATGAGCGCACCACCCGACGGCTCGGCGGTTGGATCGACGCTGTGCTCCAGCGGGGGCCGCTCCGCGGCCACCGATCGCCGGGTGGATCAGCTCGGTGGCTGGTGACCACGCGTCGGGAGCTCCTGGCCTTGATCCACCGACGCGGCGTGCCGATGACGGTGGCCACGCTGATGAGCCACCTCTCGCTGTACCTGGTGCTGCTGGCTTCCGTGCGCGGCGCCGGGGTGCCGGACGACGAGCTCAGCTGGGCGAAGTTGCTGGCCGGCTTTGCCTTCGTCCGGCTCCTGTCCGCCCTGCCCGTGACCCCGGGAGGGTTGGGGATCGTGGAGTTCGGCTACGTCGCCTACTTCACCGCCGGGTCCGAGCACCTCACCGCCGACGTCACCGCCGCAGTGCTCCTGTTCCGGGCCGTCACCTTCGCCCTTCCGGTGGCCCTGGGCGCCGTGGCCTGGCTGGTCTTCTCCACCCGGTCGTCCTGGCGACGCCCCCCGGGAAGCCGGGCCGAATCTGTCAGTCACCGACTCGATGGAGCGATGTCATGACTGGCCCAGCCCCCGCTCCCGTGGCTCCCTGTCCCGTCCCCGACGAGACGTCCCCTCCCGCCCTCACCCGCTCGCCGATCTACCTGTTCACGCTGGTCTCGGGTGTCCTGGTCACCGGCCTCGGCTGGGTGCTGGCCACCGTGTTCGAGCGGAGCCTGGTCGCCACCTCGGCCGACCTGGCCGGGCTGGCGCCGAGCGAGGTCCGGGCCTTCCTCCCCTCCCTGCTCATGACGGCCACCGTGGGGTGCGTGGTCGTGGCGCACCTGTGGCTCCTGGGTGCCCGGCAGATCCGGCGGCTCGCCCTGGTCGACCTGGCCCTGGTCATGGGAGCGGGCGCCGCCTACCTCGCCAGCCACGTGCTGTTCACCGTGCTCCGGCCGGAGACCCGTGCCCTCTTCCCGTCGATGACCCACAGTGCAGTGGCCCGCCGGCCGTCCGATGTCGCCGCCGCCGGCCTGGTCGCTGCCCTGGTCGTGGCCCGCCCATGGATCGGCGCCCGGGGCCGGCGGATGCTCTACGGGCTGGTGCCGATCTGGCTCCTGTGCAGCGCCGTCGTCGGCAACCCGCCCTACCTCACCGGCATCCTGGGCCTCGGCCTCGGAATGGTGGTGGGTTCGGCCGTCCCCTTGGCGCTGCGGACGCCGTCGCCTCGCTGCCAGCGGGGGGCGCTCATAGACGGGCTGGCCGCCAACGGGGTCCCCCTGGTGGACCTCCAGCCGGCGGCGGTCGATGCCCGGGGCTCCGAGCCGTGGCTCGGGACGACCCCCGAGGGCGGGACCGTGTTCGTCAAGGCGTTGAGCAGCGAGCAACGGGTCGCCGACCTCATGTTCCGCGCCGCCCGGTGGGCCCGGCTACGGCGGGCCGGCGACGCCCCTCCCGAGATCTCGTTGCAGCGCGCCGCCGAGCACGAGGCGTTTCTCTCCCACCACGCCCGCTCGCTGGGACTGACCACGCCTCGCCTGTTGACGGTGGCCGACCTCGGGGACGACGGGGTCGCTCTCGCCTACGGGGGGATGGCCGGCCGGTCGCTCGACCACACCGACCGGGCGGAGGTGAGCGACGAGCTAATGCGAGCGGTGTGGTCTCAGGTGGCCATGCTGCGAGACCACGGGGTGGCGCACCGTGACCTGCGCCTGGCCAACGTCTTCCTCCGGAGCGACGGCACCCCCGCTCTCATCGACTTCAGCTTCGCCGAACTGTCGGCCAGCCGCCAGCTCCTGGACACCGACGTGGCCGAGCTCCTGGCCGCCTCCGCCGCCGTGCTCGGGGTCGACCGGGCGGTGGCTGCGGCGGTGGAAGGGATCGGTCAGGAGGCCGTCCTGGCGGCCCGGGAGTGGCTGCTCCCGAGCATGCTCACCAGCGCCACCCGCCAGGCCATCCACCAGGTGGAGGGCGGCTTCCAGGCCCTCCGGGAAGCCATCGGGGCGATGGAGGAGGGGTGGAGCGGCGATGTCGCCGGCGATCCAGTCCCGGTGCCACTCCTGGTGGGCGCGGTTCTGGTGTCGCTGGGCCTCTACGGCGGCATCGCCCTCGGCTTCGGGGACGACCTCGGGGGCCGCCTGGCCGGCCTGGACGGTCCCCTGGTGACGGCGGCCGCGCTGGTGGCATCGCTGGTCCACCCGGCCCGGGGCCTGGCCCTGCGGTCGGCGGCCTCGGACCGGGTCTCGGTCGGGCTGGCCGTCACCACCTCGCTGGCCTCCCACGCCCCGGCTCCGGGCCCGACCTACTGGGCCAACGCCGCCACCCTGGTCTCCGCCGCCGCCCGCCAGGCCGGGATGAGCACGGCCAGCGCGGCCCGGGTCGTGTCGATCTGGGTCGACAGCGGCCTGGCGGTAGCTCCCGTCCTCGTCACCGGCCTGACCGTCAGCGGCCTCCAAAGCGCCCACGGGTACCTCCGGGCCGTAGCCATCGCCCTTCTGCTCGGCTCGGCCATGCTGGTCGCCGAGCTCGTCGCCCTGCGGTCGGCCCCCATGGGCTGGGACCTCACCGCGGTGCTGCCCCGATCGGGCGGGATCGGCCAGCTCCGGCCGCGGGGCCCAGCGGGCGCCATGGCCTGGTGGGTGGCGGCCCGGGGGGCCCAGTCCGCCGCCCTGGTGCTCGTGGCCCGGGCGGCCGGGGCCACGGTGGGGACCGAGGCCCTGGTGGCGGTGGCCATCGGCGCCATCGCCATGGCCTCCCTGTCCCCGGCCCCCGGGGGCATCGGGGTGGCCGAGCTGCTGCTGTTCGTCGGGTTGGTCGTGGTGGGAGCCGACGCCGGTACCGCGGCCTTCGTCGCCGTGGTGGGTCGCCTTGTCACCTTCTGGATCCAGGCCCCGGCGGCTGTCCTCGCCCGCCGGGCGCTGACATCCGGACCGAAGCCGGAGGAAGCCCCGTGACCACGACGACCGCTCGGCCAGCTCCGCCCGTCCTGCGGCGCGGCCTTCGACCGCTCGGTGTCGCCATCACCAGCGGTGTGGTCTTCGTGGTGGCGACGGGCCTCGCCCGTCGCGACCCCTTCGCCTGGGAGCTGTCGGTCTTCCGGGCCGTGAACGGGCTGCCGGACTGGCTGTACTACGTCGTCTGGCCGTTCATGCAGTACGGCGTGTTCGTGACCATCCCCGTCGCCTCCACCATCGCCTGGGCGGCGTCCCGTCGCCGCCTGGCCGCCCTGCTGGCCGTCAGTGGCGTGGGGATCTACGTGGCAGCCAAGGTCGTCAAGGACATCACCACTCGCGGCCGACCTGGGGCCTTCCTGGCCGACGTCCAGGCTCGCGAGCACTTCGCCGCCGGCTCTCTGGGGTACACGTCCGGACACCTCGCGGTCGCGGCCACCATCGCCACACTCACCTTCGTCCACCTACGCCGGCCCTGGCGCGAGATCTCCGTCGCCCTGGTCGCCATCGTGGCCTTCGGACGCATGTACGTCGGCGCCCACCTCCCGCTCGACATCGTCGGTGGGATCGCCATGGGCGTCGCCACCGGTGCCGCCGCCACCTACCTCTTCGGTGCCGACCGGCCTCAGCGCCAGGAGGGATCGCCCGTGATCGCCTCTCCCGTCGACGAGTCGACGCTCTCCGGCCGCGATCACGGGTCGCCCGAGGCCGTCCCGTCACCCAGCGGGCGTCACCCCGGCGACGCTGTGCGCTTCGGTCTCGGGCTGGCCGTTCTGGCCGTCTCGGCTCTGGCCGTGCAGCGGGATCGGCTCACGGTCTTCGAGACGGACCTGTTCCGCCTGGCCAACGATCTCCCGTCACAGATCTCACCGATCCTCACCGTGATCATGCAGGCGGGCAACGTGGTGGCCGCACCCGCCGCCGCGCTGGTCATGCTGGTCGTGGCCCGTCGGCACCGGCGGGCTGCCCTGGACGTGGCCGGGGCCGGGGTCGTCGCCTGGTTCGCGGCCAAGGCTGTCAAGGATGTCGTGCAGCGACCGCGACCGACCGGCTTCCTGGCCGATGTGCTGCGTGCCACCGGTGACGGCCTGGGGTTCGTCTCCGGGCACACCGCCGTGGCCGCCGCCATCGTCACCGCCGCCGGGCCCTACCTCCCCCGGCCGTGGCGACGAGCCCTCTGGGTCCTGCCCTGGGTCGTCGGCTTCACGCGCGTCTACATGGGAGCCCACCTTCCGCTCGACATCGTGGGCGGCGCCGCGCTGGGCTGGGCCATCGGCTCTGCCATCCACCTGCTGCTCGGAGCGCCCCACCGGGTCCCGGGCCTGCCCGAGGCGCACGACGTCCTTCGCCGGGCCGGTCACGGACCGGTCGACCTCCGACGGGTGCCCGGTCTCCCACAGGGCTCATTCCCCTTCGTCGCCACCACCGAGGAGGGGTCGGTGTTCGTGAAGCTGCTCGATCCCGAGCCCCGCGACCGCGACTGGTTGTACCGGGCAGCCCGGTTCTTGGCCTTCCGCGACGTGCGCGACGAGGCGGCCGTGCTCGATCCCTCCACCCTGGCTCACCGGGAGGCGGCGATGGGTCTGCTGGCCCGGTCGCACGGTGCCCGCGTCCCCGCCATCCAGGGCATCGAGCACGACCGCGGCCAGGTCTGGCTGGTGGAGGAGCACGTCACCGGCCACGACCTCGAGCGTCTCCCCTCCGCCTCGGTCACCGACGAGATGCTGCGCGACGTGTGGACCCAGGTCTCCCTCGTCCACGCTGGTCGCGTCGCCCACCGCGACCTCGTCGCCTCGAACGTGGTGCTGGATGAGGACGAACGGGCCTGGATCGTCGACTTCGCCCATGCCGAGAGCGCCGCCCCGGGCCGGACCCTGGACAACGACATCGCCGAGCTGCTGGCCTCCACCAGCCTGATCGTCGGCCCCGAACGGGCTGTCACCACGGCCAGCGCGGTCCTCGGCGACGACGTCCTGGCCCGGGCCCTCCCCGAGCTGCAACCGCTCTCGTTGACGGCGGGGACGCGGCACCGGTTGCGGGCTTCCACCGATGGCCTCCACAGGTTGCGTCACCACCTCGCCGCCCGGCTGGGCCTGGACCTCGCGTCGCCCGACCCGGTACGACACCACTCCCGGCGCCACCTCGCCGCCACCGCGGTCTCGCTGATCGTCGCCGTCGGCGGCCTGGTCGCTCTGGCCGGGCCTGGGGCGGTGGGCCGGGAGATCACCGGCGCCGGGTACCGGTGGCTCGGTCTCGCCGCCCTGGCCCTCCTGGTCATGGAGCTGAGCCGGGCCTCCGGCATCATCGCCGCCGTCCACCGGCGCCTCGCCGTCGGTTGGACCACCCTCGCTCACCTCTCCGCCCTCAGCTCCGCCACCCTCGACGGCCGCCGGATCGGTCGCGGCGAGCTCATCTCCTACCTGGGACGAGCCGGGGTGCCCGAGGACGAGGCCGGCCGTGGCATCGGCCTGGTCCGGCGGGCCGCTCTCGCCACCTGGCTGGCGGCGATCGCCATGGCGGCCGCCACGATCTGGTGGCTCGACGTCCCTCTGGCCGTCCCCGACCACGTGAACGGCCTCCTTCTGCTGGCCGTCGTGGCCTCCGCCCCGCTCCTGGCCACCGTGCCACGCCGCCGCCCGCGACCGACCCACCACGACGGCGGTCGATGGCCGCTCGGCGACACGGACGGCCCCATCCTCGCCCTCGCCTCCGGCGGCGCCACCGCGGCCGGCGCTCTGGTCACGGTGGCCGCGACGGCCGCCGTGGGCGGAGGCGTGGCGGTCGTCGGCGTCATCGCCGTCCACCTGCTCGTCACCGGCCTCGCCGACCGCTCCCCCATCGCCGGAGCCCCCGGGGTGGGAGAGATCGTCATGGCGGGGGGCCTGATGGTGCTCGGCCTCCCCGTGGCGCCGGCCGTGGCCGCCGCCCTGACGGCCCGGCTCCTGCTCGTCTGGTGCCCCGTCGTCGCCGGTCACCTCCTGCGAGCCCCCCTCCGCCGCCGCCTCCTGCTGTAAGCCCGATCACTCCCCAGGTCAGGACTTTGGTCCCGAGGTGGTGGGGTCCTGGTCCCCTGCCCGGCTCGGCCGGGGTGGCCGATCCTGAGGACGTGCCCAAGGAGGATCCCATGCCCAACGCCCCGACCCCCTCGACCCGCGACGACGTGCGCAACGTCAGCCTCGTCCTCGGCGTCCTGACCGTCCTGGCCACCTTCGCCCTGTCGATCACGGCGTTCCTGGTGGCGGCGGGCTCCGGCGGGGAGGAGGCGACGGCGGCGGCCGCGCCGGTGCACGTCTCGCTCACGGAGCTGGCCATCGCCCCGGCCGCCATCTCGGTGACCGCTGGCGGATCCCTCCACGTGGCCAACGACGGGAGCGTTCCCCACAACCTGACCGTGGTGGACGAGGACATCACCACCGGTGACCT